>CAZLYM010000185.1:0-8177 GCA_964563475.1 uncultured Pirellulaceae bacterium
TGGCGCAGGGTTTGCATTCCAATTCCTGATGTGGCGGTCCACTCGAAGGACAAGTGGACGTCTCAAACCCAACCATCAGCCGGTTCAGCTTTAAATTTTCAGCTCAGCATTTGTGCTGTTCTTTCTAGTGTCTACCAACACTGCTTTCACTGACCGCACCGTTGAGCATGACAACGATGACAGAGTGGTGTTGAGCCCAATGCGCCGGGCATCGAATGGTTCGACGGGGCCCTGAGTTTCCTTTGTAAGCAGAACCTGTCCGCCAAGCAAACTCCGATAACGGAAATGTCACGCGTAAAACTCAAGTGGACTCGTTCGTCAGCCTTACTTGCTCAATTCTGGTTGCTGTTGAGCAATGGCTGAAGCTGAGCCAGCGGCGACGCTTAAAAAGTAAACGCACATTGAACAGACCAACGCCCATTTTAAAATCGGCGCTCGTAGTACACGCTTAAGCCGGTAGCTTTCGAATTTCGACGTGGATGCAGTACTACGATCCTTCGAATGTGGTTTTGAAACCGACTCGAACGATTCCGTGGCATCGCGGTAGGCTTGGCAGGTTTTCTTAGTTGCAGAAAAGCACGAACCGAGTATTTCAATCTGTGTTGCAGTGACTCGATTGAGGTTTTCCGCTAGACGTTTTGGGAGCTCACTCGAGACGTGTCACCACGACGTAGTAAGCGCCCAATTCGCCTTTGTCGATCTGGAACACGGGCGCGAGTTGATACGAACCTTGTTTCAGATCGGTAACGAAGCTCACCTGCTGAGCATCGCTTTCGACAGGTTTCCGCTCGAGATCTTTGCCGTCAATGCGTAGCACTGCGTGAGTGGCGCTAATGGCATTCCCTACGATGGAACGAAAAGCGCGGCTCGCACCAGGTACATTGGCTCCTGGAGGAAGTTCGGCGTTGATCGCAGTTTCAGACTCAGCGGGCCAACGACGGAGCGATATCTGATACTTGCCATCTTCAATCACCTTGACCGCCCAGTGGCCAGCGTGGGCGAGCGTTTGGGCACCCTTCGGAATATTGCGTCTGGCCCTTCGAATGGCGAGTTGGCTCCACGGAGGATGCTCTTTTTGGATCCAGTCATGAGCTGTTAAGTTGACGACCGGATGGTCGGGGTGGCCGAGATAGATCTCGGTTGTTTGCTTGAAGGTTGGCTCAAGTTCAGCCCACCACTGATCATAGAACTCTCGCATTTTCACGACAACTTCTGGATTGTCTTTCGCGATATCAGTGCT
Organism: uncultured Pirellulaceae bacterium; assembly: GCA_964563475.1. Taxonomy (GTDB): domain Bacteria; phylum Planctomycetota; class Planctomycetia; order Pirellulales; family Pirellulaceae; genus Mariniblastus. The sequence goes on from CAZLYM010000185.1 coordinate 1,241, forward strand.
CTGGCCGGGGTCGCTCGCGATATCGTAAAGTTCTTCGCCATTAATGAGTCGATACTTTTGAGACATCACCGACGACTGTCGCCATTTGATCGGATCGCGAACACGTTGTGAATCGCTGATGACGAACCGCTCTGGCCATTCGACATCTTTGTTTGGATCGATCAAGTCGGCGATCGAAACGCCATCAAATTTTACACTTTCCGTTTTGGATACACCGGTCATTTCCAGCAGCGTAGGGACAACATCGACAGCGTGCGTTAAGGTTTTGACGTCATGCTGTTTCGTAATGCCGCCGGCCGGCCAGTGGAGATAAAACGGCACACGATGGCCGCCTTCGTAGGGGCTTCCCTTCTTGCCTTTCATGCCGGCATTGAAAACTTTTTCGCCACTGGCCGTTCCGTTGTCCGTAGTATAAACAAAGATCGTGTTGTCCTTGATTCCAAGTTCTTCGATCAGTTGGCGAGTCTTACCGACGTTGTCGTCGATATTGGTAATCATGCCATAGAAAGCAGCGACCTTGTCGGACTGATTTTTATACATGTCGAGGTATTTTTGCGGACAATGCAACGGACCATGCGGAGCGTTGGTTGAGATATAAGCAAAGAACGGTTTCTTTTCCTTGGCGCACTTGCTGATGAACGCGTTGGCCTGTTCGAAGAAGACGTCAGTGCAAAAACCTTTCGCCGGAACGATTTTCCCGTTGTGGAAATAAGAGCCATCAAAATAGGCGTTGTCCCAAACGTCAGGAGTCTGCCCGACGCCGCCTCCACCGTGTCGATAGACTTCGGTAAAGCCACGATCCTCGGGACGGTAGGGGTAGTTGTCGCCTAAGTGCCACTTGCCAAACATGCCGGTTTGATAGCCAGCATCAGCAAACATTTGGCCAGCGGTAACTTCATTCTCACGCAGCATCGACCGGCCCATGATCGTGTGCCAGACTCCGGTGCGATTTGTCCAGTGTCCCGTCAGCAACGCGCATCGCGTCGGTGAGCACGTGGGAGCAACGTGGTAGTCGCTTAGTCCGGAACTTTCCGACGCCAAGTGATCGACGTTTGGGGTTTTAATAACCGGATTCCCGTTGCACGCGAGATCGCCGTATCCTTGGTCGTCGGTGATAACGAGCACCACGTTCGTCGGATCCTCTGCGAATGAACTGGACGTTAACAGCCCAGCAATGAACAGGCACAGAAAAATGTTTCGAGTCATGGTTTGTCGCGGGTTGAAGGTTGGTGTTAAGGTCTCTGGATTCGGTGGAACTGTGCAGCGGACGGCACCGTGTTCGCAGGGAGCAACTCTGGTCCTGAGTTACGTCACCATCGATAAGTCACTTTATTACACGAAGCGGTTGCTGTCGATTAGTGGATCGATATCAAGATGCTGAAAAATCTTGCCAGAGCATGAGTCTGTCAAGCGAATGCGGGTGTGGATCTCGCCAAAACCCTAGCTTTGGTCGACAATAGGAGTTGATATATCTCGCTGAGAAAATGGAGGCGGTTTTTGTGTTGATGTTGAATCCGAAGTTGTTCTTAATGCTTGGATTGATTTTGTGGGCGCCTATGCGTGCCGCAAATGCGCAACAAACCGCCAAATCACTGCGCGTCGGAGAAGGTTTTGTCGATCCACTTGGGTTCCACGATGCGACACCGACGTTTTCTTGGATGCTTCCCGACGGTGTCAAGCGACAGACCGCTTATCGTATCGAGTTGAGGGATGTCGACTTAAATGAAGGATCGGTCGTCTGGGATAGCGGGTGGGTTGAATCAGACCAGTCCGCGTTTGTTCCATACGATGGCGATCCGCTTCAGTCTCGCCAGCGGTTGAACTGGCGAGTCAATTTTAAAGATGAGAATGGCAAGAAAGCTGGCTGGAGCAAGTCGGCGAGCTTTGAGCTTGGTCTTCTTTCACAGAACGACTGGACCGCCAAGTGGATGCGCCCCGTTGGCGATGCGCCGCCGGAAGTCGAAAAGGTGACTCGCTTCCGACGCAACTTTGACATTGATGGCGACGTCGCGACCGCTCGGATCTACGCTACGGCTCGTGGCGTTTTCGAATTGGAGCTCAACGGGCGAAGAGTTGGTGATGACCATTTTGCCAACGGCTTCACATCGTACAACAAACGACTTGATTCGTTGACCTATGACGTGACCGACGTGCTTCAACAGGGAGCCAATTCTTTAGGGGCTATGCTGGGAGACGGTTGGTATGCAGGGCATCTTGGGTGGAAGAGCGAGCGAAATTTGTTCGGCCCGCACGCAGAAATTCTGATCCAGCTGGAGGTCGTCTATCGAGATGGGCGTAAGGCATCCGTCGTGTCGGATGAAAGCTGGGAAGCGACCTTCAACGGTCCGTTTGTGTCGTCAAGCATCTATCATGGCGAACATTTTGACGCTCGGAAAGAATGGGCGGATTGGAAGCCTGTGGCAGTCAATGATGACCTTGGCTCCGCTCGAATTGTTCCCAAGCCATTTGCGCCGGTCAAGAAAATGGAAGTCGTTTCGGTCAGTAAAGTCACTGAACCAGAGTCCGGTCGCTTCGTTTTTGATCTGGGGCAGAATATTGTTGGCTGGGCAAAGCTTAATATCCCGGTTGAGAAAGATCAAAAAGTCACCGTGCGATTTGCAGAGATGCTGAATTCGGACGGTACGGTGCATACTCGAAATTATCGTGGTGCGAAATCCACGGATTCGTACATCGCGGCAAAGACCGGCACTGTTGAGTGGGAGCCAAAGTTCACGTTTCACGGTTTTCAGTTCGTCGAACTTTCGGGTTTGCCCGAAGGTGTGGTTCCGCAAAAAAGTTGGGTTACGGGGGTGGCGCTTTTTTCTGAATTGGCACAGGTGGGCAAGTTTGAAACATCGCATGAAAAACTGAACCGGCTGCAAAGCAATATTGTCTGGGGGCAGCGCGGTAACTTTCTGGACATTCCAACCGATTGTCCGCAGCGTGATGAACGGATGGGATGGACCGGTGACGCTCAGGTATTCACTCCAACTGCCATGTTCAACTACGACTGCCGAGCATTCTTAAAAAGTTGGCTTGGGTCCATGCGTGACGACCAGTTTGACGACGGCAATATTCCGCATGTGATTCCTGATGTTTTAAAACAGGGAGGGAGTCCGGGGTGGATGGACGCCGCCACGTTTATTCCGTGGCAAGTCTATGTCCGCAGCGGAGATGCTGAGGTCCTGGCTGACAACTATGAAATGATGGAGAAGCTGGTGGGGTGGTATCGTAAGCGAACCGTGGATGGCTTGCTACCAAATATTCGAGGGTTCGGAGACTGGCTTCAGCCCTACTCCAAAAAAACCAAAGGCGACACGCCATCTCCGCTATTGGGTTTGGCATTTTACGGACGCAGCTGTCAGATTCTGGCCGAAAGCGCTCGCGTGCTGGGGCGAGTCGATGACGCGGACAAGTATGCGATGGAGGCCCGGTCTGTCGCGGAGTCTTTCGCAACCCACTACTTTGATTCGGAAGGGAAGATCCAAAACGCGCCTGAAACTCAGGCTGCCTATCTGCTGGCGATCGAGTTTGAGCTGATTCCCGATGGCTTGCGCGAAAAAGCGACCGCGAATCTGGTCCGGCTGATTGAGTCCGCCGATGGACATTTGCGGACTGGGTTTCTTGCAACGCCTTACATTGTTAGCGTGCTTGAAAAAATGGGGCGAAAGGATCTGGCGCTTTCAATCCTGTTCAAAGAAACGTATCCGTCTTGGTTTTATTCGATCAATCAGGGCGCCACAACGATGTGGGAGCGCTGGAACAGCTTTTCAAAAGAAGATGGTTTCATGCGTGACAACATGAATTCGCTTAACCACTACGCGTACGGTGCGATTGGGCAGTGGATGTACGAGCGAATTGCCGGTTTGTCGCCCGATCCGGATCGGCCGGGCTACAAGCACTTTTATGTACGTCCTTTAGTGCCGGATCAGCTTCAGTGGGCGCGAGCCGAACTGCAAACGGCGTATGGGATCGCTGCAAGCAAGTGGACTAAAGAGCAAGGCAGGCTTGTGCTGGAAGTTGTGGTGCCACCCAACACGACCGCAACGATCGAATTCCCAAGCGAGCGTAAACCGGAAACCGTTGATGCTGGGACTTACCGGTACGAACTAGATCTGGAGCGTGGGATGAAAGAGCAAGAGCAATCGGAGCGGCCCATGTTGCAGAAGCAGCTGGAGAAAATACAACCATGAGCAAAATGGATTTGATGAAGGATTTCATTGACGTGCGGCAAGGCGATGGGCCTGTGGTGGCGGTAGCGATTCACGACGGGCACGCCGTGCGAGAGCAAGTTGCGGATCAATTCGCGCTGACGGACTTAGAACGATTGCGTGAGGAGGACCCGTTTACCGGCTTGTGGGCGGAAATGGCTCCGACGCGAATCATTGGGTTGCGCAGTCGGTTCGAAGTGGATTTGAATCGAAAAAGGCATCGTTGCGTTTATCAGACGCCGCGAGATGCATGGGGACTGAATGTTTGGAAGCAAGAACTCTGTGAGGAATCAGTCGCGCAATCGCGTTTGCTCTATGATGAGTTTTATCGCCGAATGTACAAAATCTTGAGTGACGTTCAGCTGCGGCATGGAACGTTTTTTGTTTACGATCTGCACGCGTACAACTACCGTCGCGGAGGCTCTGGGCAACCGCCGGCACCCGCAGCAGATAACCCGCAAATCAACATTTGCACCGGAGGGATGGATCTGGAACGTTGCGAACCGGTCGTTCAGTGCTTTGTCGATACCCTGCGGTCGTTCGACTTTCCTGGCGGACCGCTGGACGTACGGAGGAATGTTCGATTTCGAGCGACACGATTTTCGCGGTGGGTGCACGAGAACTTTCCGGGGCAAGGAATTTCGATCGGCATCGAGGTCAAGAAGTTCTTTATGGACGAATGGACCGGGGAACTTGACCCAGAGACGCATGCCGCGATCGGCCATGCTCTCGCTTCTACTGTTGATCCTATTGCTGAGCTATTGCCAAATCTGGCAGCAGCGTGAGTCGCTTTTTTGATTGGCGGCTGAAACCAATCGGTTATTCTTGTCGAGCGTTCCACGACAGCAGATCCTGATAAGCGATCCCATTTCCTCCGAACAAGTCCAAGGCGCTGCCGACTGTGATGTCGACGTTTCCTTGGCTGACTTCAGCGACTTGTTCCAAGTCGCTCATGCCCGCCGCGCCGCCGGCGTAGGTAACCGGCAGGCCGTTCCACTGCCCTAGCAGTTTGACAAGTTCCAGATCGACGCCTCGGCAAAGTCCCTCGACATCGGCCGCGTGAATCAGAAACTCGTCCGCGTGCTTAGACAATCGATCTAAGGTTGCTAGGTCAATCTTGAGGTTCGTACGAGTTTGCCAACGATTCATGGCGACGTACCATTCGTTTCCATCGCGCCGGCAGCTCAAGTCGATGACCAGTTTCTCTCGACCAATCAGTGTTACTATTTGATCCAGTCGGTCGGAGAGAAACTTTCCAGTTTCGTCAAACAGCCATGAAGTCACGATCACATGCGAGGCCCCGGCCTCCAACCACTCGATCGCGTTCAGGTCGTTAATCCCACCGCCAATCTGCATTCCACCGGACCACGCGGCCAAAGCAGAGCGTGCGGCCTGATCGTTGCCGGGGCCGAGTTTGATCACGTGACCACCGGCAAGCTGATCGTTTTGATATTTGTTGGCGAACCATGCGGCGTCATGCTGCGAAACGTGATTTTCATCGGGATCCGTTCCGTCATCGCGCAGCGTGCCACCAACGATCTGTTTGACTTGACCATTGTGCAGGTCAATACACGGGCGAAAACGAGTCATGAAGGTGATTGAGTGTGAGTTCTAAAAATGGGCTCGCGTGACGATCTGTGAAGCTATGGCTTCATTTCAGGAGTTTGTGCCTTGCCGCCTGTGCTCAATGATACCACAGATCGAATATCAATCGGCAGGCGTTGTTTGTTAGGAAATTGCATGCGTCGTCATAACCCGTTGCGTCAGCGAGGGATCGGTCCCTCACTTACGTGTCGGGTTGGGAACTGTTGGATAAGGACCTATAGCAATCCATGCAATTTCCTATTGTGTTTCGGGCGTTTGAAGTTGCCAAACAAATAGGCTCGGAAAAAGTTTTTTAATTTCTGGGAATCCGCGTGAACTTTTTGGTGCTATGTTCGTCTATAGGGGCAGCAGTGAGCGATTGCTGCGTCAAGTTACTTTGAATCAGAATTTTCTACGATACGACAAGGTTATGACTTCTTTACGCCAGCCAGGAAAAATCGACTTCGGATGGAAAGGCATGTTCGTTTTTGAGCAAACGAATTTGTGCTTTGCGCATCCGTTGCGTTTGTAACACCCGGCCAGCGATTGACTGAATGTATCGAAGCCCGGTGTTGTTTTCCGTAAACACCGGGCTTTTTTTGTGCCTTGAATGAAGTTGTTATCGGGAGTGGACGTGGCAAAAAGAGGTTTTTGGACTGGTAGCTGAGACGGCATAGCGTCTGGTTGAAGGCCAGAAGACGAGGATTCGAGCGCCTCCCAGTCCACTGTAGAGATTTCAGACAGGCGTTAGATGTTTGGTGCCAATCAATTTACTTTCTGGCGTTTTACGTTTGAAAGATGCCTCGTTCGTCTAGTGGCAGGACGACGGATTTTCAGTCCGTAAACGGGAGTTCGATTCTCCCACGAGGTGCTCTGGCAGGCGTCAGACGGCAGTTGTCAGGCGACAGGATGTTGGCAATTCGAATGCTGGTATCTGCCGCCTGAAGCCTGAGCCCTGATTCAGGGCGACCACTTTTGAAACGAGACACCACTTAAGACAGTAAAGAAAGGGCATCATGTTAATTCGATTGAAACGCACGACCGTGATTTGTACTCAGGGTCGTGGTGTCAACGGTAACACATCGGACTTTTAATCCGAACGATGAGGGTTCGAATCCCTCCGGCCCTACTTGGTAGGCATC
>CAZLYM010000186.1:0-8146 GCA_964563475.1 uncultured Pirellulaceae bacterium
CTGCTCGATCTGCCCACAGCGTTGGCGCGATTGGCTTATCCGTTCAGCCGCTCGCGGATAACTTGCTCGACTTCGTCGATTTTGACGCGGACTTGTTCTAGGCTGTCGCGGTCGCGGAGTGTGACCGTTTTGTCGGTCAGTGACTCGCCGTCGACGGTGATGCAGTACGGAGTGCCGGCTTCGTCCTGACGCCGATAACGTCGACCGACTGCACCTTTTTCGTCGTAGAAGACGTTGAAGTGCTTTTTCAAATCCAAGTAAATATCTTTGGCGACTTCCGGCATACCGTCTTTCTTGACCAACGGGAAGATCGCAGCTTTGATGGGTGCCAGTCGTGGGTGAAGCTTCATCACCGTGCGCGTTTGCATCTTGCCTTTGTCGTCCGGAGCAGAATCCTCTGTGTATGCCTCGCAGAGGAATGCCAAAGTCGCGCGGTCGGCGCCTGCAGATGGCTCGATCACGTGCGGTGTGTATTTTTCGCCAGACAGGTCGTCGCGGTAGGAGAGATCCTTGCCGCTACCCTTCCATTTTGGCTTGCCGTCGTCGCCAAGCTGCAACGTTAGCGGGCAGCTTTTTTCGTCCAGCTTGCCCTCCATGTGACTACGGAGATCGAAGTCACCGCGATGCGAAACACCTTCCAGTTCACCGAATTCGCCCTCGGCCATGAACGGGAACGCGTACTCGATGTCGGCCGTACCGACCGAGTAGTGAGCCAGTTCGTCCTTGTGGTGTTCTCGCATGATCAGCCGATCGCCACTAATGCCCATGTCGCGATACCACGCCATGCGACGGTCACGCCAATAGCCATACCATTCTTGTGACTTGTCCGGGTGGCAGAAGAATTCAATTTCCATTTGTTCGAATTCACGACTGCGGAAGGTGAAGTTGCGCGGCGTGATCTCGTTGCGGAAACTCTTGCCGATTTGAGCGATTCCCATCGGCAAGCGGTTGCGTGTACTGTCGAGCACGTTCTTAAAGTTGACGAAAATGCCTTGAGCCGTTTCGGGGCGCAGGTAAGCGGCACCTTCTTCGCCCGACAACGCACCGACGTACGTTTTGAACATCAGGTTGAACTCACGAGGCTCGGTCAGCGTGCCGAGCGTTTTTGCATCGGGCCCCAGAACTTCGTCGAAGGACTCGATTTCAGTTAGGCAAGTTGAGCTACCGTCCCATTGAATGTCGTCCTTGTTCTTGGCTCGAATCTTGAAGAACTTCATTGCCTGCTTTTCCATGGCTGCCTGTTCTTCGTCGCCTGCGGCAGCGGTTACGAAGATGCGTTGGCCTTTGGCTTCGACCCAGCGACCGTTCAGTTGGTCGTGGCGATAACGCTTTTTGGATTCCCGGCAGTCGACCATGAAGTCATGGAACAGGTCGTAGTGACCGCTGCACTTCCAGACTTGTGGGTGCATGATGATGGTGCAGTCGAGTCCCTCCATAGCGTAGGACGAGGGTGCGCCGGGGAGCGTGCTGATGTCGTCGTGGCCTCGGACCATGTCCTGCCACCACGCGTTCTTGACGTTCTGTTTCAGTTCGACACCCAGAGGGCCGTAATCCCAGAATCCTTGCAGTCCGCCGTAAATTTCGCTGGATTGAAAAAGAAAACCACGTCGTTTGCAAAGCGAGACAATTGAGTCCATGTCCATGGGAGAAAGCCGGGATATTATCGGGGTCAGAAATGAAAGCCCAGATTTTAGCCGCAGAGAGGGACATGAAGAATGGGGATTGGGGAATGCGGAGTGCGGAATACGAGCTTTATTTTCTAGTTCGCGTTTTGTATCCCGAAATTCCGCGATTGATCCGATCGAGCCGCTGTCGTCCCGTTCGGGACTTCGAATCATTTGGGACGAATTACCCCACGTTGAAACGTGGGGCTAATCGCTGTCGTGCCTTCGGCACTGGCGTTAGCGCCGCACTCCTCATTTACTCCACCTCAATCGCCACGCTGTTGCTGTGGCTGTTGAATTCTGGAGCGTACATGCACTCAAGCGTGGCGATCCCGGATTGGTATTGGCCTCGGTGCTGAACCCGCACGCTGTACTCAAACACATACGTGCCGCGCGGCAGATAGTCGATAAAGAAGTGGCTGGCGGTGTCACGAGTCGATTCGTAGTACCACAAACCGTCTTGGTGTTTGTAGCGAGACAGGACGTTTACCGGCTCAGTTCCGCTGCCCCGCTGGTCCTTCAGATGGACGTATTCCATATCGCGATCGACTCGGATTTCTACCCGGGTCACCACTTCATCGCCTACCTGAACCGGGCCGGCGACCGGATTGATCGTCGGGCCGTCTTTGGTGTTCTTCTTCACATACAGTGACTTCTTGAGCGTCAGCGGAGTGCCTTCGTAGGGCTCGATTTTTGAAACGTCTTCCAGGTATTGCCAGTGGACGCTGCCCCATGCGACGCCGTCGTCGGATTTTTTGACCTCGATCGTTTTCATTTTCGAAGTCACTTCGCTGCCAGCGAATTTTTGCGAGTAAAAACCTGTGCCGGCTTCAACATCCTTCGGTTCGATTTTGACTCCGCCCAGAGAGACCTCAACCAGTTTGTTCGAAGCCAGTGCATCGGTGCCTCGTAGCAGCAACGCGTAAACGGCGTCGGCAGTCGCTTTGGTGGTTTTCCAGTTTTGGGTTTGTTTCTGCTTCAGCAGCCAGACCTTGCAGTCTTCCACTTTCGCGGCGTCGCCCAGCACTTCGTCGTAGGCTTCGATGACCATCGCTTGAGTTTCAATCGGAGCCCGGTACCACCACCAACGTTCTTCGTTTTCGGTCCAGAATCGTCCCAGTTCTTCATCGTTCTGTGAGCGTTCGGTCAGCGATGCCATGATCTTTGCCGGCGTTTGACCATCACCAAAACGTTTGGTGGCGATCGCTAGATGGGCCTGAGACATTTTGCCGACGCCCAGCCAATGCTCTTTCGCCTGGCCAAGGAAGTAGTCCACTGCCGGACGATGCTGGTCCGCGATGTTCTGATCTTTCAAGAAGAAGCTGCGGCTGTACAGGTACAAGCAGATCGTTGATGAAAGGTTGTTCCGATCAAGTTTATCGTCCAGTTTCAGTCTTTGCCAAATCTTGGTGATCCAACCATCGAGTCGCGACAGGGATCGAATTGCCGGAGCCGCATCAACGTCCACGTTCAAGTGTCGTAGTCGGCCAAAACCGGTTGTGATGTAGAGCGTGATAAAATCGTTGGCCGGTCCGCCCGGGAACCACGACCACGATCCGTCCGAGTACTGGCTTTCCTTGAGTTGGTTGGTCGCGCGACGTAGTTCGTTGTCCAGCCGATTTTGGTCGAACAGCACGGCCACGTCACGACGAGCCTGACTCTCCTTCTTGCCGGCTCGCAGCCACGGCGTTTCGGCGATCAGAATGTTGCGAATATCCTCATTTTTCTCCAGTGGGCTGTCCAACGCGTCGGTGCCTCGCCATTGATCGAACACGCGTTTGATCTTTGGCTGGCTGGTGACGATGTGCCGACCGAGTGCATTCGCGTACAGCCGATTGAAAACCTGTTCGTTGCACTGATGCGGATACTCCATCAAGTAAGGCAATGCCATGACGGCGTACCATGACGGGTTGGAGGTCATCTGTACCGTCAGCGATTGGCTTTGCAAGGAATCACTGCTGTCGATCAGATTAAGTCGATCGAAGTCAAACGTTTTGGTTTGGTTGCCGCGAATGGGCAGCGGCAGCGATTCGATAACCAAAATGCGTTTGCTCAAAACAGGCAGCAGGCCTTCTTCGCCATCGGAGAGCGTTTCCGTGGCACCAACAGCCTTCCAAGCGATCACTCCGACGTAGTCTGGAACCGAAAGTTTCCAGAAGACGCTTTTCGATTGCCCCGCCGCGACGGTGAAGGTTTGTTCTGTATCTTGGTTGGCGAATTTTGCATCTATGCTTTCTTCTGTCGTCGCATTGGACAAGGTGAGTCGTACCTTTCCGGTTTGGTCGACCTCACTGAGGTTGGTAATTTTGACCGAGAACTCTAGCTGATCACTTTCTCGCAGGAATCGCGGCGGGTTCGGCTGAACCATCAAGTCCTTGCTGGTAGTGATCTCGTCAGTCAGCATCGCCGTGCGTAGCTGAGTATCATGAGCCAGTCCAAGGAATTTCCACTTCGTCAATGCTTCGGGGATTTCGAACTCGATTCGAACGGTTCCATTTTCGTCGGATACCAATTGAGGAAAGAAGAACGCCGTTTCTTGCAGGTTGGTGCGAGCGGTGACCTGATCGAGCGAGGCACCTGCGGAATCAGCTGGGCCGTCTACGCCGAGTTGTTCTTTGGCGGACTCCAACCTGATACCACCCATCAGAACGGTCCCGCCTGCGGGTACACCAAGAGTGGAGGACTTTGACTGGAAGGCTGAGCCGGGCTTGGACGCATCCGCTTCTTCCCTATCATCATCCCAACCAAGCAATCCATAGGCTTCATTACCAACACCACGGGTCACAGCGGTGCTAACGCCGGCGGATCGTTGCCCAGCATACTGGTACCTTACTCCGCGAATCCAAAATGGTTGATTGTTTCCTTGCCAGTGCATTTGTGGCACCACGTTGGATGAAAATGTTCGATAGGACCAACCGACCGACTTGTGCAAAACCGAGTAGCTATGATTAAAGTTGCTTAAGTACTGAATCTGATTGTGAGCCTGGACGGTGGTGCGAGCATGATCCCGATAGAACATCCCACGGATCGAGTTCGACCAACTGTGCGGAGAAAACGCGTCTAGGGAAGCGTCGTACATACCGGCCACCATTTCGGCGACCGCTTTCTCTGCGTTGGGACCGGTAATCACTGCGGTCCATGTTTCACGACCGCCAGGCGTCAACTTGGAAACAAAGTGCTCCCACTTGATCGTCAGATTCTTGTTCGACCACGGAACCTCGACTCGCCGCGCTACTGCGTAGGTTCGGTTGTTTCGAACGAAAGTGACTCGGACTTGAAATCCGCCGCGATGTTCTTCGCTGACGGAAAAACGAATCGGGACTTGAGTCCGATCGGCATCCGTCCAATAGGCTTCAACGGTTTTACCACGGTGTTCGATCTCCACGTAGGCTCGACCTGTTTCGTAGCCGGTTCCCCAGACTGCGACGAAATCCGAACCCGGTTCAACCGACCACGATTCTGCTGAGACGATGTTGGCGATCGGAGTCGTGAACTTTTTTGCTTCCAGATCGAAAACCTGAAACGGAATCTCTGCCGAAACCGCTTGCCCGGCAGAATCCGTGGTTTTGAAGACTGCTTTGTAGGCTCCGGCGGTCAGCTCAAATTCCGGTGACGCCTTGCCTTTTTCGTCCGTTTCGACCTCTAGTTGCTTAACGGATTCACCAAGCGGCCACGATCTGATGTTCGAAAGATCGGTTTTTTCCTCGGGGCGCCTGCGGCCGCTCAGCGATGCACGCTGAGGAGTTTCCGGGCCTTGCAGTTGATAAACCGTTAGCTCGCCTTTTGACGACAGCCCAGTTCCGTCGAGCGTGCTGGTTTTCAGTTTCAGTTCGATCGGTTGATTGGAAACCAGCCAGTCATCACAACTTAAACTTGCCTCCAAGGACGTGTACCCCACTTGAATGGTCTGGGACGATGATCGAGTCTCCCCTGCACTGTCGGTGACGTCGGCGTAGACGGTGAAGACGAACACGGGCTGGCTCTCGCGATCCACGGACGCGTCAGCGGTGGCAGGGAATGTGACATCGAAGGTGCCGTCGGCCGAGGTCGTCCCCGTATCGTTGGCCATCTGCTGCTCGTTTGAATTTGGTGGCGCGAACCAGCATCGCCAATACCACCACTGGGGATAGCGGACGCTACGGACGACTCGCCAAGTGACTTTCGCGCCATCGACCGCCGCTCCTGTGTAGCCGGTCGCTTTGACATTGACCGTGACATCTTGATTCAGCCTCACCTGTTCGGTTGGCTTTTCAACGTCGACAAAGAACTTGGGTCGTTTGTATTCTTCGACTTGAATGTTCGTCTGGCCGCTGGGTGTACCTAGGACTCTCAATGTCATCCACCCTGTCCCACGATCAGTAGGAGCCTCAAACGATCCTTGTATCGAGCCATATTCGTTTGTTTGGAAATCACGCTTTTCAATTTGCTGGCCATTGCGATCAAACAACCCGATGGTCAATTTTTGGTTTGGCACGGTTTGGTATTTGTTCTTGCCCCGGTCCGAGGAAACGCAAATCGCTTTAAACTTCACCGATTGTCCGGGGCGGTAGATCGCTCGATCGGTGAAAAAAAGCGTTGACCGAGAGGTTCGTGAGCTGCGAGGACTTCGGTGTATACGATCGGTCAAACCGAATTTCTGGTCTGCATGCTGAACGTAAGTCTGGCAAAAATTCCGACGAGGGTTTTTAGGGACTTCAAGCCGATATATACCATCCGCATCAGTCGTTACCGTGCCGGCGGCGACTTCGTAGCTGCTCTTGCCGTCTTGATTCCAGCGGTAGATCGAAACGTTGGCCCCTTCGATGGGATCGCCCGAGATCGCGTTCAAGACTTGGCCATCGAGTGAATTTTTTCCATCTGAAATCCGGCGAGTGATTACCTTCAGGTCGCTGATCCAGACATGAGTCACCGCCATGTAGTTGTCTTGTTCGCCAAAATCTTCTCGCATACTGCTGAGCAGCAGATAACAGCCCGACGGCAGATCCAGTGGAGCGTCCAGCGAATTAGAGCGTTGCTTATAGTCGGGCGTCGGCAGCAGTCCAACCGACCATTCCTTAAGCGGCTTGCGGTTGGCAAGCTTCAAGCGGTCTGCGTGGTCCATGTTTTCCGGTGTTCGATACTGGCCCCATTTCCAGCGGCGATAATCGAATGGCACCAAGCGAAAATGGACCTCATTCAGATTCTTGTACGTCACCTGAAATTCGGGTTTGGCCAAGTTCCAGATTTGCTCAGTGACAACACTCAGTGAGGGCGCTTCGATCTGCTGAATGATATTGAAACAAACTTTGCCACCTGCGCTCTCCGGGAAACGCTCCATACCCGTGAGTGCAATCTTTCTGGCCTCAACAAGCTCCCCTTCGTTTTGATGTGACCCCGCCAGCATCGACAGTGCCATGGAGGAAAGCTCATGCTTGACATGCTGATCAGCAAAACGCTGCAACGCCGCGCGGAAGCGAGCCGTTTTTTCTGGGCCGTTACTGTGCTGGTGGGCAAAACGCAACCGATGCAAGTTGGCATCCAGTCGAGCCGTCGGGTCCTCATCGTCGGCATGGAACCGAAGTAGTTCTTGATAGAGTCGAGTCGCTTTGAGCAAACCCGATTTCACATCTGAGGTGACTGGGTCCCACTGGATAAACTGATCGACGCTGGAAAAGATGGGCGAGTCAGCCTTCAGGTCAAACGCGTCTTCTGAACGGATGATCTGTTCGTCCAGAGAGTAAAACCCGATGGCTTGGTGGGCGAGGAAATCGAATAGCGTCGGTCGATGCGTGTCAGAGACCGAGCCATTGTTCAGGATATCCGCGTAGTCTTTGATCGGAATCTTCTTTAACGCGTCTGCGTTGGCGAGCGCCGCGGTGAACAGTTGATCAATTTCACTCAGCAGTCGCGGTAAATCCCATGTTTCAAAATCTTCGCTAGGCGATTGCCCTGTTTGTGAACGCTGAGCAAATTGCCAGCGGTGTTGGAAATAGTACTGAACGAACCACTCAGCCTGAATCACCTGCATGATGGGCTTCATTTCGTTCGGCAAGTCCGGCACTTCCGCCTGCAGTTTGCGGATGATGTACGGCTGCATCGGCTGGTTGATTTCGCCTTCGGTGCGAGCCATCGTGCAGTAGGCTCGGGTGGCTTCGACAAATTTTCGGTCTTCGATAGCGCTGTCATAGATTGCTTGCAAATGCTTGACCGCCGTCTTGGGCAAGCCCTCCGATTTCGCCTTGCTGACTGCTTTCCAGAGCCGTTCCCGTTGGTCGGAAGAAATAGGGCGTGCCATGGTGCTGACTCCCAAGGAAACGAAACAAACAAGCAACAAGCAAGCGGCAATTGCGGAGGAACCAAGCGAACGGATCATCATTCACACCTGAAATCAAACGGTTTATCACGATTTTGGAACGTCTATCTATACAGACGTAGGAACATGCCAATCGTTCCAGTAGTTTACCAGTTTTTTCCAAATTATTGGTTGTCAGTGGGACGCGACG
>CAZLYM010000187.1:0-8028 GCA_964563475.1 uncultured Pirellulaceae bacterium
GTCGATTCAGTTTGGTCGATTCAGTTTGTTGGAGCGTTGGAAGGTTCACGGTGCTGGCGTCATCTGGCTTGGAGAGTGCGAATCCTGTTGTCAAGCCTGTTTGCGATGCGATGACAGCACGATCCAGCATGATGGTATCACCCCGGTGCTCGGCAAAACGCGACTGTTTCGCCACAAGCTGATCGCTGTTGGAGCCAATCAGAATGCTCGCTACGATTGTCGATCTTCCGGCAGCCTCTACCGGAACGATTAAATTTTAGCTCGACCTTCGTTTGCAATCGCTCCATGAGTTCTGGTGCTACCAATCCAATCGGCTCGCAACCGTCCGGCACGGGTTCACACTCCGATGCCAACGGCGAACCACGCGGTGGAACGAACCATCAGGCGATCGCCGACTTGTTGCATTCCAAGCTTCGTGCGCGTCGGAAACTTCCACCGCCGTCGACCGCGACGGAGCCGGTTCCGTTTTACCATCAGCAAACGCACCGTCCGATCGTCTGTTTGGCGTTTGTGCTGCCGATCGTGATGCTGTACGAAATCAGTTCGGTCTTGCTGGCCAACGATGCCGTGCGATCGGGAGTCGACCAATGGATCGGCGGGATGTTCAGTTCGCTGGGCGTCGGGCAGGTGGTGATTCTCCCGGTGGTAATCACGGCAATTCTGGTAGTTTGGCACCACCGTCAGCATGATCGCTGGACCTTCAACCCACTGGTGTTGGCTGGCATGTTGCTAGAAAGCAGCCTGCTGGGTTTGATTCTCTATTGGTCGGCCAATGCGGTTTACTTTCTGGCAACGGTCTCACTTCCGGATGCGGTCACGGCCGGATCGGTTGCGACCGACAGCGACTGGTTGGTCGCTTGCGTCAGCGTGTTGGGGAGTGGGATTTACGAGGAAACATTTTTTCGAATCCTGTTGTTGCTGCCGTTGATTGCGTGGGGGACATGGCTGACCGACAAGCGAGAAATTGGTGTCCTAGCTGGGATGATTCTTTGCAGCTTAATTTTCACGCTGCTGCATTACTCATTATTCAATCCGGCGGGGCATCCATTTGAGGTGTCCAGCTTTCTTTTTCGCTTTGGTGCCAGCATTGTTTTCTGCAATTTATTTTTATTTCGTGGCTTCGGAATTGCAGTGGGTTCGCACGTTATTTACGACTTGTTGACTCAACTTTAAAACCGGCGGATTTAGCCCGGTTTTTTTCGCGTTGGTTCTACGCAACGACGACTTTGGATTTGTCAATGTTTATTTGAGCAAATTTTGAAACAAAAAAATTCGCTTTTTGATTGCTGGTTTGCAACCTATAATTTGAAAAGTTCGCGACCTGACTTGAACATGGATGGTGAACAATGCCGATAAGGATAGAAGAGTTTTTATCACAGGTGTTACGGGGTTCAATATTTGAATTCCAGCCTGTCGGAAAGCAAGGTTTCGATCTTGACCATGTTTGCTTGTTTGGGGTTTCCCCGTTTGTTGGCGTAGTGTTATTTACCGTTTGCTGTTCGTTTTTTGTGAAAGTGATTCGTGTTATCCGTTCGGCCAAAAATCACCGACTTGAACTTTCATCTGTTTGCGCGATCGTTGCATCCAGAACTGTTCCAAGTCTGTGCTACCCGAACGTTTGAGCGTGAGCTTTACTCGCTGTCGATCAACATCAGTACCGATGGACATGTGATCACGTTTCAGCACAAGGACTTTACGCTCTCTGAAGTCAGCGCCTCGCTCCATCATCCGTTGCCACCAAGTCGCATCGTGCTTTCGCACTCGGTGGATGATGAGCCACGAAGCGAATCGATTGTTCATCGCGATGCGATTGGCTACCAATCAGCCGTCGAAATGGAAACCGTTTCGCCTTCTACGTTTGTCACGATTGCTCAGCAGTTGGACAAACGGGTCGAGTGTGAAGGGTTGGTGCACCGCTTCGATTCGAACGGTCGTTTGGCGTTTGGAGCGATCAGTTACATCAACGTGCAATCGTTTCGCGAGCACGTAAAAATTCGCTCGTTCCACACGTTCCCTGATACGTGTGCCGTCATGAAAAGCGAATCGCAGTTCAAACTGCTGATTCCAAAAACGACCTAACAGCCGTGTTGAAGGCGACCGGGTTTTCTAAGGGTGCCAGATGGCCTGCGTGAGGAATCTCCGCGTATCGACTGTTGGGAACCATGCCCGCCAGCGATTTCATTTGAGCAGGCGGAGTGATTGTGTCCTCCATGCCGACAGCAAACAGGGTCGGGATTTGGATCGTTTCGAGCATTGGCGTTGCATCTTCGCGTTCGGACATCGCCAGTTGACCCGCCGCGATCGATTGCGGTTCGGTTGAACGGATCATCGCGGCAACGTGTTGGATGAGGTCCGGGTTTCTTTCCTGACTCGTTTCGCCACAAATTTTGAGCGTCATTGTGGCGGCAACGGATGACGAGCCATCTTTGACGACTTGTTGGGCCATCAGGCGTCGTCCGCGAGCCGTACGGTCGTCGTCATTGTCCGATCGGGTATCACAGGCGATTAGCGAGTGAACTTTTTCCGGATGATGTTTTAGAAACTGCCAGCCGATGTAGCCTCCCATCGACAAGCCACAAAAAGTAACCGGCTGGTTGATTTGAAGCATCTCCAGCATCGCCGCCAAGGCATCCGCATAGTCGCGAATGGAAACGGGTGGTTCCAGTGGCTTGCTTGTTCCGAAGCCGGGAAGGTCAACCGCTAGGACTCGGTAGCCGCGTGACAGTTCCGAAATCTGATGTTTCCACATCGTGTGATTTAGGGGAAACCCGTGGACGAGCAACAGTGGGTGCCCTTGGCCATGATCGACGACGGCGATTTCGGTTTGTTCAGGATCACTCACAACAGTGCTCGATCAGTTTTGGGAACAGCGGACATTGACTGTTTGCACGGTAGGCTATTGGTCACGCCAGAAACGAGGCAGTAGCAGCACTAGGATCGGCAGGATCTCCAGTCGCCCCAGCATCATCAGCCAGACGAACAGTGCTTTGGTAAAGAAACAGAAGTTCGCGTAGTTTTGCGTGGCGCCAACGATCCCTAGTCCGGGACCAATGTTATTAAGCGTCGCTGCCACGGCGCTGGCGGAGTCGATTAGTTTGTGGTGTGAGTTGTCGCCCCAAGTCAGGTCGGGTTCGACAATCGTGACCAGTAAAAAACTTGCAAGGAACAAAAAGATCATCAACGAAAAGTAGACCAGAATCGAATGGCGTAGCGTCTGGTCTTCTGCCGGTTTTCCTCCAAACTTGAGGACTCGAACGGTTTTCGGATTGAACGAGCTTTCTGCTTCTAGGCTGAGGATTTTTACAAACAGGATATGGCGGATCACTTTCATACCGCCTCCGGTGCTTCCAGCACAGCCGCCAACAAACATCAACACCAGCAAGATGGCTCGCGATAGATGATTCCATTGATCAAAATCGGCCGTTCCGTAGCCCGTCGTTGTGATCAGGGAAACGACCGTAAACAGGCCGTTGCGAAACGTTTTTTCAACCGAACTGAAATCAGAGCCACCGGTGAACCAGCCGGTCACCATGATCACCAGTGCGACGATGGCGATGATGCTGGCGTAGGTGCGAAATTCGATGTCACGAAACAGTTTCAGTGGATCGCCCATCATCACCATCAGCAGCAGCGTGAAATTGGCTCCGGCCAGGAACATGAACACGATCACGACGTACTCGATGGCTTGCCCGTTGAGCCCTGCCTGCTGGAAGTGCCCAAGGCTGGCGTTGTAAGTACTGAAACCGCCGGTTGCCATGGTCGCGAATGAGTGACAGATCGCATCGAACAGGGACATGCCCAGCATTTTCAAAATGATCGCCAACACAATGTTCAGTCCGGCGTAGACTGCCGCAAACAACCAAGCCGTGTGCTGCATCCGCGCGGTTGAGGCGTCCTGCGTGGGGCCCGGCATTTCGGTTCGCATGAGTGCTTTGCCGGACGAGCCTTGGCCCAAGAGCACGACGAACAACACAATGATTCCCAGGCCGCCCAGAAAGTGAGTGCTGGCGCGCCAGAATAGAATGCAGTGCGGGACCAAGTGAGGATCTTCCAAATCGCACAACACGGTCGCACCGGTCGTGCTGAACCCCGATTGAGCTTCGAACATCGAGTCAATCAATCCCATGGGTACCCAACGGAGCCGGAAATGAGATGCTCGATCGGCAGGTGCGTTTGGATCGTCTCCTGGAGCGATCAGCCAGCCTTTGAGTTCAGGATGTTGCTCGCCCAACGAGTCAAACACTTTCCTGACGTTTTTGATTTCGGTCGATTTCGTGATCTGCTGGCCGGAGACCCCGCGCGCCGAAGCGTTGGCGACCACGCTGAGAACTTTGAATTGCTCGTCGGACAAATCCTCCACGGGTTGCCATGCGGTCCACACCTTGTACCGCGGCGTTGTCACGACCGCTCGCCCGGACGTCTCTAGGATCCGAACCGACGGGCCTCGACTGACTCCGCTCAGCATGTAGGGCAGGGCACCCAGAACCGTGGCCAAGACCCAGCTCAGCCCCACGACGGCCATCGCTTCCTTGCGAAAGAGTTTGGACTTTGCCGAACGCCCCAGCCAGAACATGACTCCACCGACCAACGCACTGATCAACGCGCTGTAGAGCAGGCCGCGGATACCCTCGGATTCGACGCGGGTGTGACTGACCGCGGCGTCGGTGTGAAAGCCCAAGTCGGGATCCGACCAC
Organism: uncultured Pirellulaceae bacterium; assembly: GCA_964563475.1. Taxonomy (GTDB): domain Bacteria; phylum Planctomycetota; class Planctomycetia; order Pirellulales; family Pirellulaceae; genus Mariniblastus. The sequence goes on from CAZLYM010000187.1 coordinate 4,695, forward strand.
AGCAAACTGAACAGCATGAACACGCCAATCAGCAGTGCGAGGACTCCCAGCAATTTGGAAAGTAAGGGAAGGTTCATGGGCTCAGTTGATCGTTTTGGCTTCCTCGGCAGGTGGAGTGCCGCTGGAAGTTTCGTCTTCTTTCAATTCCGTGGGCACTTGGCTGTCGCAATACATTCTGGCTCCATAGGCAATGGCCAGTGGAACCACGACTGTAAACACCATGTTCAGGGTGACTTTGTCCGGGCTGCTTTCGAGTACTTTTTGAACCCATGCGATGAATAAAAAAAACGCAAGGATCAGCCCATGTTTTTCAGGAGCAAACGGAGCAACTTTGGCCGTCATCCAACCGATGCCAAGGCAGGCGATGCCTTGCAGGATCATCCACGGCACAAGCATGGCGACAGGGATCGGCACCTCGGCCGCGACTTCGGCTTGACCTCCGGTCATGGCACCCCAAATTTTTGGAAAGAACAATCCGGCCAAAGCAACGCCAATGATCGCATAGCTCAACAAGCAGGCAATACTGCTTGAGGCGATGGTCAGAAAGCTGCGGAAGAACAGCGGTGGCGAGAGCACCGGATCTTCGTCCGTTTCGTCCGCTTCGTTATATTCAGATTCAGAATTGTTCATCGCTGCTCCAAGGTCCGGGAATCATTTTATTCCGAAGGACGTCTGAACGAACAGCCGATGACTTGGACAATTCACCTCAAGGGCGATGCAATATGCCGACCTGACGACTTTTGAAGTGCAGGTTTTTCGTTAAAAGCAGTCGGAATCCAGCATTCGGAATCCAGCCCATCGCTTCCTACCTTTGCGATTTTTCTACTTGCTGAGCGACGTTCGCAACGGCTGATTGACGTTCGAAGATGATGACCGCTTCGCAGCCTTCCAATTCGGGCGGGATCGGAAACGACATGACGAAGGCGTTGCGATCGGGGTAAAAACGAAAATTTCGTTTGGTGACCACGGTCGAGTTGTCCGCAGCAAGTTCCGCTAGCTCAACGGCCAGTTGGTCGTTGTCAACCTGAGTGGCTCGCCATTGACCGACAGTGCTTTCGCGGATCGGGCGTTCGCCCAACGGCTGCATCTCGATTTCGCTTTCGATGGATCCGTCTTGGCGAATGTCCATCGCCATGACCGTCGACATGAAATTCTCTGCAATCACAAAAACTCGTTCCTGCTCGGCCGCCGGAAGTTGTTCCAGCTTTTGCTCAAGTGTGGTTTCGTCCATGATCGCCTGACCCAACCACGTTCCCACCGCCATCGACGTCAATGAAGCGGCAGGAGCGTTTGCACCTGAGGCATTCATGGCGACGGCAGCAGGGCTCTGTTCCTGCTGATCATTGGCCGAAGAAACCGGCGCTGGACGCTCCGCACAGCCGGTGGTCAGCATGATCGCAGCCGCCATGACCGTCGGCAGCATGCGGCCACTGTGACGCCAGATTGTTTTCGAGCAAAGCATGGGAATTCCTTTTCCACTTGGCAACGGTCGGTTCCCGTTACGATCTTGCAATGATGACGTCGGTCCCGCAGTTTCGTTGGGGCGGCGTAGAACTGTTTCAGGCGATCGAATCAGTCTTTGACAAACCGCATTTTCATGGTCAGGCCCGCCATATTGGGAGGCACCAAACGAATGGTTGATCCGTCAACCAGTTCGACTGCGTGGTCTGTTTCTTCTGAACCGATTGTGCATCGTATCGTCATCTTGCGGTCCACTTCATCAAGCGAGATTACCTGCCACATGCCGTTTTTCTCACGATTCACGTTTCCCATCGCGGTCACGGTCTGAAACTGGCCGTTTGAGTTGAACGTGATCGCCATCCGTGGCATCGAACTGCTGTCATCGATGCTGTCAGATTCTCGACTTGGGTCAGCGCGATCGCCATCGATGCGTTTCATGACCTGAGTAGGTTTTTCCAACACCCAACGGCCAATCAGTGGGGCAGCGTTTGGGTCTGAGCAGCCGATCGTGCAAGCAAGCAGCAGCAAAACCACCGCTGGCAAAATCAATAAGAACCTATCCCACAACCTTGATATTGAATGAGCCGTTTTGGCGCTAGCCACGGTTTTTCGTTTATCAACCGCGGTTAGTGCCGTTCGGCTTGTTGGTTCTAAGTCATTTTTCATCTGCGATTCATTCCTATCCAAGCCTGCACCGTGAGGCGGCTGATAAAGTTTGCTAATTGTACGGATTTTTTGGATAACGGGCGATGGACGGGACGATACCAAATGGCAGCGTGATCGCATTGTCGATGCGCCATGATTTATTTCAAGAAGAAATTGCTGGAGCGATTCCCATGATTCGCAAGCTGTTTGGATGTGTTCTTTTGTTTGCTGTTGTTTTTGCCGTGGGTTGCTGTGGCCCGCTTGGTTGTGGCCCCGGCTGCAGCGCAGGCGTTGGTTGCAATGACTGCGACGGTGGATTTGAGCAGCAGCGGCTGATGAGAAGCCCCTTGGACGGCATCCGAAACTTCAGGCGATCACTGGTTTGCGGTAGCGGATGTGGTGAAACTTATATCGGAGAATGGATCAGCACGCCACCAGATTGTGCAGACCCGTGCTGCAATGAGCAGTGGGTAGGTGGTGCAACAAAATGTCGCCCGTTCTGTTGGCAGCCCGGCACCTTGTTCCGAGGCCTCTACGGATCACGCTTTTGCACAGGATCTGAGTCATCTGTACCATGTGGTTGCGGCGATTGCGATGCGTGCACCGTTGTGGACGACGGCTATTACACCGATGAAGTCATTTCGTCTGACTCAGGCGGATGCTCAGGTTGCCAGACAGGAAACTGTGCAAGTTGTCGTTCGGCCAGTGCCGGCGCCAGTGGTACTCGAATCGTGCACCGACCGGTGGTTGACCCGGTGACTCGTTCAGCCTCTCGAAGGCTGGACCCAGCGGTCCAGCGTATTCGACAGTAACTGTTGTCGAGGTTAGCTGTTGGCAAGCGGCAGCAGCAGATTATCCGGGCGGCCAGCCAAGTGCTCGTCCGCCTAGGATGTGAAAGTGCAGATGGTTGACGGTCTGGCCACCATCTGACCCACAGTTAGCGACGACTCGATAGCCGCCTTCTTCGAGTCCCAGTTGACGCGCGACTTTTCCGACGGTCAGCAGTAAGTGACCTGCCAGCGCTGCGTCTTGTTCGGTTAGAGCCGCAACATTGACGACCTCTTTTTTCGGAATCACCAAGACGTGAATGGGTGCCGCCGGCGCGACGTCGTGAAACGCTAGGCAAAGATCGTCCTCATGAACGATGTCGGCCGGAATCTCTTTGTCGATGATCCGTTTGAAGATCGTTTTTTCATCGCTCATGGTGTCTCGTTCCCGTCCAGTGCTT
>CAZLYM010000188.1:0-7979 GCA_964563475.1 uncultured Pirellulaceae bacterium
CGCTATTTGGCCATGTAAATTTGCTGTGCTGAAGCACAAGCCTGTGAGTAAAATGCTCGCAATGAATCGAAAATGTCTCATTGTCTGATCCGGTTGATAAAGGGCTGGTAGGAAGTTCTCATCGTAATGCATCGTACAGACAAATGCAAAACACTTGCTCTCAATCTATCATGCACCAAAACCGTCAAAATTCCATTACTATTTCAAAAATCACAAAGTTGTTGCAGGTTAAGATGCCCTCATAATCGGTCGCGTCCGCAGTGAACGGATTGGGGGTAGAGAATTGATTGCTGTGCTGGCTTCCTGCGGAGTCAGTTTCAGGTTAGCCGGTGCCCTGAGTCGAGATAAGCGATTGGCTTTAGAGCTGGAAAAATCGCGAGATTTTACTTCAGCTCCTTGATGTAAATATTCCGAAAACGATACGTCTGGCCTTTCTCGCCGTGATGCTGGATGCCAACAAAACCTTTCGCGTCCGTATCGTCTTCAATGTCCGTGACTTGGACACCGTTTAGCTCGATCTTGATCTGGTTCTCACGACAGGTGATCTTGTAGCGATTCCAACCCGTGCGATTGATAGCGTTTCGAATTTTGGGTTGAGCAAAGAACGCCTGCGATTCTTTTGCGTAAACCAGAAGTTCCTCGACCTTGCTGTACCCTTTCTTGCTGGGCCAAACCCAGCCGCGTCTTGATTCGTCGTAGAGTCCACCGGACCAACGGCGTTCCGAACCATCGCATTCCGCCTGATAGCCGTAAACCTTGTTGGGTTCGACGTGGCAACGGAACATGATTCCGGAATTTGCTTTACCGACAGGCAAGTTGATTTCAGCGTACAGGACGAAATCAGAGAACTCTTGCTCGGTCACCAGAAAGAACTTTTTACTCGCTGTCAGATGGATCTCGTTGTCAACGACTCGAGCTTTACCGTAGTCGTATGGATTTCGCCAACCGTCTAGGTTTTCTCCGTTAAAGAGAGGCTTAAGCTTTGCTCTCTTAACTAGAATGTGGAACTCCTTTAGGTCATTCGCTAGAGTCAGTCGCCCTTCGGTGGACAGAGGCCAATCGTCGGTGCGGAACACGGATGCCGGAAGCCCACCCGAGTTTACCAGATTGGCTCCTTGCGGATTGGCGGCCCATGCATAACGCACCGCAGCAGGCTTAGGGACTTCGCTGCTGCTGACTTTAACTGTGTCAGCCGAGACGATTTCAGCTTTCGCCCAGTGCCATTGATGATCAGCGCCAGCAATTTCGAATCGCTTTAGTTCATCGCCGTCCCGCGACTTCAATCCCGCACCCACATGGTCAAAGGTTACTTTCACGTGGTCGTCTTCGATCTGGTGCGATTGATAGAGTGGCGACGAATACACTTCCAACTCTTTGCCATAGTGCTGCTTCAACGCCAACAGCGAAAGCCGGTACCCAACGTCTTTTTTGTTGCGCGGGTGAATGTCTTTCTCTAGGCCGATGTCGTTGATGACCGCAAGGCCGCAGTTGGGAACATTTTTAGCGACGAGTGACTGGATGTTTTGTAGTTCAGCCCAATCGTCAGCGACACCCGGTTTGTCGCTTACTTGTCGGTAGTTTGCCAGCTGAACAATGTAAAACGGAAACGGGTTGTTCCATTTCTCTCGCCAGTCTTCAATCAACGCGGTCAACAGGCTTTCGTATTGAACCGCACGACCCGTATTGGATTCTCCCTGATACCAGATGGTGCCAGCGATTGCGTAATGGGTCCATGGAGCAACCTTTTGATTGTAGATAGAGGCAGGATAGCGGGAGTCCAAGTTCGGCGGCCCTTGCATGGTGGGACGGCGAGGCCCTTTCGGTTTCTTGCCCGGTTTGGCCTCGGCAACGCGTTGGTCTCGTTTCTTTTTCCATTTGACCATGGCCTCGGCATGGCGTTTCTTTGCCACCTCAGGATCGTACTGAGAGTTGATCTTGTCCCATTCTTGCAGCAACGGTTTGGCGACATCGACCGTCAGTAGTTTTTCTCGACTGGTGAAAGCTTCAATCCGCCTCCCACCCCACGATGTGTCGATCAATCCAATTGGAACGTTCAGCTGTTCGTAAAGCTGCTTGCCAAAATGGAATCCGACAGCAGAAAAATCACGGGCCGTTTCGGGAGTCGCAACCTTCCAACTGCCTTCGCAGTCAGACTGAACACGATCGGAGGTCGCATTTTTGGTTTTGAAGAACCGCACCATTGGCAAGTCACACTCTTTGACGATCGGATCTCCCGTCCTAGCAAGTGTCCAATGCATGTTCGATTGTCCGGAACACATCCAAACCTCACCGACAAGAATATCCTCGACGTTGATAGTGCTTCCGTCGGAACAGGTCACCTTCAGGACGGCAGGGTCGCTGGAGGTTGGGACAGGTTCAATCGTTGCTTGCCAGTTGCCGTCGACGCCGGCGGTTGCTTTGATTTCTTGATCTCCGAACGTAACCGTCACGCTGGATTCAGCAGGGGCCTTACCCCAGACCGATGTTGGCTTGCCCTGTTGCAAAACCATGTGGTCGGCGATCGGTGCGGCCAAGGTCAGCGTTTGCGGCGTCTGTTGGGCCTCGCAAATTGCGGGCAGTAAAACCAGAAGAGCAATCAGTAGCGAGTTTTTCATCGGGGTTTCCGGCAGTGTGTTGGAAAACCTCTATCGTAACCCAAAATCAGTGCAAGCCAAAATGCATGGTCGTAACGCGAAAAGCCTCGGCAAATGCCGAGGCCCTCGATTCTTTTTGAAAGATGTTGCAAGCGAAAGGCCTGCCATGAATCGGGTGAGGCCTGAAGCTCCTCACCCGATTTCAGGGTTCACGCAGACCAGATATCAGAAGTTCAAAGTCGTTTGCAGGTAGAAGAAGTCAGCGTCGGTATCACCAATGATCTTGGCCCCACGCCATAAGTGAGAATACCCAGCAAGGACGCTCAGTCGTGGTGTGACTTTGTAGTTCGCGATGAAGTCTAGCTCGTTTCCGAAATCAGTCGTGTTCAAATTCTGATCAGCTGTGACCGCTACACCAGGGATGATGTCATCCGATTCATCCGCGTCGAAGTGGTAGTACCATAGCAACAAGTTCAGCTTTTTGGTCGGACTCAGCGCTAGTCGAACGTTCGGGGAGGAAATGTTCGATCGAGCAACGGCATCAATGAAGCCAAGGTACTTGTGACCCAGTGGGAACAATTGGTTGAAGCGATTGAAGTTTTCATCACCTGAGTCGTTACCCGTGGCGAAGTCGTAGAAACCCCACAGGACAGGATTCCACGGATGGTTGCTGAACTTGTAACCAACACCGGCCGTGTAAGCGAATGCATCGTGGTCGGTTTGAAGGCCTCGTTGAACACCTGTTTGGTAGGCACCTTCCAGTTCGTACAACAAGTTGTTCTTCAATTTGCCAGTGATCCGTGAGCCGTAAGTTTGCAAATTAAAGTTGTTTGTGATGGCACCGGAGTTTTCGTTGTTCGATCCCAGCACGTACGTTTCGAGGGTTGCGTTTTCCAAACCGGTGAAAGTCGCGTAAGCACCATAGAAGTCTCGATTCTCATCGGGGTTGTCAAAGGAATCGAACAAACGTGGAACGAATTGAGTGTAGAACGCGCTAATTTCCGCATTGTCTGTCTTGGTGATGGTGCGAACACCATCGAAAACTTGACGAGTGTTGGCCCAGTCCAGAGGTGAAACCAAACGCTGATCACCGAACAGTAGTTCTTGGCGACCAATTCTGGCGGTCGTGTTTTCTGTTAGAGCAATATCGGCGAACAAGTTGAGAAAGTCGCCACGGTTGCGATCAATTCCGCGGGGTATGTACTCGTCATTGGCTGCAATGTCAGCGTAAATGCCTTCCGCGTAGAAACGAAGATTTTCGTTGACTTTGTAGTCCGCGTATAGTCGAGCACGAAACAAACTGAAGTCATTTTGAGTATCTTGGAAACCGGAAAAACCAGCTTGTCGTCCTTGGCCTTGCTCACTGTGGTAACGGTGACGCAATTGACCACCGATGCTCAGCTTGCCGCATCGACCAACGTCCTTCAGTTTCAAACGGTCGCCCAAGCAGTGGCCACAGTAGTCGTCTTTGCCCAAGTAACTAAAGTCGTTTGCGTAGAACAGCACATTGTGGCTTTTGGCACATGGGTTCGGCTTAGCTGCTGGCTTTTCCTCCCGCTTGCGGCAAAGACAGCCACCACACTTCTTCTTACCACATCCGCAAGCGGCAGTGGCACACCCCGAATCGCAGGGAACCGCTTCAGGTGCGGGGGCAGCTGTCGCACATCCACAGTCAACTGGAGCATTTTGGTTCGCCATTGACACCTTGGTTGAAGATGCCTGTGCGGTGGCACCGGTTGACACGGCAGGTTGCGAGGGAACCGGGTCGCCGAGCACGTATGGCGGTGCGGCGACGGGATCTGGGTAGCCAACTTCCTGCCCAGTCGCAGTTCCTACCAACAACAGGTAACCAGCGGCGATTCCGGCGGTCAAAACGGACCCCGGCGAGATTTTATTTAACATCACTTTCACATCCTAGAAATTGGATCGAGTTAAAACGGTCGCGGGTCAAGGCGGTAGTTAAATCTTGAATTGGCAATGTCTTGTTTCTTGAACAGGAACACGCCTCGAGATATGCGAAAGTTCGTCGCGAGTTGTGGTACGGTCTGAATGTACGGGTTGTAACCGTCAAAACTTCTCGCGCGGTTGTCTGGAATGAACCTAATGTAAGGGGAATCCCCGCTAGGGCTCTGTTTTGGATAAACGTTCGGGAAAACGTTGATGAATCTTCCCCCCAAGAGTGCGGGATCATGGTCCAGCTGAGGCAAGCAAGCCTGAGAATTAAGTTCGAAATAGCCAGTGACAGCACCCGTGCATCAGGTACAAGCCGCAAAGTTTTACTCCGATTGGGCTCGGTCAATCGAGCGCCAAAACCTCCGGCAGTTTCAAACGGGGGGACCGGAACCGCAGCAGGTTCTTCACCCGACGCGGTGACGATCACTCATTGGCTACCGCCATTTCCGAGAGCAATGGCTCAATCGTCATCTTGTCCCTTTTTTCAGCAGGCACCCGTTTCGTTTGGTGATCTTGTCAGCGAAGACCTGAGCAATCTGGCGACCGACGGATTCCGCGACGGGCGGAACCACCGCGTTTCCAAACTGTTTGTAAGCCTGAGTGTCCGAGACAACGATCGGCAGGTGGTCAGGAAAGCCCATCAGTCGGCCGGCCTCGCGAGGCGTCAAGCGCCGCGGATTTTTCTTCGAGCCATTGGGAATCAACACTTCCGAGCCATCTTTGTAATACCGCGCACTCAAGGTGCGGCTGACGCCTTCCAAATCCGTCATGCCAAACCCAAACCCATTGCCTTGCTTGCGGTGCCGTTCAGCATACTCTTGCAAGTAATTCCAGAGTTTGTCAGTTAACGTGTACTTTGGATCGGTATCCTCGCCCAAAATGTCCTTGAACTTTGGTTGCGGGCCTTGCGGTGGCGGCGCGAACTCGAACCCGGATTTGCCTTTGAAAATCTTGCGATCAAAACCGACAATGAAAACACGTTTGCGATGCTGCGGCACAAAGTCGGCGGCATTGATGACTTGGAAATGAATTTGGTAATCCAGTTTGTCTAGCGTATCTTGAATCACCTGCCACGTTTTGCCTTTGTCGTGAGACATCAGGTTCTTGACATTTTCCAACAAGATCACGGGCGGACGTTTGGTTTCGATAATCTTCGCCAGATGAAAAAACAATGTCCCCTGCGTCTGGTCCAGAAAGCCATGCTTGCGACCAAGGCTATTCTTTTTAGACACGCCCGCAATCGAAAATGGTTGGCAGGGGAAACCGGCGGCCAATACGTCGTAATCCGGCATCTCGGTCAGGTCCAGATCACGAATGTCTCCGTGCGGCAATTCGCCAAACCAAGCTTGATACGTTTTCTGAGCGAACTTGTCGTACTCGCACGAGAAAACACAATCACCGCCGACCGCTTCAAGCCCCAGTCGCAGCCCGCCGATTCCTGCAAACAGATCGCAAAAGGTGAACGGAATCTTGGTACCGTTTGATGACTTGGGTTCGTCTGGATCAGGGATTGAATCGAAGAGTTCCAGTTGTCGCCCATTGCCTTTCCGAGCGTTGTCCAGCAAGTCGATCAGAAAGGCATTGGTCGACGTACGAGCCGAATGGCTCTGGTCATCGATCCAGTTTTTCAGCTCTTTGGGAATTTTTCGAATTAGAATATCGGGCATCGGCTTCCTGCTCGCTCGGACAATTTGATATCAACGCTAGCAAGTATTCCCAGCGAAAACAATCATGGCAGAGATGCGGACACCTTTGGTTTTACTCGGCAAAAGCAGCGGACGGGAAGCAAAACAATGCACATCGCGTGATGCTCGCAAGCTTGGGATGGGGCCACTTCCCATGTCGGCGCGCTCAAGAAGTTTGAGCCACCTCAGGGTATGTTAGTGGAGATGGAACGGCCGACCTGATTGTTGGGGCTCTACAAGACGACTAAAACGGTACCAATAGCGGTAGCGATCGTGTCCTGTCAGGCATCGGCTCACGTGTTTGATTCGTGCCTCAGTGAATCCGCGAGGTTCATCAACGTCTCTCTTAAATTCAGAAAGAAATTGACATGCGTTGCAACATAGTTACACCGCTGCGAAGTTTTCCCGCGTTGATCATGGTCGTGACACTGCAGATCGCTTATGCAACAGACGCGTTTTGCCAATTCAACGACCCTCGTGATCTGTCCGGCAATGTCCTTTGGCTCGACGGTGCTGACGTCGATGGCGACTTCGTTGATGGTGGAGCGTTTGCTAATAATGTGACATGGGTTGATAAGTCTACCGCTCAAAATGCTGATGCGACGCAGATGAATATGGCAGGTCGCCCAACCGTCGTCTCATCGCCATTTAACAATCTGACCGCGGTCGAATTTGACGGGGATGATTTCATGGACGTGTCCAATGCGGCTTTCGGAATGCTTCGAAACGTCGCGGGTGCAACCATGATTGGTGTTCTGGCAACCGATCAGGAGAGCTCCAATCGTGCGTTGCGGGCGCTGATGGTTTCATCGGGATCAAATTCGGCGGGGACCCGCGCAGGCATCAATCTGTATGACAGTTTTCAAACATCCAACGCGGGTTCGGGAGATTTCGGACTGGCCGGGCGACGGCTGGACGCCGATGGATTTCAACGGATTGAAGGCGGGGATGTTGTCGTTGGCGAATTAGCCGTCATGACAGGCCTCTTCGACTATCAAGCAGGTGACCTGACGCTCTTTGTCAACGGCCAACAGGAATCGTCTTTCACTTCGTTTCAAACGCCGGGCCTGACCAGCGATACCGACAGTCTGAACATTCGCGTTGGCGCTGACGCCGCGATTAATCAACCCCGCGGTTTTTTCGATGGGCAAGTCCTTGAATTGATCGTTTACAATCGCGTCCTCAGCACCAGCGAACTGGATCTGATCAATACGTATATTTCTGAAAAGTGGATTGGCGGGAGTGTTTTGTTGGGCGATTTCGACACCGATGGAGACGTGGATGGCGACGACGTTGATTTCTACATCGGCAACATCGGAGCAGACGCAACAGGAGCACTGGCTCAGTTGGATCTTGACGAAGACGAAACGGTCACCCTAGACGATCACAATACGCACGTGATGACTCTGGTTCAAACTTCCAACGGTGTGACTGGATCTTTTTTGGGAGACGTGAATCTTGATGGGACCGTGGATGTTTTGATCGATGCATTTGCTTTGGTCGCCGGTCTTGGCCAGCCCGCAACCAGTCGTGCTCAAGGTGATCTCAACGCGGACGGGACGGTTGATGTCTTGGGAGACGCGTTCATTCTGGTGGCCGATCTGGGCCAAGCGAACTGAGCTGACTTAATATAGGGTCGTGACACAGAAAGTTCACTTGCTGAATAGGAAATTGCATGGATTGCCGTAAGTCATTGTGCAACAAATCCCAACCCGACACGTAAGTGAGGGACCGATCCCTCGCTGAC
>CAZLYM010000189.1:0-3936 GCA_964563475.1 uncultured Pirellulaceae bacterium
ACACCGAAAACCGAAAACCTGTCCCTTTTAACTTTCCCCTCTTAATGCCTAACTCTTCCTTCAAACTTTCTGTCCTCATTTCCGGTGGCGGTACCACGCTGCGGAATTTGATTGACCGTCAAGATTCGGGTTCACTTGACGCCACCGTCACTCAAGTGATCTCCAACAACCCGGATGCCGGAGGACTTCAATTCGCCAAAGCTGCCGGCATCGAATCCGTCGTCATCAACCATCGTGACTTCGATTCGGTTGCCTCATTCAGTCAGGCCATGTTCGCTGAAATCCGCAAATCGAAACCCGACTTGGTCGTCATGGGCGGCTTCCTGCGTAGAGTCCTGATTCCAGACGATTTCCAAAATCGAGTCATCAACATTCACCCATCGTTGATTCCGGCATTTTGCGGCAAGGGGATGTACGGATCGAAAGTTCATGCGGGGGTAATCGAATACGGCTGTAAGCTCAGCGGGTGCACGGTTCACTTCGTCGATGACGATTACGACCACGGACCCATTATTGCTCAGGCAACCGTCCCGGTATTGCCCAACGACTCTGCCAACGATCTAGCTGCTCGCGTGTTCGAAAAAGAGTGTGAGCTTTTACCACAGACGATCAATCTGCTTGCCTCGGGCAATGTGAAGCTGACGGGGCGAGTCGTACGAGTCAACGAGCCATGACAACGACCGACGAATTGAAGCAACAGATCTGCGAGATCGGAAAACGGGCGTGGACGCGAGAATTTGTTGCGGCCTGCGACGGCAACATTTCGGCTCGGCTGGACGAAGACCGAGTGCTTTGCACTCCGACGATGACCTGCAAGGGCTTCATGACGCCCGATTCTCTTTGCATCGTCGACATGGACGGTACCCAAATCGAAGGCCAGAACCGGCCAACCAGCGAGATTAAACTGCACCTGAGCATTTATCGACAACGTTCTGATGTCCGCAGCGTGTTTCACTCGCATCCCCCTCACGCGACGGCATTTGCGGTTACTGGGCAACCGATTCCCAACCATGTTCTGGCCGAACCGGAGATATTTCTGGGCAATGTTTCCATCGCCCCCTATGCGACTCCCGGCTCGGACGCGTTCGCTCGCTCCATCGACCCGTTTGTTGCATCGAGCAACGCGGTTTTACTGGCCAATCACGGGGCAGTGACCTACCACCATTCGGTTGAAACCACCTTCTGGCTGACAGAGATGCTCGATGCGTACTGCCGAATCCTGATCAACGCAAAAGCGATAGGGTCGGTTCAGACACTCACCGATGCTCAAGCCGAAGAACTGGCCGCTCTGCGGAAGCGTTTGGGATACGCACCTTGACCAAACGCGGTTGGTAAACTGTACGGTCTGAGCAAACCTGTTTAATCAGGTCACCGCCAACGGTGAAATCATCCACTCCGCTGGTCTGGATCGCAACCAAGGAACGGATCGCTCTCGCAGTTCCGTTCATTCTCTCTGCAACGCTTGCACGATTCCGCTGGTAGCAGACAGGTAAAGCTTAACGGCTCAACGCTGTGAAGCTTTACCGATCGTTCGCGTTGAAGCAGTCGTGATTGTTAAGATCGCATAAACTTACCTTCCCCTACTGCTGGTAGATTGAGAGCAACCCGATTAAGTCTTTCAGTGCGTTTTACTGCGTTGCTGCGTTTTCAATTTTCTAAACGATCTACAATCTGGTGCTGATTCCATGAATTGCAAGTTTTGGTTTCAAACTGCCGTCGCGTTGCTGCTGACCACGACCGCAACAGCTCAAGAGTCTGCCTTCGAGTCAATCAATTTTGACTCCGCAGTCAGACCTTCTGCTTACATTACGACATTGCCCTTTGTGGATGATGACGAAGAGAAATCCGAAGAAATTAGCGAAAGGCTTGCTCGTTTGGATTTGCGGCTCCGCGAACTAGAGAATGATCTTGCGGATCGGCTAGAAGCCTACGAAGAACAGGCTGACGAAGCCGCGGATTCGGATGACGACGTCTACGATCGCCTAGATGAGCTGGAAGATGCGATTAAGGCTCAGGACAAGTCGATTGGCAAATTCAACGACACGCTGCCAGGATTGGTATATCACAGCCACAAGAACCCAAAGCTGCAATTCTTTGGTCGAATTCACTTGGACTACTGGGCGTTCCCACGAACTGACGATGTGATTTTTCCACTGGAAGCAAACGGTGCCAATCCGGATGGAAACCCTGAAGATCGCGTGGCTTTTCGGCGCTTGCGAATTGGAGTCAAAGGCGATCTGAACGATAACGTGTTCTACAAATATGAGGGTGAATTCGCCGGTGGTGTGGCGTCCTCTTATCGCGATGCCTTCTTTGGTTTTAAAGAATTGCCGTATTTGAATACAGTAATCATTGGTAACCACAAGCGGCCTTACGGACTAGATCACCTCAACAGTTCACGTCACAACATTTTCATCGAGCGTCCGTTCATTGTCGAAGCCTTCAATCAGGATGCTCGTCGACTTGGTATTTCCAGCAACGGCATCAGCGAAGACCAAAATTGGAACTGGCGTTTTGGTGTTTGGAATCAGGAACTCACCCAGAACACCGATGGTTGGGAAGCTGACGACTACCAATTGGAATTGGCTGGGCGTATCGCGGGGACACCATGGTACGACGAATCTTCGGGAGGACGCGGATATCTACACGTCGGACTTTCCGGATCCGTCGGCGAGGTTAATGATGATACGTCTGCTTCTCAGTTTCGAACCCGCCCTGAGGCTCGATCGGATGGCCGTTGGTTAGACACTGGCTTCATCCCCAATGCCGACGAAACCGCTTTGGTTGGGCTGGAAGCACTCGCGAACATTGGATCGTTCCAGCTAAGTGGTGAGTACTTGCGTCTAAATGTCAACCGACGTGGCATCGACCCCAACCTTGAGTTTGACGGTGGATACGTCCAAGCAGCTTACTTCCTGACAGGTGAGCACATGCCTTGGAATCGAAAAACCGGAACTTTGGGACGCGTAAAGCCACTCGAAAACTTCTTCTTGGTCCGTGGCTGCGACTGCGAAACCAAGCGTGGCTGGGGTGCCGTCCAAGTTGCTGCCCGATTTTCGTGGGCGGACCTAAGCAATGCCGACATTCTTGGTGGCGAGGGTGAATCGCTGACTCTGGGTGTGAACTGGCTGTTCAATCCGTATGCACGAATGCAGTTCAATTACATCACTGGACAAATCTCAAACAACTCCCAACTCGTGGGTGGTCCAGCTGTCAATGGCGACTACGACATCTTCGGCGTCCGCATGATGGTTGACTTCTAGAATGCAGCGATTTGGATCGCCATTCGCTCATTCGGTCTTCCAGCAAACGAAGACTCTCACTCAACAAAATTCAATTCATTTCCGAGTAACCTAATGAATACCCTGAATAAAACCTTATTGGCTGTTGCCATCGTCGCGGGAAGCGTTCTGTCAAGTCAGTTTATCAGCCCGTCCTTTTCTGGAATCGCGGCAGCTGCCGTTGGCGACTGTGGCTGCGGATGTGCCACCGAGACAGCACCTTGCCAAAGCTGTGTTGAACACTCCACTAGTGGATGTGAAACATGCGTCGAGGCAGCACCGTGCACCAAGAAAAGAGGCTGTGGTTGCCAACGCTGCAAACGACCGCGAAAGAAAATCAGCTGCCCCAGCTGTGCGGTCGAGTGCGACACGTGCACATTGAAGCTGGATCACTATGAAGAAGAGAAAAAGTGCTTCAAGACTGAGCAGAAAATTGTCTGCATTCCTCCCGTCAGGTTCCCGTGGGAAGAATGCTGCCCTCCAGGCAGAACCAACAAGACTCGCACCGTAAACGTTTTGAAAGTTCACAAGTACAAGTGCAAAGCCTGTGGCTACAAGTGGAAACTTGATGAACTGCCCGAGCCTGAAAGCCCATCAGAGGCCGACAAGGAGAAAACACCGGCTAAACCTGAGAAGCCAAGCGATTCACCTGAGA
>CAZLYM010000189.1:4036-7883 GCA_964563475.1 uncultured Pirellulaceae bacterium
ACCTGAGAAGCCAAGCGATTCACCTGAGAGCATTGATCCTGTCGTGGCACCGGTTGAAAGTCAGAACTTGCTGACACCTCCTGCCGATGCTCCGCGGCCTGCATTCGAGACACCTACGATTCCAGAAGGCAAAATGTTTGACGCGGTTCCGGCGGCACCAGGGAGCTAGAGAAACACCAAAACGGGACATCCTGATGTAGAACAAGCGGCCACCGGCAATTCCGGCGGCCGCTTTTTTTAGTTACCGAACGGTCTCACTCCACAACCGACTAAAACAGTCGGTTCAACCCATTGAGCGCGGCGACTCGGTACGCTTCGGCCATCGTCGGATAGTTGAACGTGGTCGCGGTGAAATACCTGAGCGTATTCGCTTCACCTTCCTGCTCCATGATCGCCTGACCGATGTGAACGATTTCGGCAGCGTTGGGGCCAAAGCAATGAACGCCCAACAGTTCTAGCGTTTCGCGGTGGAACAGCAACTTCAGCATCCCGACTCGTTTGCCCAAAATCTGAGCGCGAGCCAAATTCTTGAACTGAGAAATGCCGACCTCGTATGGCACCTTTTCTTCAGTCAATTCCTTTTCCGTTTTGCCGATCGAGCTGATCTCAGGGCTGGTATAGATCCCGGACGGAATCCCTTGAATTCGTTGGCACTCAGCCCCCGTTTCTCCAAGGATACTCTTCGCTGCGGCTCGCCCTTGCGTGTATGCAGCGCTGGCAAGTGAAGGGAAACCGATCACGTCGCCAACGGCGAAGACATTTTCGACTTTCGTTTGAAAGCAATCATTGACCTCAATATATCCTCGACTATCAGGAACCAGACCGATACTATCCAACCCCAAGTCATTACTGTTACCCGTCCGGCCAGCGGCCCACAGCAACGCGTCCGATTTGAGTTGCTTTCCACTTTCTAGGTAAGTCACAACACCGTCATCTTCGCCAACGATTTTTTCGTAACTCTCGTTGTGCCGAATCACAACGCCTTGCTCACGCATGTGGTAACTAAGCGCATCGCTGATTTCGTCGTCAAGGAAATCGAGCAAACCATCACGGCTGTTAACGAGGTTGATCTTGATGCCCAAGTTACGAAACATCGATGCGTATTCACAACCGATCACACCGGCTCCATAAACCGTCATCGTCTGAGGCTTGTGGTCGAGTCCCAGAATGGTGTCGCTATCGAAAATTCGAGGATCATCGAAGTTAACATTTTCTGGCCGATACGGTCGCGAGCCAACCGCAACCACCACATGCTCAGCAGTAATCGTCTTCCTGTTATCGATCGTAATCGTGTTCGCATCCACAAAACGAGCCTGACCAAATTCGACTTGGCAATCGTTTCGGGTGTAAAAATTTCGACGCAATTTCTCTTGGCTGGAGATCACATTCTGCGCCGCCTTCACCAGAGTGGCGATCGACGCGTCTGGCTTAATCCCCATCGCCGAAATGATCGGGTGATTCATCGCTTCGGTGTAACCACCAATCGCAAACTTCAAAGCCTTGCTGGGAATTGTCCCCCAATGAGTGCAACCGCCGCCAATTTTTTCATAGCGTTCGATCATCACGACCTGCTTGCCAGCTTTGGCCAGTTGCATGGCGGCTCCTTCGCCACCAGGGCCACTTCCAATCACAATCGCATCTACTTTTGATTCTGCCACGTTTCGTTTCCGGCGTTCAATAACGCCGACTCCGTCGGATATAACATAGGATTAGGTCAATCCCTGATTCTGACAGGAAGCGGGAAGCTTCGCAATTCGAGCTTGAGCAAAATCTACGATCATTCTGACCGTAATAAGTTCCTCAACAACAAATCACCGGACTCGGTTACATCTTGCGCGGATCAGCAACGTGGCATCGGAGCTCGAAAACTCATGTACCCTCACGCCCCAAGCAGAAAAGATCAAACGTCGATTTTCGTTCACCCGCCAACCGGTCCACCAGATACTTGCCGATCACGGGAGCCAGTTTGAATCCGTGACCTGAGAGCCCTGCTGCGAAAACGACGTTGTCATGGTCCGGAACTCGATCGACAATGAAATGCCCATCGGACGACATCGTGTACATACACACGCTATGATGGACCAAGCGTTTTTTGCCAAAATGCAATCGCTGGTTCATGAACGATTCGACCGCCGAAAGTTCTTCATCGTCAAGCGAACGATCTATCGTCGTTGGATCGGAGACCGACTGGCCTCCCGAGTGCCTGCAGACCTTCATTCCTAGGTAGTCAATTTCCGGCACGCCATAGTACAGCTGCCCATCGGGCTCATCGAACATGAAAACCGGAAAATCATTGACTTGTTTCTGATCGACACGATCAAGTTGATACCAGTGTTGCTGCTTTCGCAGGACGGTCAATTCGTCTCGCAGGAACGGCAGTAAGTCAGCGGACCACGCTCCGGCGGTCACAATCAATCGCTCCGCCTGAAACAAACCTCGATCAGTCGTGACAGTCACCAGACCAGCCGAATCGACACTCCAATTCTGAACCGTGGTGTCGGACTGAATCTCGGCCCCATGCTTCAGCGCCTGAGACACCATCGCCGTGACACATTGCTCAACCAACAGGTAGCCGCCGCTGGGCTCGAAGACACCCACATGATCGTCGGCCAAATTAAAAATCGGTAGCCGTCTTCGGATCTCGGCCGCCGTGAAACATTCATGGTCCAAATGATATTGTTGACATGCCTGCAACACACCTTGGACGGTTTCGCTCCCCTCCAGCCCCATCGTCAACACACCTGCCTGGTGCATCAACTGTTTGATCGATGGCTTGGTCCGGTGGCGTTTGTTCAATTCGTCCCAAAGCTCGGCGGCTTCCAACAAGAGTGGTACATAATCGGGGTGCTCGAAATACGCTTGGCGAAAAACACGCGTATGCCCGTGAGAACTGCCTTTATCATGAGCCGGTCCGAACCGATCAATCCCCAGAACGCTCCAGCCATTGAGTGCCGCGAATCGCATCGCCGCGCTGCCAACGCCTCCGAACCCCAAAACAATGCAGTCGTATGTTTTCATGACCGTCAAATCTGATGAACTGATCAGACTCTCGAAGGGGATGCGTTTGAGCTGGTTTTGGGCTGGTATGATTCGTCTAGCAATACGAATACGACACCAACATTACGATAAAGTGAGGCCGCATGGTACTCGGTACGCCACTTGGCACACTAGCGGGCATGTTAGCAACCACACTAGCGGACATCCTACTCGCCTGCGGCCGCTTTCCCCGCCACTTTTTCGGCTGCTTCACGCTTCAAGCGTTCTTCGAATTCAAGACGGAATCTAGCATGATCTTGAATCGCTTTCTGCCTTCGCTGCTCATTCGCATAGTCCTGACGTGTTTTGTCGTTCAGATGCCGCTGACCCTTGATGTCAGAATTTTGAAGACTCGCGGCCCACGCTCGTAGCTGCCGCGACACACTTTCGAACTCCTTGATCAGACTGGCCACAGACGGTTCGAGCAACGCAAACTCATCCATACGCTCAAGCACTTGAAGCATGGACCGCGCCTCGCCGGCCGATCCACGAGCAATATACAGGTACTGGAGTAACTCAGCGGTGCTGCCGCGCTCAAAACCTTCGGCGACATTGTTGCTAATCGACAATGTCGCACGCTGAAGCTGATTCGCCAGATCACCTTTGCCTCGAAAACTATCGTGGCGAGTGTAGCGAAAGATGAGAGCCGCCAGATCAGCCGCTTTGATCCAGACCGGGAGATCCTCAAACCGCTTGTAAGTCGACATGATTGAGCCCTTCACTTTTAAGGCAAAGTCGAGACCGGTTTCACGATCTCAAATCTCAAATCTCAAATCTCAAATCTCAAATCTCAAATCTCAAATCTCAAATC
>CAZLYM010000190.1:0-1893 GCA_964563475.1 uncultured Pirellulaceae bacterium
GGCCGAGGAAGAGACGTAGCGAAGCCCTCTCAAGTTTCTAGTCAAGGTAATTTGAACTCGAACCGTTGGCCGGACCAACCGTTGGCTTGATCACGCCCTTCAACAAACACCGTTTTAGTTCCCTCGGGAATCTCGAACTTGCCCGAGCGAGTAAAAGGTTGTTCGCTCGCATGGTCATGACCCAGAATGCGAATGCCCAATTCGTTATCCTGATCGTCTAGTACTCGCCATGCATCGGCATAGCGTTGCCGCGAATCGTAAGGACTGGAGAGTGTCACATCAAAACGCCATTGATTGCTTTGGCCACGCGTAACCTTCACCGCCAGAACTTTGGGGAACTGGTCGCCGAATACGATTTCCGGAGAACTGTCTGGTGCCACGGTTGGCTTGGCGATGTCCGGCGGGGTCGCTTCTGGTTTGGTCATATCCATTTGAGGTTCGTCGAGTTCTTTGGTCGGCGGAACTGCCGTTTGGGTATCGTCCGTGATGACGTTCGGTAGTTCGGCATCGGACTCACAACCAACAAACAACGCGACAGTTGCTAGGAAAAAAAGGATCGAGATTCGTTTCATGTTTTGATGTCTATTCATTGGATAATGCGAAAAATAGAGACACCGATCTGCCTTGGTGGAAGCAGTATTTTGGCGACAACGTCCAAGCGGTATCCCATCAACCCAACAATCTATCTGATTCTTTATGGACAAACAAAGCGCACAGCAAGATGATGTCAAAAGAATCGAATCATTGCTTATTCCGTGTTGTTTTTGACACTGTCAAAGGAATCGAGTCATTGCTTGTTCCGTATTGTTTTTGACACAGTTTGGCAGATCCATTACGCTTTGGGATCGCTCGGTAGTTTTAGGGAATCGCGTTTTCAGTTGCTCAAGCACTAAATGAAAATGAATATGAAAATTAGCTATCTAGTATGCTGCGTAGTCGGAGTCGTGCTGGGATCGTTTGTAAATGGACAGGAACCGAAAATGGATGAACCGGCGGGCTATTGGAATGTTCCGACACGAACGCTGGGTGGGCAGCAGTTCTGGACCGATACGCGTCATTGGGGTGGGTGGCGTATTCAGAAGAATCACGTGACAGGCCATTTTCGGTTGCTGGACGCGAATGATATTCGGCAGGCTTGGGGAAATGAGATTCATTGCAAACAGGAATTGGAACGGTTAGCCGCCCTGCAGAAGTTGCAGCCTTACTCTGGCAAGGTCGTCATTCTGTTGCATGGATTGAATCGCGGACATAAGAGTATGCAGCCGCTGGTAAACTATTTGCGGAATGCGGGCTATCAGACTTTGAACTTTCAATATGCCAGCGGTCGAGCCGGAATCAACGACCATGCACTCGCGCTGCAAAATGTTGTTGAAGGTTTGGGTAAGCAGGTGGACGAGATCTATTTTGCCGGACACAGTCTGGGGAACATCGTGGTGCGACGCTATCTGCACAACGTCCGCCAGCCAGAAAGTGTGAACGCAGGTGACCCAAGGATCAAGCGAATGGTCATGATTGCGCCACCCAATCAGGGGTCGCGGATGGCTAGGTTGGTGGACGGTACTCGAATTTTTCAAGCAGTCTCTGGGAAAAGTGGCGTTCAACTTGGTAGCGGTTGGAAGCAGATTGAAGCCCAGCTTGCGACGCCTCGGTTCCAGTTTGCAATCATTGCCGGTGGCTCTAATGACCAAGCTCTTTTGAATAATCCGTTGCTTAACGGTCAGGGTGATTTGACGGTGAGCGTTGAGGAAACACGCTTGTCCGGGGCGCACGATACCGTCGTTATCCCCTTTTCTCATACGTTTATCATGCAACAGCCGGAAGCGATGGAGATGACTTTGAGATTTTTCGAAAATGGCTATCTGGTTTCGGAAGCTCAAAGAGCACCGCTCGAAA
>CAZLYM010000190.1:1993-7881 GCA_964563475.1 uncultured Pirellulaceae bacterium
TCGAAACGGCTTCTCAGTCAAAGCCAGCGAAGTGACTCGCTACTTTGTATTAGCTGATAGCTTTGTGCCGCCAACGGTACAACCGCGCGTCGATCAGGCTGCTTTTCGCGTGGGTTGTGAAACTTCCGGGCGCGTGATATCAACCGGGATTTCGTCAACAATGTCCGTTGGTTCCAAGGTGGGCGTCGGGCCAGTCATCCGAAGTTCGGTGTCAGACCAACGGTGTGTGTTAATCTGGTCCAGCACCGACTCGGCAATGGCGACTGCTTCGGCTCCTTGTTGAACGGAAACTTGAGGCGTCGTGCCGTTTTGAATCGATTCGATCCAATCTTGTTGCTCGCACAGAATAGCGTTGGTGGTCGGGACGGCAATTTCCTTCTTCTTCAATACCGATTGAAAAAGTTGCTCTCGGATCCACGCCTGCTGCTCGGGCGTCGTCTGCAAAACGTCATACTCGCGTTGTCGTAGCCAAGATGGAATTCGAACGGCGGTGATCGTGCTGTCGGCAAGATTGACTGCGGCGAAACCATCGGTTCCGAAAATTTGAATGGTGCGTTCAGGGCTGAAACTGCACCGCGAGGCCGTAATGTTGGCAACGCCGCCACAACTGAACTCAAGCCGTGCCTGAGCCGTGTCTTCATGGTGACCGAACACGGAAATCCCGACGGCTCGTGATTCCGTCATCGTACCGGTAAACATCGAATTGACTAGGTCGATGTCGTGAATCATCAGGTCGTGAACGACTCCGACGTCCGTCGATCGAAACGTGTAGGTGCTGGTTCGAGAAGCCTGAATAAATTTGGGCGTTCCGACTTGGCGTAGTGCGGTGGCGATTGCCGGATTGAAACGCTCGACGTGACCGACTTGGACCACGCAGTCGTTACTCTGAGCGACTTCGACCAGTTCTTCGGCGTCGGCGACCGAGTCCGTCAATGGTTTTTCGATGAGGGTGTGGATGCCGTTTTGCAACAGGTCCATGGCAACGGCGTGATGGAATCGAGTGGGCGTTGCGATGATTGCGGCGTCGATTTCGGGGATCAACTTTCGATAATCACTAACAACTTGAATTTCGGCCTGGTTGAGAACGGCACGTTGAGCCTCGGGACTGGGGTCGGCGACACCGACCAATTGAACTTGGTCGGGTTGCGAATGTAGCAGGCGAGTGTGGATTTTCCCTAGGTGCCCTGCCCCGATAACGGCGACTCTTACGCGGTTCATGCTGCTTTTCTCCGCTGTTCGCGACCGCGTCCATGGCGGCCTGCTTGTGAATATTCGAGACTTTCGAACAGATGCTGAATATCAGGAATCAATTCGTCTCGGGATGCCAGTAATTCGCGTGCCGCGTCTAGACCAACGCGGGCTCGGTACATCAACCGATAGGCCTCGTTGAGAGCGTTGATCACTTTGGGAGCGAAATTGTTTCGTTTGAGAGCCACGATGTTGATGCAGCGCGGTCGAGCCGGATTGCCATCGGCCAGCATGTAAGGAGCGATGTCCTGAAGGACTCGGCTAGAGGCCCCGACAAATGTGTAGCTGCCTACCGCACCGTAGTGCGTCACCGCGACCGATCCGGAAAGTGTTGCGTGGTGGTCGATGTGAACGTGTCCGCCGAGCATGCTTCCGTGTCCGATAATGACTCGATCGCCAACGACACAGTCGTGCGCCACATGCACGTTGCCCATAAAGTAGCAGTCGTTACCAACGCGAGTGATGCCTTCCTCTTTTTCCGAAGCGCGATTGATGGTCACGCATTCGCGGATCACATTCCGATCGCCCATAATGACTTTGGTTTCGGTGCCTCGGTAGCTCAAGTCCTGTGGGTGACCGCCGATGACGGCGTTGGGCGAGATCAAATTGTCTTCACCGATGGTGACGTCACCGAGAATCGTGACGTTGTTGTACAGTTTGGTGCCACGACCGATCTTTGCTTTGGGACCGATCACACAGAATGGACCAATCTCAACATCGTCGGCAATTTCTGCTCGGCGATCGATGACGGCTAGGTTAGAGATTTTCTGAGACATGGAATTTACGTCTGCCGATGAACGACCGGTTTTACGATGATTGTCAAAGGGAATGATGTCCACAATTTTTCAAGTCCTTTAGTGTCCGGTCCGGATCAAGCTGACCGCCGATGGATTAAGGTACTGGTGGCTTGCGAAAGTAATGCGAAGACCATTTGTGAGTTCAGCAGGTGGCCAGATCTGAAGCCGACGAAGTCTCCAACGAGATCGGCTCCCGCGAGCGAAAAATCGCCGATCATGTCCAGAGCCTTGTGTCGAGCACATTCGTTAGGGAAGCGTAAAGTGTTGTTGATTGGGCCAGCGTGATCAAAAACCAGTACGTCTTGATCGGTGACTCGTTGGCCCAAACCTTTGCTCTTCAATACTTCGGCTTCTGCGGCCAACACGAAGGTTCGCGCTGGAGCAATTTCTGTTTCGAATGAGGCATGAGACAGTTCATAAGTGAACTTCTGAGCACCGATTGCCGGTTCACCCGGATAGTCCAAGTCGAAAGTGAGTCGATATTGGCCGTCTGAATTGGGGCGGGCTTCAATCCACGATTGATCGTTGCCAACACGAATCGGCTGAGTCACCTCAATTTTGTTTCGCAGTGCGGCCTGATGAACTCTTTGCGTCGAATTCAATGCCGTTGTAAATGCTTGGCTGGATCCATCGCAACCGGGCATCTCTGCACGGTTGACGTGTACTTCACAGTTGTCGATCTGCAATCCTGCCAGCGCGGCTAATACATGTTCAACCATTTCGACGGCACATCCATTGTCAACCAATGTCGTCCGGCGTGGGCCTTGGATCCGATGCCGCACTTCTGCCGAGATTCTTGGCCGATTTGGCAAGTCGACGCGGACGAAGGTGATGCCGGCATCTGGCTCCGCAGGATGGAACTCAAGTTTCACATCCTGTCCGCTCCAGAAACCGAATCCGCTTACCGAGACGGTAGAGGCGATGGTTGCTTGTTGTCGAGTTGCTGTGTCCAAGGTCTGACTTTCCAGATCAAATGGGTTGGGCGGCGTCCCATGGGTTCCTAGCTGGTGCGATCGCCGTAGACCAGCTAGGCAAATGAAGTTATCGAAGGACCTTGGGGAGTTCTGCGATCACGGCGGCAGTGATGTCTCGGTTCGGTTGATAGAACACGATTGAGCCATTCACTTTACGCATGATGCTTGCTGCATCGCCCTTTTTCATTTTGACGTCAGTGTGCCGCAGCACCAGCTGGATTTCGCGTGGTTCGCAATAGCTTTCAATCGCTGCCTCCACTTGCTGATACGCTTGGAAGTGAAGCTTCGCTTCACGCTCCACTAAGGTTCGCATCTGGCTGCGTTGTTCGACCTCTAGAGAGGCAGACTCTTTGGCCAATTCGGACTCGGCCTGCTTGAATTCAGGGCTGCCGGGTTTGTACTGCTGAAGCACTTCTGCTTTCTTCATTAACTGCTGACGCAGTTGCAGCGATCCTTGTTGGAAGCTTTCGGCTTCCGACTTTAGAACTTTGAGCTTTTTCGAAAAAGTCGGATGACTTTTGAAAACTTGGCCAATGTCGACCACGCTGACGCGTGTCTGGGCATCTGCCGAAGACAATCCGATGAAAAGTGCCAATAATGGGCACGTAAAGAGACCAACTGTCATTCGAGTGGTAGTCACTTTCAGCACTCCTTGCCGTCGTGAGGAAATATGGTTGCCGTGAGCCATTCCATGGCCACACACTGAAGCAACCTATTGTCAGTTTTTTAGGTTTTTGCATTCTGTCGACATTCCGAGAACCCGTAAAGGCCGATCTTCATGGGATCTCAGATTTTCGCAACAAGATGCCAGCATTTGCTATCAGGTAGTTGCGGTGAACGTTTCTCGCAATTCGTCGGCCAGTTCACCGTATTGGCCGTAAAACGACTGAGCCAGCCAGCCAAGGTAAAGACTAAGTGCGAAAAATGTGATGAACAAAAACAGCAAGAAGCCATTAAATTTGTCGACACGATTCTTCGCGGCAGAAATTGCGGCCACTTCGCCTTTGACGCGATTGGCAACCTGTTGAAAATTTTGTCCGTCATACGAAAGAAGAATGTGGTCCACAGCTGTCTCCGTCATGAGAGGGCCCGCCGCCGAGGTCATTGGCTTCATCCCATTGGCGCCCGGTTGACGTCGATTGTTCTGTGGCTGGGTTCCCGGAATGGATGCGCCGTAGTCGCTCATGCGTAGCGGCGACCGTTGGTTGTTCGTTGCGTTTCGGAGGGGATCGTTGACCAGATTTCCTCCCAAGTCGGCCAGTCGGTTTTGAGCGGCTAGTCTAGTTCGATCGGTTTCCGCACGAGCCAGTTGTAGACGCAGACGCTCATTTTCAAGAGCGGCCTCTTGGATCTGAAGACGCGTCGAATCGGAGGGCGTGATACGATCAGAGTAGCCATCCGCCAAGTAAGAATTTACTCGGGGATCGTAAGTCGTCGTGCGAGTGAGAGTTCGATCCGAAGGAAACAAGTTTCGTTGCCCGTAGGAAGTGTAAAGACCATCGTCGAGTGTTCGGCGTCGTGCGATTGAGGTTTGGTCGACCCGTCCGTTGCCACGTAGTTCTTCGATCAGTCGAAGTCGATCGGCTTCGGCTTGTTGAGCCCGTCGATCGGCAGCAAGTTTTTCTAGTCGCATACGCTCCAAATCTGTTTCGCGTCGTTCACGTTCGTTACGAATGTGATTCGTTGAGGTTGCCAACGCATCGATTTCGTCGTCGGTCAATTCGAAGGTGTGTGTATGCGGATTCGTGTTGTGCTTCAAACGTGGCAAGTTCCAATCCGGTTTCCGATTGTCACGTGAATGATCGATCCCGAAAGTTCGCGTGGTATCAACAACATGTTGGCGATCCAATTGTTGCTGCCGAGCAAGCTCATGTTGACGATCGATTTCTTTTTGGCGATCGAGCGTTTGCTGTCGCTCGAAATAACGCTCACCTTCGGTTTTTGTTGATGAAGCGAGTGTTGGATTACGATCGGTACGCCTTGGCGTAGTTCCGAAGTCTTCTCGGGTCAGTGCGGTGTTGCGTTTGATGGGAGTGCGGTCGGTGCCAAACGCATTGTCCGAAACGGTCGAGACTCGATCGTTTCCTGTGCGAAAATCGACCGGGCTGGTCGTAACAGGACTGTGACGTGCCGAAGAAGAAGGGACAAACTTCAAAGCAACTTGCTGGTATTTGCCCTTTTCCCCAGGGCGATATTCGTACTGCAACCCTTCAGTTTTCAGACGCTCCAAGCCGACCTCATCTAGCGTGAAGTGCAGCACTCCGTTACCAGACTCAAAGGTAGGCTGCAAGTTTCTAGGAACTTGGTCAACACGCGGTTTCAAGGTGGTTGGGTCATCAAACATCATCACGATGCCGTTGGTCACATCTCGTAGGTCGATGGGAGCTTCAAGCGTATGGCCAGCCTTGATCGCTTCAATCATCTGGTCGTTGATGTCCAGCTTCATGATCTGCTCAACCGAGTCAGTTTGAGCGGGTTGAGAACCACGCGGGCTAGTAGTGCTACCAGTATTCGGCGAGTTAAGTGGACGTCGCTGACTACCTGGACTCTGCGTGCTACGCGTGGTCGAACCCGTCGAAGACGAACCCGATAAAGACGGACTCGATGAAGACGGACTCGTCACTCGAGTGGAATCGGTGCGAGTGTGGTCGAAACTCGAATGCGATCCTGACTGCTGGCCGACGACCATCCCGGTCAGGCTCAACACCAATACGATTACCAAACATTCCTTCATGGAATTGCTCCAGCTA
Source organism: uncultured Pirellulaceae bacterium (assembly GCA_964563475.1). Taxonomy (GTDB): domain Bacteria; phylum Planctomycetota; class Planctomycetia; order Pirellulales; family Pirellulaceae; genus Mariniblastus. Next base: position 7,763 of record CAZLYM010000190.1, read on the forward strand.
TATTTTCCCAATACCACAACGGCGAAACTGCCAGTTGTCGAGGTCAGGTATAATAGTGGTCAACCCGATGGTGGGTAAATAGAGATATTTCAGGCAGTTTGGGCGGTTGGCAATGCGGA
>CAZLYM010000191.1:0-7765 GCA_964563475.1 uncultured Pirellulaceae bacterium
TCGGTGTTCGGTGTTCGGTGTTCGGTGTTCGGTGTTCGGTGTTCGGTGTTCGGTGGATGAAAATTTCGTGTTGTTCGTTAGTTTCGTGGTTATTGTTTTTTAATTGGATAACGTTTTCCCATTCCGCATGCAAAAACCATCAATGGTTCATCGTGAACTCGGCGCTGTTGATCAGCACCCACAACACATCACCCAAAGTCTCACTCTTTCTCGTATTCTTCGGTTGGCTTTGGAAGAATGCTTGGTATTGCTTCTGCTCTTCTTCGGTCGGTTTCCGAGTCAACGCGGCAATGAAGAGTTTTTCGATCCGCGCCGAGTCATTAAAAAATGGTGCGGACAGGCTTCTCAAGATTCCCTTGGGCGCGTCCGACGTTGCAGAAGCAATCATGGGACCATTCATCAACGTCAACGCCTGCGGAATTCCCGCTTGGTAGTCGGTTCGTTGATCGATCGATGTGCGAAACTGAGCCAAAAACGCCGCGCGGCCCGGATCCGAGAATCGATCCGCGTTCGCAACAAAGGTGAGCTGCATTGGGGCCGCCACCTGCCGCCCCAGATCAACTCGCCCCGTCGCCGTCGACAGGCTGTCGTAAAGCTGTTCGGCGGTTAGTGGCTTGAGCGGAATCCTCGCGAGATATTCAACGTCTCGCGAGCTCGTTTCCTCTTGGCATTCACTCGACAACTGATACGCGCGGCTATTGAGCAACACTCGCATTACTTCGCGAACATCAAAACCCGACTGCACGAAGTAACGACCTAGCTGATTCAACAATTGCGGACTCGTTGGCACATTGTGTCCACCCATGTCGTCCACCGGATCAACCAACCCTTGCCCAAACAGATGGCCCCAGATTCGATTGACCGTCGCCTGAGCAAAGTGACTGTTCTTGGGATGAGTAATCCAAGCCGCTAATTGTTCTCGTCGCGAACCGTCAGTCACTTCCGCTGCTTTCAGCTCATCAATATCCGCCTGCGTCATCCCATGCCCGCCATGAAGGCTGACAGGTAATTTTGGTTCGATGACGGTATCGGTTTCTGGCAGTTTGACGCTTCCAAAATTCGCGTCACGAACTCGCAACACCGGGCTGACCATTTCGATCTTGCCTTGTGGGCGGGAAATCTGTGCAAAGTAAGCGGCCAAGCCCCAGAAATCTTCTTGCGACCAATGATCAAACGGATGATCGTGGCACTCAGCACATTCCATCCTCATACCGAGAAACGTCCGCGACGTGCGAGCCGCAAGTTCTTCGGCGTTCATCTTGGCGGCGGCATAGAACAACAGCGGCCCCGATTCATTAACTCGGCCCTCGGCCAGCAACAACTGTTTCACCAATTCGTCGTACGGCATGTTTTCAGCAAATGCATCCGACAACCATTGCTCCAGCTTGCCGGAACCGCCCAGCCGTGAGATGGTCGTTTCATCATCCGGAACCAAAACCCGTTTCCAGATTCCGCCCATGTGCAAAGCGTGCTCGCGACTGTCGAGCAATTCGTCAATCAGCTGACTACGACGATCCTCCACGTCCAGCTCAAAGAACTGGTTGTATTCGGCGATCGTAGGAACTCGACCGATCACGTCTAGGTACACCCGACGCAAAAATGTTTCGTCATTCGCCTGCTCGACCGGAGTAACTTCTTTCTCTACCCACAGTTCATCGACCAGTTGGTCAACACGCGAAGTCATTGCCATCGCAGAAACAGGAATCGGAACGATCGGAACCGTCGTCGCGACGGCAGCCGGATTCGGTTCGACCGATACGGGCTCTTCAGCAGATTCTTCTTTAGCCTTCCATGGAGGAGTCGGCTCTTCGGCAGTTGCCGCCTTCGGTTCGACAGGGAGCGCTTTTTCGATGTCCTCCGTGATTGGTTTTTCCAAAATGTCGGCTGGTTTCAAGTTCGGTACCGGATCAAGCATGGCAACCTGGTTGACTGCCACTTCCGGATCATCTGACGGAACGTCATCGCGAACGATCCCCGTTAGCGAATCGGAACCCAACAGGACAATCGGAGTATCAGCGGCAACGCCCAGATCGAAAATATTGGCTGGACCTTCATTCGGATAATCGAAACTGACGGATTGCCATCCGCTACTATTTTCTGAATCGGCAAGACGAACAGAACCGTCGTGAACTTGGCACGACACCGGCATTTTCGATTCCGGATCAATCGTGAAAATTGCTGTAAAGACCTCAACATCTGGCTTAGCCGATTGGTACACCACCGCCAATTTCAACCAGCGACCCGCAGCACTCTCGACCTGCTTCGCCGATTCAGAAACGATCTTCCAATCGGAATCCGGATCAATGGATTTATTCGCTCGATCGGCCAACCATGCGATCAACTGCTCATCCAACGGTCGCCAATTCTGTTCGGCATCCGATTGATAAATTCGAGCCTCTTCACGAACAAAGTTGAGATACGTTCCTTCCTGACGCGACGCAAAAATGGTCTGACCGACTTCACGACGGGCAAGCACTTGACTTGAGGCAGAGATCCAACTGCTAGTTCGACCTGAATCCGTCTGAACCCAAGGAGCCGATTTGAGTGCTTCGATCATTTCCGCCCACGAGGCAGGCGGCTGAGCCGTCCAGAAAGTGAACAGCCCTAAGAGAACCGCAGCCGCAATGGCTCCACCAAACCAGCGAGAAACATTTCGCGACCGCACGCCGCGACCGTTGGGCTCGTTCGCCAATCGGTCCGTCGAATCATGTGACTCGATCGCAGAATGTCGCGTCGCTAGGTCATTTTGATTTACCGGATCCGTCAACAAACTAGCCGCCCCAGACAATACGGATGCAAATTCGGCATCCAATTGTTGCGACAACTGATCGACAAACTGAGGACTGGGCGGATCAACATTCAGATGTTCAGCAAGCAATTCTTGAACGAACATTTCATCTTGATCGCCATTTTGACCGGCATCTGCCGGTCGGTCACGGTCGCTCGGATTGTTTGGATTTGGGTTCATTGGCTCGAGCTCCTGCTAGAAGGCTCGACGGGTTCATTTGGGAAGTGGTTCGTCGAAGTGTCGTTATTTTTTTCGAGCCGTTCGAAACGTTCTCGAAATTCGATTCGAGCTCGATACAGAATGGACTCGACCGCTTTTTCTGTAAGGTCGAGCCTCGCGGCCATTTCCCTCACAGGAATTTTGTCAAGGTATTTCCATTCCAAACATTGGCGTTTGGTTTCATCTAATTCGTTCATAACAGCCATGACTTCATTGGCTTGCTCGGAACGCTCCAAGCTGGCCGATGGTCGATTCGCGTGCTGCTTCTCTTGCTCGATTGCACCCTGAATGCCGGACCGCTGATTCATCGCAGCGGTCGTCCGTGCCTTGGCGCGGTGGTGGTCCATGGCCTTGTGACGAATCACGCCGCGTAACCAACCAAACAGTTTCGTTGATTCCGGATCCAATTCGGAAGCCTTTCGGCACAATGCCAGCAAACTCTCCGCCACCAGATCTTCGGCGACCTGACGGTCTCCCACCAATTGCCAGGCAAAACGCCAAGCCGATGGGAGGTAGCGCTGGTGTAACTCCTGCCACGCGCTGCTATCGCCCATTTGCATTGCGCGCAATAACTGAGCATCCGATGCCGGCGCATCGGGAGTGTCGTGACTTGGGGTCACATCTTCGTCCTCGGCGTTCGTCATGATCGACCGCTCAAAATGGAGTGCACCTTGCCCGATGACTGACTCCCGTTAGTCGCTGAATTTCAAAACCTAGCAGCCTCGATAAAGTCCACGATAGTGGAAGTATCCAAAGGATTCCACTTTCGGGCTCATGTTGGCAGTTCAGGTAATTAGTCCTTCGACGATCAGAAATCACGCGGGAAAACTGGTAAAACGTTATTTGCTGGGGATTTACGGCTCTGCGAACGGCCAAACCGCCCCAAAAGTGCCGGAATTCCGGTGAATTCACGGGTTGGAACGTTTAAATTGCGTGGTTCGCAGCCACCGTGCGACAGAGATTTTGGCCAGCCCCTATATATATAGGGGACCCAGTACACTCGTGCGGGCAAAATCGATGCATTTTATCTGGCCTGACGGGAGTTTGAAGAATGAGCAAAAACAAACGGTTGTCTGCCGTTGGGACGCGTCCTCGTTTGAATACGATGGCATCGGTTGTTTCTCTGGCCACAGTCTGTTTTTTCTCAGGCGTTTCGCTCGCTCAGGAAGAGCCCAAACCGCGGTCCGCGCCAAACGCCGATGTGCTGGATGCCGCTACCTGGAAACAGGTCGATACTTCAGTCGAACGAGGGTTGGAATGGTTAATTTCACAACAGAATGAAGACGGTTCGTTTGACTCACCGGCATCGGGGCAACCCGCCATCACCTCGTTCTGCCTGATGGCTTTTCTGGCTCAAGGCGAAAGCCCGGCCGACGGCAAGTATCAGCAACAACTGGTGGCTGCGGTGAACTTCATCGCTGATCAACAAAAACGCAATGGCCTGATTGCTTCCACAGCCCCCAACGACGTCCCAATTCCTCGGAACGTTCACAAAACGGTTGGCAGTCCTAGTGTTTACAACCACGCGATTTCTGGACTGGCACTGTGTGAAGCCTATGGCCAGTGCAGCCCTGAGCAAGCTGAGCGACTGACACCCATCATTGAAAAGGCGATTGCCGCGACGGTGGAAATGCAACGCTGGGGACCCAAACAAAAACAGAATGTGGGTGGGTGGCGCTATCTGGATTTGCGTTTTCCCGGGAAATTCTCTGACCTCTCAGTTAGCGGCTGGCAGTTGATGTTTTTGCGTTCGGCCAAAAACGCGGGCTTTGATGTGCCGGAAAAAAGCATCGACGCTGCGGTCAAGTACATCGAAGGTTGCTTTCTGAAAGACAAAGACCGAAAGGTTCATGCTTACCTTGCTGGTAACCGTAGAGCATGCACCCGCGCCATGGCTGGCGCGGGCATCTTGGCGTTGGCTCATGCGGGAAAACATGATTCCAAAGAAGCGCGTTCGTCAGGCGAATGGCTCCTAAAACACGACTTCAAAAAGTACAACGATGACACGCCTCCCTACGGGGGAAGGCCGTGGCAAGACCGTTATCACTACGGAAGTGTTCTCTGCTCGCAGGCAATGTTTCAGCTAGGTGGGAAATACTGGAAACAATTTTTTCCACCACTCGTTGATACTTTGCTGGCAAACCAACAGCCTAACGGTGCATGGCCGCCTGAAAAGAATGAACCACAATACGGGCAGGTTTACTCAACGTCATTGTGCATTCTATCTTTAAGTGTCCCCAACCAGATGCTGCCGATTTTCCAGCGATAGCTTTGATTCTGGTTGCTTGTTGCCACTTCAGCAAAATACGAAACAAAACTCACCTCTCACTCTCAATAACTCAAAAATACCAAGTATCCAACACACGATCAGGAAGACTACTTTCCGCCTCTCACTTCAACACACCCCGAGAACACCGATGAACTTCAAACTCTCCATCCTGTTTGGACTGACGGCGTTGCTACCAACCAACATGCTTTTTGCGCAAGCTGAAAGCGAGCCTCCCTTAGCGCCAAACCTTCCCGTACTCAACGACGAACAATTGAAGCGGCTGGATACCTCCGTCGAACGTGGCTTAGAGTGGCTGGCCACTCAGCAGAAGGCCGACGGTTCGTTCAAGAGTATCGAAACCGGGCAACCGGCAGTCACGGCTCTTTGCGTCATGGCCTTTCTGGCTCAAGGCAAAACGACCAGTGACAGGGAATACGGTCCCGTGATTTCCAAAGCGATCGATTTCATATGTGCTCAACAAAAACGGAATGGACTACTTTCAGCGATCTCACCCAACGCCGTGCCTATCCCACGCGGATCGGTGGCACAGCACGAGCAACTCACGCCTGCGATTTACAACCACGCGATCGGTTCGCTGGCGCTCGCCGAAGCCTATGGACAATGCACGGGTGAACAGTCGAAGCGAGTTGCCGGAGTCGTGGAAAAAGCCCTCTCGGCAACGCTCGAGATGCAATCGTGGCGCAAACACCGACGAGACAAAGGTGGCTGGCGTTATCTTTGCAAGCCGCATCCAGAGGATTCGGATCTTTCGGTGACCGGTTGGATGGTGATGTTCCTGAGATCAGCCCGCAACGCAGGCTTTGATGTACCTACCGAGAGCGTTGATAAAGCCGTTGCGTACATGGAAAGCTGTTTCCAAAAACAAACCGGTACCTTCTGTTATGTTTCGCGGTATCCAAAATCCGTCACCCGCGCCATGGTGGGAGCCGGCGTGTTGGCGATGGCTCATGCGGGAAAACATAAATCAGAAATGGCCAAGAAAGCCAGCGATTACATTTTGAAGTGCGACTTCACCAAGTTTAACCATGAACCTCAATGCCAAGTAACGTGGCTGAATGATCGCTACAATTACGGAGTCTTTCTTTGTACGCAGGCGATGTATCAACAGGGTGGCGAATATTGGCAACAGTTCTATCCGCCGGTCGTTGAGGCAATCGTGGGCGCTCAGGATGCCGATGGTTCGTGGCCACCTGAACCCAGAGACAAAGAGTTTGGCAACTGTTACACGACGTCCTTGTGCGTCCTCTCGCTAAGCGTTTCCGATCAGCTATTGCCCATTTTTCAGCGGTGAACGGCAGAAAAAGCAGTCGATTGCTGAAAACTCAAATTGAAAGAGTGAACATGAATAAGATTCCGTTGATCATTCTCGTATTGGCAGCTGCGTTCGTATCCAACAATCTTTTTGCTCAAGCTCAAACAGAACGTCGAGCGACCCCCGACGACAGCGTGCTGACGAAAGAACAATGGAAGCAACTGGATGCTTCGGTCAAACGAGGGCTGGAATGGTTGATCGCTCAACAGGCAGACAACGGCTCATTTAAAGGAATTGACGCAGGTCAGCCTGCAGTAACTGCGTTTGGCTTAATGGCGTTTCTATCCACAGGCGAAAGCCCCGTCGACGGAAAATACAGCAAACAACTGTCAAAGTCCATCGACTACATTGCGTCGCAGCAAAAACCAAATGGACTGATCGCCGTTTTTGCAAATGGCGCTTCACCGATTTCACGCAAGCCGGAGGGTGAAGACTTATTCACGTCCAATGCCATCACCTACAACCACGCAATTTCTGCTCTGGCGTTGTCGGAAGCCTACGGACAGTGCAACGAAGATCAAGCCAAGATTCTGAACGATGTGATCGAGAAAGCCATTGCCGCAACGATCGAGATGCAAAACTGGAAACATAAGCGCAAAGCGGAGGAAGGTGGTTGGAAATACACGGCAAATCGTTACGCCGATGACGCTGATCTATCTGCCACCTGCTGGCAACTGATGTTTCTTCGCTCGGCAAGGAACGCCGGATTCGACGTGCCCGCAAAGAACATCGAACGAGCGGTTGCCTTTGTTGAGCGGTGCTTTGATAAAAAACAAGGCGTTTTCCTTTACACCCCTCCGTATAAAAATGCGATCAGCCGAGCCATGGCGGGTGCCGGTATCGTCGCGCTCGCTCATGGTGGCAAACATGACACAGAAATGGCTCAGCGTTCGGGCGACTGGCTGTTGACTCGAGACTTCACAAAATACAACGCCGACAAACCTGCCGGAGGGCTCAGTTGGCAGCCTGACCGGTACCATTATGGAGTGTTCCACGGCACTCAGGCGATGTATGAGCTTGGCGGACGACACTGGAAGAAGTTCTATCCGCCAGTCGTTGAAACACTGCTTGCCAATCAGCAACCTGATGGTGCGTGGCCAGCGGAAACGTACGATGCTCGATATGGTAATTCCTACACAACGTCACTGTGCATTCT
>CAZLYM010000192.1:0-7723 GCA_964563475.1 uncultured Pirellulaceae bacterium
GATTTGCAGAACTTATTGCACAGGAGATGACGACATGATGATGCCAATCGTCAACATCCGAAAATTTTTAAATGGATTGAGGCATCGACGGCCAAGCATAAATCGGTTTATCGATTCAATCATTGCAACCCGACATGCGGCTCCATTTGCGGGGGAGAACGGGGAAGGCTTGGGGGACGATCAAGTGAAGCGGTTTGAGCCCTCGTTGCCCGATGCTTCAAGCGCCGGCGGTATCCAAATAGGGATCCTGTCCCATTTCGCGTTGTAGCTCATGGCGCAGTTGTTCACGGTGGAGCAACATCTTGCGTGAACGAAAATGCTCACGTTCAATCTTCGCCTGGCTTCTGCGGAACAGGCTCGCATGCCGAGCGATTTCTCGAGAAGGCATTTTGCGTTGCCTCAGCAAGCGTTGATGAGCCGCGTGGGAGAGACCGTTTTCGAGGATCTCATCTTCCAGCGACATGAACTGTCGAAACGTGCCGGGATCTCCCTGTCTGCCGCATCGACCAATCAACTGACGATCGATTCGAGAGGACTCGTGCAGTTCAGTGCAGATTACGTGCAATCCGCCAAGTCGAAGTGACGCATCGGGCAGCTTGATGTCGGTTCCTCGGCCCGCCATGTTCGTTGCCACGGTGACTCGTCCGGGCTGACCAGCGTCGGCGACGATTTGAGCTTCTCGAGCGAGATGGCGAGCGTTTAGGACTTCGTGTGGGATTCCACGCGAGTCGAGGATTTTTGCAAGCAATTCTGATTTGTCGATCGATCGAGTTCCGACCAGCACCGGACGACCTTTGGCATGAACCGCGGCAATTTCATCTGCGACTGCTTCCCATTTTTCAACTTCCTGCCCGAAAACAAGATCTGGCCACCGCTTTCGTTTGGGAGGGCGATTGGTCGGAACATCAACGACTCGGACCTTGTAAATTTTTCTCAGTTCGGCCGCCGAGTTGGCGGCTGTTCCAGTCATGCCTCCCAGTCGGTTGTATCGCAGGAAAAGATCTTGCAGCGTGATCCGAGCGGATTCACTACTGGCGACGCTGATCTCGAGGCCTTCGCGTGCTTCGATCGCTTGATGAATTCCTTCCCGCCACTTTCTCCCTTCGGCCAATCGTCCCGTAAACTCGTCAACGATCACGACCTCGTTGTCTCGAATCACATACTGGCGGTCTCGGACGTAGTGTTGATTCACAAACAACGCCTGTTCGATCTGGTCGTAGATGTCAGTCATCGGCACTTGCCCGAGCAGCGGAGGCTTGGAGGTTTTTCGGGTCAGTTTGCGACCAGCGGGCAACAGCTGAATGCTCTTGGTTTCTTCATCGACTTTGAAGTCACTCGATTCCCGGAATTGGTTGGCGTTTTCGGCTGCCCAGCGATACAGTGCTTCTTGCGCCAATTCGATTTCGCCTGGCGGGCTGCTGACGATCAACGGCGTTCGTGCTTCGTCGATCAAGATGCTGTCGGCTTCGTCGACCAAGACAAAATTCAGCTCACGTTGAACGGGACTCGAGGAACCATCGTCCTCGCTGTCGCCGACAAGCGTGGCGATCTTGTACGAAGCCCCACCTTCCATCCGGCGCCGCAACAATCGGTCCCGCAGAAAGTCGAATCCGATTTCCTTGGCGGTCGAATAAGTGATATCTGCCTGGTAGGCAGCCTGACGGATGGGACGAGGTGTATCGCTTTGGACGATACCGACCGTTAGTCCCAATGCTTGGTAGACAGGGCTCATCAGTTCTGCATCGCGAGCGGCAAGGTAGTCATTGGCCGTGGCAAGGTGAGCCCCTTTGCCTTCCAAGGCTGCCAAATACATTGGCAGCGTCGCGGTCAGTGTTTTGCCTTCGCCTGTTTGCATAACGGCGATGCTCTGGTGATGAATGGCTACTCCGCCAAGCAATTGAACCGGATAGTGCTCCATGCCCAACGTCCGGAGACTGGCTTCACGGACCAATGCGTATGCTTCAACAAGAAGACTATCCAAAGGTTCGCCGCTGCGAGCGCGGTACTTCAGCGACAGGCCGCTTTTGCGAAGTTGCTGGTCAGATTGCGCTGCCAGATCATGGGATTGGTTGGCGATTTGCCGCGCAGTGTGTCGCCAGAACTGCAACGCGGCCTGATCACGAGTACGCCAGATCGATGTAAGCATAAACCAACGTCGCTCCTGGACTCGATAAGAAAAGAATGGGTCCTGTGAGCAGCGAGGTGCAGATCAGCGGTTCAACTCGTTGCGGCTTGCGGTCAACTCGCGATCCGTCCAGCCAGCCGATCCAGTCGATGGGATTCCCGTTGCCGTTGCCGTTGCCTGAGCCAGTACCGTGGGGGCCGATTGACGAACGGTTGGCGTACCATAGTAAAACGGTTGAGCCGGTTGCTGTGCGATAACGGGGGTGCCGTTGTAAACCGCGGGAGCCGGCTGGTTGAACGCGGCGGCTTGGTTGTACGTGTTAGGGTACTGGGCCGGTAGAGCCTGAGCGAGTCGCGTTGCGGATCCGTTGTTGGTGAAAGCGGCGGGAGCTTGGACGTTCGAAGCATCAGTGGCGGGAAGGCGAGTCGGATCAAGTTGTTCGTTAGACCGAGTACTCGTGTAGTCGACCGAAGACACCACCGATCGTGCGGTCGGTGCCGAAGCGAGTCGTGTTGGGGGAGCAATTCCAGTCGCGTTAGGATTCTGTGCAAGTGTGGTCGACGAAGCCGTCGAGCCTGTGTTCGAGAGATTGTTGTTCCCGGTTGGTCGCCAGCCATTTTGTTGATTGATATTGGGAGTTCCTGTGTTTCCTGTGGGCACCGGAGCACGACGGTTCGGATCGACCAAGTAGGAAGGCAGATTAGCGGTCGCGTTAGGGTTGGGGCTGCCTGGAACGTAGTACGCCGGATTCCCATTAGCCGAAGGAATTTGCAAACTATAGGTTGGTGGAGGAGCGATCGTGGGCGAGTGCGCGAAACCGTTCCCGCCGCACGCTTGATTGCAGTTTCGGCAACCGCTCGAAAACAAAAGTGCAAGAGAAACCAACACTGCGATGGCACTGGTTAAAAATGGTGAAAACGATGGTTTTTGGTTCATCGCAACTTCCCTGCTACGCGAAAAATGAGTCAATTTGAGGGGACGTTAGCAATTTTGCTCGATCAGGCAAGATCAAAGTGATTTTGGCAGGCCGAATGACAGCATTTTGAAGCGAACTGACTGACAAAGTTCGAATCGACCACGCTATCCACGCTAATAGACTGAAAAACGCCTATCAGTATGCGTTTTTCCGTACGAATCGTGCTCTAGCACCTTGGTAAGCAAATCTGAAAATAAAATGTGAATAATCTGTAATTCGAGTAAGAAAGCGAAGTTGGAAACCGTCTACCGTGAGATTCGGAACGCTCGCTAGGCATCTTCCACCTAAGTGAGAGTGCCTAAGAGGTTTTGTTTAGTTACTAGAACGCGTAGCTACGAATGCCCAAACGTAAAATTCAACCCGAGACCCGCGAGGATGCCATGAGTGACAATTATTGGTTCATCAAGAAGTGCAATCTTTTTTCACATCTTTCATCAGCAGATGTTTCGGGGCTGGAGTCACGCTCACGAATGCGAAAGCTGAAGCGTGGCGAGCCGGTTTACCTCCCGCATGAGGATGCCGATGGCATCATTCTTGTGGCCGAAGGCCGGGTAAAAATCTGTCACACGACTCCTGATGGAAAACAATCAATCCTCGGGTTTGTTGACTCGGGCGAGATTTTCGGTGAGTTGTCTCTGGTTAGTGATCAACCAAGAAACGAGTACGCGGAAACGACCGAAAAGACGACTTTGGTGCTGCTGCCTAAACGTGACCTGATGCTAGTCGCTCAGAAATATCCCTCTATTGGACTGGGCGTTTCGAAACTGATTGGGGTCAGGCGTCAGCGAGTCGAGCGACGGCTTCGCAATTTGCTGTTCCGCTCCAACCGCGAACGGCTGATTCACCTGCTGCTGGAACTGACCGAGAAGTACGGAGCACGAGTGGAGGAGGGCGTGCAGCTGGGGATTCGGTTGTCGCACCAAGACATGGCTAGTATCATTGGTAGCACCCGAGAAACGGTCACCGTGGTGCTTGGGCAATTGCAAGCTGAGGATCTGTTGACGATTTCAAGACGCAGATTGAAGCTGACCAACCTCGAAGCTTTGGCTAAAGAGGTGAACGAGGCGTGCCCATTGCTGCCGGAGGAGAAAGCGGCTATGGAAGTTAGTGCGATTCCTAACCTTTCGCCGAATTTTTAGTACCAACTTGGTGTAACCAGTTGCCATCGGCCGGTTTTTGTACCACGTTTTACTGACATGGCTTGGTTCTCAAGTCTATGGTTTAGGGACTCGATACTAATTCTGTCCCGGCTCGTCCGAAACTGTTTGGCACTATTTGACTATGACCACTCCCAAAAAATGGCACGATTGCGATGCCGGTATCATCGATCAGATGTTGTCGGATCAGGAAAAGACACAGGCCCACATCACTCGGCGGCGCGCGTTAAGTGCTCTAGCTGTCGGCTCGGTGGGTACTGTGGGAGCGGTCTTCTATGCCAACTCCATGGGTGATTCGAAGCCAGCGGCCGCACAGATGGCTTGTGAACAGGTACATAAGCACTTGCGAGCGTTTGTTGATAACGAGATTGCAGACCTGTACGTGCGAGGTCTCGTCAGTCGCCACCTATTCGTTTGCCAAGCTTGCCAGAAAGCCTATCAAGGCATGATTGATGGCAAAGACTTCTCCTGCGACGCTGAGCAAGAGATCGCGTAGATTTGACCGACTGACTAGGCGGAATTCTGAATTAGGTTCGGCGTCTGCCAGATCCGCATCTCCCTGCTGACTCGGAAACGTTCCGTGTTTGCTGTTGCCGGATTCTTTTGTGACCCAGAGTGGTCTCTTATGCCAACGAGAACTGCCCGATTGCGCCGAATTCTTGGTTGATGATGCTATCGCGAGCGTCGAAAGCGTTGTCCGTGTCTGGCAGGTTGTAAACCTTCAGAATGTTCTTGAACCGCCTCTCGGCAGCCAATTTCTCAACTCGCTCCAGACGCGTCATCGAAAACAGCTTTGAACGATCGATCTCGAATTCGCGGCCATCGATCATCATGACGCGGACCGTGTTCTCATCAACCGAAGCGATAGGAATGCAAATCAGAGAGCATCCACTGAATTCCATGAACGTGTTGAGCAGCATCGCCGAATTCTCATCTTCATCTAAAGGCTTCGACTCGCTGCGGCGTATGCCAATGGCATACTGGTTGTCAGCTTGGCGTGTGACGCTGCGACAAACTCCTTCGATCGATTCCGAATCGTAGGTAACGACAACTGGTTGGTTCAACGACAATGCCAACAGCGGAACCGATCCTACGCGAACACCGCCGATCGACTCGTCCAAAAGTTGACCTTCAAATGTTTCGTGTCCAAGCTTGAGCCGGCAGGTTACCTCGCTCACATTCAGGCGCAGGAATTTTCTTCTTTCTTGACTCATTGTCGTTCTTGACTCGTTGAATTTTAGCTTCAGGTCGAAAAATTGTATTTTCGGCTGACGCAAAAGTTTTGCTCAACCAACCTTGGAACGTCAGTACGACGGTCCTTCGGGCATAAAAAGGTAGGTCGCATTTTGGCAACAAATAGCAGCTGGCCCAAATTTTATCGAAATTTTCGAATTGCCTCCTGCGGCCCGTTTTTGACGGGTGATGCGAAAGTGGTGTGTTCCAATTAATCCAATCGTATGGATCATTCGCGGGTTCGATCGGACTTGGATTCCAGAAGCGTGATAGGAAATTGCATGCTCTATTGTAACCCGTTGCGTCAGCGAGGGATCGGTCCCTCACTTACGTGTCGGGTTGAGATTTGCTGGATAAGGACTTACGGCAATCCCTGTAATTTCCTAGTCAGCGAGCTATGAATCGCCCTTTATTCGCCTAGAGCAAAATGCTCGGCTTCAAAAGCATCCCAGTCAGTCGGCTTAGAAAGATCAACAAACGGGACCTTGGGGGCTTCCCCAAAGTACTTTTGAGCCGCCGCTGTATTGACGATCACGATCCGTTCTTCGGGATGGATCATCTTTTTAGCGAGCAGTTTTTCAATGGCACCGACGCAGGTTGCGGCTTCGGGGCAGACCATTAAGCCTTCGGCCGACCCAACGGTTCGCTGCCATTCTTTCAAGCGTGATTCTTCGACCGCCAAAGCCGCCCCGCCGCTCTCACGCACGGTGTCAAGAACCATGAAGTCACCCAAGGCCGTGGGAACTCGAATCCCTGACGCGATGGTGCAGGCGTTCTCATGCCGTGTCGCAAACCGCTCGCCATTTTCGAACGCAGTGACCAAGGGGCAGCACCCGTCTGACTGAACGGCATACATTCGAGGCATTGTCTGAGATTCTAAGAAGCCCATTTCCTTGAGTTCTTTAAACGCTTTCCACATCGCGATCAGTGCGGTGCCTCCGCCGGTGGGGTACAGAATCACATCGGGAAGTTTCCAGTCGAATTGCTCGGCCAGTTCCAGTCCCATGGTTTTCTTTCCCTCAAGTCGATACGGCTCCTTGAGGGTTGAGATATCGAACCACAAGCCACGGTCGTGTCCTTCCCGAATGCGCTTTCCGCTCTGATCAATCAGGCCGTTGGTCTCAAACAGTTTGGCTCCGGAAAAATAGCATTCACTGCGATTGGCGACCGGTGTATCGTGAGGCATGAAGCATACTGATTCGATGCCGCCGCGAGCTGCGTACATCGCCATGGCTCCACCAGCGTTACCGTTACTAGCCATGGCAATTCGAGTTTTGCCAAAGTGCTTTGCCATGGTCACCGCCAGCGATAGGCCTCGGCTCTTGAAACTACAGGTCGGCAATTGGGACTCGTCCTTGATCCACAAATGTTTCAGGCCGCTTTGTTTCGCAAAACGAGGGCACTCAATCATCGGGCTCATGGATTTGTCCAGCGAGACCGGTTCGATTTCGTCGCCAATGGGCAGCAGTTCACGATATCGCCACATATCGGGTTTGCGGGTGGCGAGAACCGATTTCGTCATCGCCTTGGCAGCGCCTGCCAGATCGTACCTCGCCCACAAGGGGCGATTTTCGTGCATCGTTTGAAGCTGGTCAGCAGGGAGTTCAACCGACGGGTCGATCGCACTTTGAAAATGAGTAATATAGCGGGCCATTCGCGTTCTCTGCGGTTTTGACGGATTGTATGACAACACTTCACAACCGTCCCTGCGCATAAGGACCCAAGTTGCCGTGAGTAGGTGGGAATTTCTTGGAGTGAAAGAAGTTGAAGTTGTATCGTATTTGAGTCATATTGTTCAGAAATGGTAAGTAATGAAAACCCGTCCTCTGAAAAGCCAACGGACTCAGCGAGTCCCGTTGATGGAATTCTTGTCTCTGAACAGGAGGGCGGTGGCGATCCGGACAGTGCCCTTGGTAATGAATCGACGCTCGTAACGGCGGAGTTGGTTGATGAATCTCCGGTGGCCGCCCTGCCCGCGGTGAAATCCGACGACAACCTGTTACAGGCGAATCTCGCTGCACAAGGTGGCGCGGTCGCTTCGGTCGTGCTGGGACTCATGTCGATTATCGGCGCATCGGTCACTTCCTATAGTGTTATCAACGCGTTGCTCGGGCTAATGCTGGGTTTGTGGGGCATGTCCTCAAACGTTCGCTGGCCATGGCTTGGTTTGATGCTGTCCCTGGTTGGAATCTTCGCGTGCCTGATTGCCGCCACGGGAAGATAGGAAGCGCT
>CAZLYM010000193.1:0-4391 GCA_964563475.1 uncultured Pirellulaceae bacterium
AGCTCAGAGAGCGGATCGACAATGTCGCTCGGATCTTCGAATCGAATGGGGCTTGTGCCTTAAAAAGCAGCCAACCCGAGATCGGAAGGCTCTTTTTCGGGACGATTCCTAAGCGACGAAGGTTGAACCACCAATGCACACCAATCGACACGAATACAGTGGGTGCTGAAATTTGTGTCCATTTGCGGTACAGCCAGCGA
This sequence comes from uncultured Pirellulaceae bacterium, assembly GCA_964563475.1. Lineage (GTDB taxonomy): Bacteria > Planctomycetota > Planctomycetia > Pirellulales > Pirellulaceae > Mariniblastus. The sequence continues at coordinate 201 of CAZLYM010000193.1, forward strand.
TGTTCACAGGTTTGTCGTAAGCCTGCAAGCTTTTTCCAGCATCTCCCGAGGGTAATTTGGTTGGGTTCACGCTGGACTAGGGGCAGAGCTACGTCGTCCTAGGCTGGAAATATGGCCGGACCTGTGGTCTGTTCCGGAAACTGCAAATGGCGTCACCTACTGATTGCCAACTGGGCCATTGATTCTCATAATGGTGAGCTTATTCAAATTTCGCCCGAACAGGTTTCTATTGTTTCGTGGGGCGAGAATTACACGTTGAAGAACCAGCCAGCCGGGAAAAAGAATGAGCTTACAGGACAAGATTCGTCACACTGCGATCACTTTTGATGACGTTCTGCTGGAGCCACGGTATAGCGAGGTCGTGCCGTCGGAGGTGGATGTTAGCACTCGTCTGACCAATCGAATTCGTCTGAACGTGCCACTGCTCAGTTCTCCCATGGACACCGTTACCGAAAGCGCTATGGCGATCGGTCTAGCGAAAGTAGGCGGTCTGGGGGTGATCCACAAAAATATGTCCGCTGAGGCTCAGGCGGAAGAGGTCTACAAGGTTAAGCGATCGGCCAATGGTGTGATCGTTGACCCGGTAACACTTCCTCCCGACGCTACGGTCGCTCATGCTCAGGAGATGATGGCGCAGAATAATGTTTCCGGCGTGCCCATCGTGCTAGCAGATAAAACCTTGGTAGGCATTCTGACTCGCCGCGACCTGAAGTTCCTCGAATCCAGCGAAATCGCGGTATCTGAGGTGATGACTAAGGACAATCTGGTCACCTCCAACGTGACTCAGCAGGGGACTTTAACGCTTGAGGAAGCTGAAAAGATTTTAACGGCTAAAAAGGTGGAGAAGCTTCTGCTGGTTGACGAAGATAAGAAACTAGCGGGGCTTATTACGATCCGCGACATCGACATGATGCGTCGTTTTCCCAATGCGTGCAAAGACACGCAGGGTCGACTTCGCGTTGGAGCAGCCATCGGCGTCCACGATTTGGACCGTGCCGAAAAGCTGATCAACAAGGATGTGGATGTCTTGATCGTGGATAGCGCGCACGGTCACAGTCGGAACGTGATTGAGACCGTCAAAGAGATTAAAAAGCGTTGGGACATTGATGTCGTCGCGGGCAACGTGGCAACCGCCGAAGGTTGCGAGGCGTTGATCGAGGCGGGTGCTGACGCGGTGAAGATCGGGATCGGTCCCGGTTCCATTTGTACGACTCGTGTGGTCAGTGGCATCGGAGTGCCTCAGGTCACGGCGATCTACGAAGCGAATCAGGCCGCACTGAAACACAACATACCAGTTATTGCAGACGGAGGAATTCGATACTCGGGCGACATCACCAAAGCCATTGCTGCCGGCGCAAGCTGCGTGATGATTGGCGGATTGTTTGCCGGATTGGAGGAGAGTCCGGGCGAAGTGATTTTGTACCAGGGGCGCACTTTTAAAGTGTACCGTGGTATGGGTTCTCTTGGCGCGATGGTCAAGGGTTCTAGTGAACGTTACCGACAGTCTGGCTCGGGTCCCGGGAAACTGGTGCCTGAAGGCGTGGAAGGTCGAGTTCCGTTCAAGGGGGCGTTAAGTGATTTCGTGTACCAGTTGGTGGGCGGTTTGCGTGCAGGCATGGGCTATTGCGGCACGCAGACGGTCGATGAATTGCGTAGCGATGCAAACTTTATTCAGGTATCAGCGGCAAGTGTCAGAGAAAGCCACCCTCATGATATTACGATTACTCAAGAAGCTCCCAATTACAGCACGGAGTCCCCGTCTTCAGATCACGGCTAGGACCGAAAGTGTTTTCCGTATGTTGCCGCGCGGCCGACAAGCGGTAACCATGGGCTTGCCCGCCCTGCTCTTCTCGATTGCGATCGCCAACCCTTGTCAGGCCGTTCAGGTCAGCAACTACGCCAGCCCGCCACCCACGCCTATCACTCGAGCGCCTGCTCCTGATCAGGCGACGGCCGCGACTTCCAGCCAAGAACCTGCTCGCTATGCTCCGCCGGTTCATGTGACTCCTCCCGCCGACTACACCGCTCGACCGACACAAGACATTAATCACCAGACGGAATCAGTCAACGGACGTCGAAACCTGACTCGGCTGGTTGGGTATTCGAAACAAGCGACCGTCACCAAGCTGAGTGACGAAACATTAAGCCAGGCTGCGGCTCAATTGCCAGCGGTTGAGCCACCACGCGACCTCGTCAGTCAACCCATTGCATCCGGTCAGTACAACGGATTGCATGGTTATCGAAACACACCGACACGTCAGGTTGAGCCTCGGGAGCAGGGAAAGATCCGTCGCCCGGGCCTGCAGGATCACATTGCCAGTGCCTTCAGCCGGATAAAGGCTGCCAAGAACGATGATTCAACCAAAGCCGTTCCGGGTGACGTCGAAATACTCGAAGTCGAAGGAGCAGGCGGGCCTATCAGCCAAGTCGCGTACGCGCAATCAACGCAGGGCGGAGCTGTTCAGGCAAGTGGTGCGGCCAAGCATCGACGGCCGACGGCAAAACGCGTCAGAAACAGTGATCAGCCGGAATGGATTGAGCACGAAGGTGTGTTGTACGTTCGCCACGAAGGTGCCGTTGTCGATCAATCACCCTCCATCGAAACAGGCGGCCATCGCGTGGCCGCTGTCAAATGGGAAACCGGTGAATCTCAGTTTGAGGAAGAACCGTTGGATCCAGTTGAATTCGCAACGGACTACCAACGTCCGCTGGCGGATGTTGATGACGAATGGGGATCGGATAGAGTCGACGAGGAAATTTTGCCAACTGCCAGAGTGGCACCGCTGCAGCAACGTGCTCCCGTTCGTCCGCCACGAGTGGCTCAGGCTGTAAAATCATTTTCGCGTTCGCAACGTTCAAAATCGACTCGTGGGAAACAAGTGTCTGTGCTGACTCGCAGTGGCCAAGGGTCTGATACTCGACAGGGGTCCAATACTCGCCAAGGATCTGGCACTCGAGCCGATGCAGAGTTCTCCGAACCTCAAAATCGTTTGCGTGACAATCAACAAATTGAAAAGCTCGATGACTTCGATCCGCTGAATGATCCTCCAATTGGTCTCGATGATTTTGAAGACGAAGAAGACAAACAAGATGATGAACTTGACGAATTGGATCGAGATATCGATCAAGAGCTTGAGCAACTGCGAAAACAGAGTGACGAAGACGACTTGGATGACGAGGATGAAGACGAGGACGAGGACGAAGATTCGGTCTCGGGGCCTGACGAGAAAGATTGTGCTACGTTTCGTAATGAGTTACTCAATAGCTCGATCCGAGATATTCCTTTGGATATTTCGCCTCCCGCCAGTAGCCTGCCGGGTTCTTCGTACCCAATCGGTCGTAGTTGGACGGACCGCAGCGGCAATGTTATCGCGACCGGAGCGATGCAGGACCTGCGACGCGGCTACGTGATTCTGGATAGCGGTCAGAAAATTCCTTACGCTAGGCTCAGCGAATCAGATCTGGCTGCCGTATCAGAATTCTGGCGACTGCCCACGGTCTGCACCTTGGGCAATCGTGGCCACGTCGAAAGAAACTGGATTCCTCAGACGTTCACTTGGACTGCGTCGAACGTGTGCCACAAGACGCTGTTCTTTGAAAACGTGCAGTTGGAACGATATGGGCATTCCCACGGACCGTTCCTTCAGCCCGTGCAGTCAGTGGCTCACTTCTTTGTCAGTCTGGCCACCGTTTCCTATCAGGCCGCAATTCATCCTGCCAACGAATGCAACTACGCACTCGGGTATTACCGTCCGGGTAACTGTGCTCCGTGGTTAAAGGATCCGATTCCAATCAGCTTGGATGGAGCTCGACGTCAGGCACTGGTCACCACAGGGTTGGCATTCATTCCATAGTCTGGGCGACAAGATAGAACTTAACGGAAGGACGATTGAATTCCTGACGTTTCCGTTTCCTGATGGCAGTCAGTTGGTTCCTGTCGTTCATTCACCAGAGTCAGAGTTAATTGAATTAGAAGCATACCCGATTCCGACAAAGGGCAGTCTCTGCCGCTTTGTCGATGACGAGGGCGATTGGTTCGGCTGCGGGAAGAGTTTCTTCCCGCAGCCGTTATTTTTTGAAAGAGTGAAAAGTCGACAGTTGACAGGGTTCAGGTTACAGGGTTCAGACTTCAGGATGTTGCGTCAGATGACAAATGACAAATGACAAATGATGAATAACAAATGACAAATG
>CAZLYM010000193.1:4491-7703 GCA_964563475.1 uncultured Pirellulaceae bacterium
TTTGACTCAGCACCGGCCGTGGTTCTCTATCCCTCTACCCCTTGCGCGGACCTGATCCCGCACCAGGCGAACACGATTACTACGACCAAGAATGAGCCACGGTAATCCTGCTCACCCTGTAAATCCCGTCTGATTTGGAAATAACCGTATTTTCCAACCCAAAAACGTTCCAATATTGAGTTTGCGGAACCGAACTGGAACGTATCGCCAACGCCTCTACAATGAGGGTGGCGAACGAACCTTATCGATCAAGCGTAGGAATATTATGGCTTCCAACGGAATCTTCAAATTGTCACTTATCGCCTTTTGTTTGTCTCTGGCGATCATGCCCGCTCACGCTCAGACCTTAGAGCTGATGCAACAGGACCGGCAGGCGGAAGAGGAAGATACGCGTCGCTTTTTTGAACAGGCTCATGGTGCACTTGACAAGGCGCTGGAGGCGTTTGATGAGAAGCATCTACTGCCGGGCGAGGAAGACTTGGCGTTCTACAACTTCTTAGCTACGACTCAGGAGGACCAGCAAGAGAAAATCCAGTCGTACCTAGATGTAGCGGCCGAGGCGTTGGGCGTTTCTGACATTACTGACCGCCGCGAGAAAATTGCGGATCTGAAAAAACAGATCGAGGCAAACCAGAGCAATATTACCGTTTACAAACGCAAGCGAATTTCCGCTCCCGAATCTTCCTACAATCCACTGGTGACGACTCGTTCGGGCTATGACAAGAAAATCGAAAAGGCTCGTCAGGATATCCAAGTCGCCAACGAAGAGATTCAAGCAGAAAAGGATGCCTTGTTGGCTCAGCTGAACAAAATCGGCATGGAGCTTGATCCGGAAACGATCGACATGCTGCTCGAGTCCGTGACGGGCGACGAGTTCGTGAAGATCTCAGTGATCTTTGATAATGCAAAACGGTTCGCGTTGAAGCTTGAGAACCTGACCGAGCAGTCGGGGGAAGACCCGGAAGCCGCTAAAAAGTATTACGGCGTCTATTTGATGCTGTTGAAAACGGTTGATCGTTTGCAGAACAAGTTCGTGGACAATGTGGACAAGGTTTACTATCCGCAATTGGAGCAATTCGCTGAGCAGGCTCAGAAAAATATTGCTGACGCCGAACGAGCGATCAAGCTTGGCGGTAACGCACAAGTGTTGCGAAACAACATCGCCAGCAATGAGGAAACTTATGACGTGGCAGGGTTTTATAAAGAGAGTCTATCGCATCAAAAGCATCAGATGATGATGGCCAACCTTGAATGTAAAAAGAACATTCTGACCGCCGCCAACACGTACAAGACCGCTGCCTTGAGCAAGGACATGGCTGAGCTAATGGCGGTCAGTCGCCGCGCGTTTGATGCGATCACCAGCCTTGCGGTGCCGGACCTGCGCCCGTTTGAGAACAAGAAAATGAAGCAGGCGTTTTCTGAAATGACGCGTCAGCTTAGGAAATAGCGGCCGAAACTGCCGAGATTGGCGGATGCAATTGCGAATTGGCGAGCGATCGGTGAAGGCGTGAAATACGCGAGTTTTGCTCGCCTTGGCCGGCTGACGAGGCATTATGACCCGTCGAACCGCTAAATTTCTTTCTTGAAAAGCTCCATCGAGCCTGTTTCTCAGGTGGTCGAGTTCATGCGTTGGGATCTTGCCAGTCTGCGCACTAAGTTTTTGAAGTGCGATAACAGCAGTTAATCCATCCATTGGCTTCAAGATCGATCCTCATGTCTCAGACAGCAACCGAACCTCAAGTTGAGCTGCTTCCCACGGAGTCGCTTCCAGCGGAACCACTTCTCACGGCACCAGTCCCAACGAAGCCTCGTAAAGAAAAATGGCCGTGGCTGATTAGGACGTTGTTAAATTTGTTCGTTGCGTTAGCGATCTTGACTTCGCCGATATGGGGGTTCTGGTTGTTGTTGATGTACTCGTTCTCCTACGGGCCAGGGCGAGGTGACTATCCGGCTGTTGCTCCTGACGCTGACTTTGAAACCCGCCGTGCTTGGGGAAAGAAGGAAATGTTCGACTATTTCGAACTGGCGGAAAAATGGGTGCGTGAATCCAGTTTGATTGCCGAAGACGTTGGCAAAGTTACCGGTGTTGCCCCCATTGGTAGCCCCAATCGATTTTATGCAGGTGGCTTCACCGATGGAGCATACTGTGTCATGAACTTGCAAGTGATCGGTGAAAAAGGAGAAGGCTTGCTGACCATGCCGGAGGTCAATGTTAACAGAGGATATAAACTCTATGGGATTTCGGAGAATTCGACTTGGAAGTTCGCTGGCCAACCAACAGAGTTGATCGTGCGCAGTGGAAAATCTTGGTTGCAGGAAGAGGGCGTGGATACGTTGGTCGACCAAATTCGAGAGCACTCGGTGAAGAAGGAGTATGCTGACGTTGTCGCGACGTGTGAATTGCTTTCAGCGGCAATGAACGATCCAGAGGACACTGGCGAGGTTCAACCTCAATGGGCTCACTCAGACGGGTATGGGGAATTTGTCAATATGCCGTTCTTGTATCGGGCCGAGATGTTGCGCCGATATGCAGACAGTTTGTTTCAGCTAGGTCGCGACGACGACGCGTGTAGCGTGTTGCGTCTTGAAGCAACTTTGCACTTGGACCATGCGGATTTGTATCGCTATCGCAGCCAGACCGTTCAATTTGATCCCGGTGATTTGGCTCGATCCATCGAAGCCGCACGGGTGGCGATTATGCAGCTGTCAGAGATTCAGCCAGATGATAAGAAGGTGGTCGGTCTCGCAAAAAAACGAACATTGATGGCCCATAAGGTTCGGTCCGAGAGCTTCAGGTATTACTACAACGGCGAAGAAGAAGCGGAACGGGACGCGATCCGGCGTTCGCTGGGAGATCTGTACCGCGTCGCTGTCTTTGAAGCGAAAAAATCGGACTGGTTGCGGGAGCAATTAGGATCCATGGAATTCCGCCCAAAGTTGAATCACAGTAATCATATTCAGATCAACAGGCACGGTCTTTACTGTGCAACGGTGGTTCTTGAAGTCACGGGGCGTTTTGGGAAAAGCGGTACGCTTCAGATGAAAGTTCGGGAGTATGAAGAGCAGCAAAAGCCTATGGATCTGGACGCCGTCACGCCGCGTGTGCCGTCGTTTCCATTTGGTGTTAACTATATTCGCTGGAAGGATTCAAGCGGAAAAAAAATCAAACTTTCGTCAAAGACTTGGGAGCCCATCAAAAAGAAGTCGTAGTG
>CAZLYM010000194.1:0-7630 GCA_964563475.1 uncultured Pirellulaceae bacterium
CCTATTTAGGCTCCGCTTTTTTCGTGGGGTGACCGCGATGCGAGTGGTGCTCAACCAAGTTTGCCAATCGAACGTAGGTAGTCGATGACTTGATCGGCAAGCTGCTCAACCGGTTGATCGCCTGCCAGATGGACTTCGGGTTTGTCAGGCGCTTCGTAAGGAGCATCAATGCCGGTGAATCCTTTGATCTCTCCGGCACGAGCCTTTTTGTATAAGCCTTTGGGGTCACGCTGTTCGCAGATTTCGATTGGCGTATCGACAAATACCTCGACAAAGTCCCCATTGCTTCCCCGATCGGTAACCGTTTTCCTTACTCGGTTGCGGTCGTCGCGATATGGGCTGACGAAAGCCGTCAGAGCCAACATGCCGCTGGCACAGAAGATTTCTCCAACACAACCAATGCGCCGGATGTTTTCTTCGCGATCCTGAGCCCCAAAGCCGAGCCCAAAACGTTTTGCGAATTCGTCACCGTGAACAGGTGCCAGCAACTCCGGGCTGGCGTTGAGTCCATGCCGAATGTTGTCCCCGTCCAAGACGAAACTACGAGCACCGATTTCATGCAGTTTGGCATCCACGCAATTGGCGACCGTACTCTTGCCGCTCCCGCTGAGGCCGGTGAACCAGACGACGCACCCACGAGCCCGTTCGACGGTTTGGTCGTGCCATGTGACGAGCGTTTTTTCTTCTGGTGTTTCTGACATCAAATAATATCCTTGAAAACGGATGGTCTTATTGGTCATGCATGATCGAGGCTACGCAGATCTTCAGTCGCTGAAGTACAGGGCGGGAGATTCTTGCACGGCGCTGGACTGTAAACTGTACTCTGTTAACTTTCAACTCAATCCACAACTTTTGACTCAGTCCACAATCCCCGCGAATTCGCACAAATTTGAATTCAAAACGGGCTGAGGGCAACTCCAGACAAGGAAAAACATCGCCTCGCGGCACCAGCGTTCGACCGGATGGCCTTGAACATAGCCACCTCCCTTGGCAGCCACCAGAGCAGCCTGAGTCGATCGCAGCACAAAGGAATTTGCGGTAGCTCGAAGCTCCTGAGCAGAACAGCCCAGCGTTTGAGGATCCGTACCCGAGGCAAGCTGCAGCAAATTGCTCTTCAATGATGCCAATTGTTCGTCGAATGCCTGATGAGTCTGAGCCAAATCCTCCCGTCGTTTTGATTCGTTGGAGATAAATTCAACTGCGGCCGTTGCTAGGCCAATCGCCAGTGTGGATGTTTGCAAACCGCCTGTGCCGCCTCCTGTGCCTTGCGTCAGCACGGCAGCTTTGGGGCCGGCGATCACGAATTTGTCTTCGATGAAAACCTGATCGCATTGGATGGCTCCAGTCTGGCTGGCGGTCAGTGCCATCAGCTGGTTTCCTGCTTGGACTTGAATCCCCGCAAGCCGTTTGTCTGCCGCAAACAGCACCTGCGTTCCATCTTCCTGTTCGGCTCCCATTACCAGCCAATCGGCTCCGCAACCTCCGGTACACCACGGGCTGTAGCCGTCAATCATAAAACCACCGTCGACTCGGCTCGCTGCTAACACCGGTTTTCCAAGATGCCGGCGACTGGTGGTCAAATGTGAGATCGCAACCGTGGCAGTGCTTTCGCCAGACACCAGTTTCGGCAACACGTTTTGTCGAAGGTATTCGCAGTGTGTTCCAGCGACCCGTCGCAGGGCGCTGACTTGCTGGGTCAAAATAAACGTCGTGGTCATGCAGGCTGCGGAAAGCTGAAGGTACGCCTGTGCGATCTCGGATTCGCTCCAGCCAAGTCCCCCGGCCTCCTGCGAGACGAACCAGCGGTACACACCAGCATTTGCGCAAAGTCGAAGCTTGTCCTCAGGCCAGTCGTCGGCGCTCGAAACAGAATCGGCAGACGGAGTCATGAGACTCAATCGGTCGCACAGTTTAGTCAGCTTGGGGCAGGTCGGGGTCTCGATCATGGGAACCACTTGCGTGCAGCGGTGACGCTTTGCCGTTTAAGGTACTTGAAATGAAAACGCAACTTGGCGACCATATTGAAACCGTTCTCATGCATTCAGGTCCACATCAGGCTGAAGACTTGGAGCGAAACCAACGATCAGGAATGATCAGGCAGTGTCACGAAATCACTGTTTTGACTAGATTATACCACCATTGAAACGTTCGAGCGAAGATGGCTCGGATTGGACTATTTTACTGCGTTACTTGTGAACTACGACTGAATCCCTATGCCGATGAAAATCAAACCCGCCAGCGATTGTCAATTCGATATCCTCTCATTGGGCGAAGTCATGCTTCGGCTCGATCCAGGCGAAGGCCGCGTCAGAACGGCGCGAAATTTCGAAGCGTGGGAAGGCGGCGGTGAGTACAACGTGGCGCGAGGGCTGAGGCGGTGCTTTGGCTTGCGAGGTGCTTTGGTTTCCGCGTTTGCCAAGAACGACGTTGGATACTTGCTTGAGAACATGATCCTGACCGGTGGCGTCGACATGAGCCATTGTAAGTGGATGGATTTCGATGGCGTCGGTCGTGCAACGCGCAATGGACTTAACTTTACCGAGCGAGGCTTCGGAATCCGGGCGGCACTGGGGACGATTGATCGAGGCCACACGGCGGCTTCTCAATTGAAGCAGGGCGACATTGATTGGGACCACATTTTTGGCGAACTTGGAGTGCGGTGGTTCCACACGGGAGGCATCTACGCGGCGCTTTCAGATACGACGCCGGGCGTCATTGCAGAAGCTCTTCAGGCTGCCAAGAAGCACGGCACGATTACGTCGTACGATTTGAATTTTCGCAGTAGTTTGTGGAAAGAGTTCGGCGGCCAAGAGAATTGTCAGAAAGTCAATCGCCAATTGGCTCCCTTCGTCGATGTCATGATCGGCAACGAAGAAGATTTCACCGCTTGCCTTGGTTTGCATGTCGAGGGACTCGACGACCAGATGAAGGAATTGCCCATCGAGGGCTACAAGAAGATGATTGCTCAGGCGACGTCTCAGTTCCCCAACTTCCAAGCAATCGCCACGACCTTACGTACGGTCAAAACGGCGACCATCAATAGCTGGGGCGCTCTTTGCTGGCAGGATGGCAAGCTGAACCAAGCGACTCATCGGGAAGATCTTGAGATTTTCGACCGAGTTGGTGGTGGCGATAGTTTTGCTTCAGGTTTGATTTACGGTTTCTTGACAACCGGTGATGCTCAGAAGGCGGTCGAGTACGGTGCGGCTCATGGTGCACTCGCGATGACGACTGCCGGTGACACGACGATGGCACGGCTTGAAGAAGTTGAAGCCTTGATGGCTGGCGACAGCGCACGGGTGAAGCGATAGTTCTCCGTTTGGGAACTTGTCGCTGATTGATTTTTGCCTGCTGAATATGGCTCGCTGATTTTAACTTCGCTGAATTTTACTTGTTGCCGATTCGGTTGGGCAAATCATGAAACGCTACGCTGGGCTAATCCGAGATACTTGGTGGCTTTGGATTGTGATGTTTAGCGGCGGCCTGATCGTGGGCTTTTTTCAGCCAATATTCTTTACATCAATTCCCATCATTCTGTTCGCGTTTTTGTATTTCGGGCTAATGAGATACGACGCCAACGGTGAACTTACTCCATTTGATCAGGACCAAAAACGTGAGTGACGAGAATAACTTTGGGCAGGATGTCGCTTTTCTTCGGAAGCACGTAGAACCAATCATTCTGCGAAATGGCGATGACGTCCAAGTGGCCTGTGTGCCGTCGATGCAAGGTCGCATCATGACTTCGACAGCCGGCGGTGAAGACGGTCGGAGTTTCGGCTACATCAACTATGATGCAGTTGCCAGTGACGAAGTGAACCCGGTGCTGAATCTTTACGGAGGGGAAGATCGAATCTGGATTTCGCCTGAAGGAGGGCAGTTTTCGGTCTTCTTCGATCCGGGCGTCGAGATGGATTTTGCCAACTGGCGAACACCGCCGTGCGTCGACACCGAACCCTTTGACGTGATCGCGCAGGATGAACAAAGTGTCGATTTCCGCAAAGTGACTTCGTTAACCAACTGGAGCAATTTCACTTACGAGCTTCAGATCGATCGGAAAGTCGTGCTGCTGTCCGCGGATGAAGTGCTCAAGCACGTCGGACCGCTGTCTGCTGGGATTCGTTTTGTTGGTCATGAAAGCCGAAACCAGTTCACCAACGCTGGCGACAGTCCTTGGACGGAGGAAACGGGCTTGCCTGCCGCTTGGGCGATTGGCCTGAACAAACCATCCCCCGATGCAACGGTGATCGTACCCTTCAATCGCGGATCGGTAGATGATTTAGGCAAGATCGTTGAGTCCAACTACTTTGGCGCTTTGGATGAAAGCCGACTAAAGGTTGACGAAGCCGCCGGAGTGATCTTTTTTCTAGGTGACGGTGAGCTACGAAGCAAACTAGGGGTGGCGCCGCAACGGACGAGCGGACGGATGGGTAGCTGGGATGCTCAGCGCGGAGTCCTGTCGGTGGTCGATTTTAGTATGCCGGATGCTCCTCATGGTTACACGAACAACTTGTGGGAGATTCAGGATAAGCCGTTTTGTGGCGATGCTCTGAACAGCTACAACGATGGCCCCAACGCGTCGGGCGAATCGTTTGGAGGTTTCTTTGAACTTGAGACCATGGGCCCGGCGCTGGCACTCAAGCCGGGCGAGTCCGGGATGCACTTGCATCGAACCATGCGTTTTGAAGGTGAGCGTGATGGGCTTGATCAATTGGCCAAGCACGTCTTTGGCGTTGGGCTGGAGATGATCGAGTCGCAAGTCGGCGTGTGATTTCAAGTCCCAGCTAGGGTTTAGCTGAGCACCCGTCGACGCGTTGGTGCTGGGGAGACGTCGCTGGGGAGCCCCACTTAGCCGAACCAGCCTTTTTTATTGAATTTGTCCAGTGCTGTTTCTTCGTCTGGATCGATATCAAACACTTTTTCCAGTCGCATCAGCTTGAATACCTCCGCCACGTTCTCGGTGATATTCGTAATTCGCAAGGCGACGCTTTTTTCTCGGCACTTTTTTCCAAACGAAATCAGTTTGCCGATCATGGCGGACGACATAAAGCCGACGTTTTGGAAATTCAGAATGATTCGATCATTCGGTGTCTGATTCAGTAGTTCGATCAGTTCATTTCCCAATGATTCAATTCGAGATTCATCAATAATTCGGACGTCTTGAAAGTAAGCGATTAGTACGTCACCCTCGGATCGTGTCAGCATGGTCGCCATCGTATGTCACCGGTCAAATACAGATTAAGCCGTCGGTAAATTTGTTAGTCGAAGCGCGATCGTTTTTTGTCGCGCTCGCGATAAGGAAAATTTTACGCAACTTTTTGGGAATGTAAAGCAAGCGAGGGGGCGCGGATAGGTTGATCTTGAAAGGAACGGCGGACGCAAATCTCCCCGAGGATACCAAAGTCCGGTTCAGCGAGGGATCGTGGCGTTCAGAAGCGAGCTACTGGTCGCAAAACGGCTTAGAAAAGGCGGAATTGGTTCGCGAATGAGTCCTGAAACCGGTTGGTTCGGCTTGTCTTTGGCCCATTTTACGGACAGCGTCGCAATCGGTTAGAATACGACCCAGCCGGTGAGCGAATGTACCTCCGCTGTGCCATTATCTGTCTTTGCTGCAAGCTCTATGAACCTGATTCCAGCTGATTCATCCGAAAACGAAAACTCGGCCAGTGGTGACGATTACCAAGTGGTCGCACTCCGCTACCGTCCGCAGGCGTTTGAAGATCTGGTGGGGCAGGGCCATATCGCGACGGCGCTTTCGAACGCAATCAAGCAAAGCCGAGTCGGTCACGCTTACCTGTTCACGGGGGCTCGAGGGGTCGGAAAGACCTCATCGGCGCGAATTTTTGCCAAGTGCCTGAATTGTGAAACTGGGCCAACGACGACTCCTTGCAATACGTGTGATATTTGCCAGGCGGTGTCGACGGGCGAAGACGTGGACGTGCTGGAAATCGATGGTGCCAGTAATCGAGGAATCGATGAGATTCGTCAGCTGCGTTCCAACGCGGCGATTCGACCCAGCCGAGGCCGTTTCAAGATCTACATCATTGACGAAGTCCACATGCTGACTCAGCAAGCGTTCAACGCGCTGTTGAAAACGCTGGAGGAACCACCAGGGCACGTAAAGTTCATTTTCTGCACGACGGATCCTCAGAAAATTCCGATCACGGTTTTGTCCCGATGTCAGCGATTCGATTTTTCTCCGGTGCAGCCCAATGAGATTGCAGGTCGCCTGCTTGAAATCGCAACCAACGAGGGTGTCACGGTCGACGAAAAAGCGTTAGCGTTGTTGGCGCGTCGCGCGAACGGATCCATGCGAGACAGTCAGTCTTTGCTGGAGCAATTGTTTTCGTTTTGCAATAACACGATCTCGGTTGAAGAGGTTCACCAACTGTTGGGGACTTCCGATATCGCCCGGATTGCAGAGATCGCTGCGGCGATGGCAGCCAAGGATTCGTCGGCAACGCTCAAACTGATTCATCAGACAATCGCCGAGGGAAGTGATGCGGGGCAGATTGCCGAGCAATTGCTGGGGTATTACCGCGACATGATGGCGGTCCGAGTCGGTTGTGACGAGAATACGCTACTCAGTTGCAGTCCTTCGGACATGCAAGGCCTGCAAACCTTGGCCGACCAGTTTGGATTGGAAACGATTCTTTCGTGCGTTCAGGTGCTTGATCAGGCGATGGTGCGGATGCAGTCTAGTTTGCATGCCCGAACACTGCTTGAGGTTGCGGCGGTTCGAATCTGCAACCTAGAACACTTGGACTCAGTCGGAGACCTGATCAAACAATTGGCCTCGGTCGACGGTGCGGTCACGACGAAGCGACCGGCAGCCAAGGGGGCTTCAGTTTCAAGGCCTCCCTTAAAAAAAAACGAAGTAGTTGAGCCAACCAAGTCGCCTGCTGTGGAGGAGCCCGCAGCCGTTCCAGCCTCGGTGACGGCGAGTGCCGCTTCAGTTGCGGGGTCTGAGAGTCATTTGGTGCCGTCGACACCGTCTGCGCCAGCGACATCGTCCGGTTTAGGTGCGGCTACGGCTACGGCTGCGAGTGCGGTGGTCGCGGCGGAATCGGGCGCTGGACAAACACAAGTCAAGGATGAGCAGCCCGCCGGCACATCTTCTGGTGCTGTTCAAACTAGTTCAGCAACGACAGTTGACGCGCCAAATGAAGCTGCTGCAACGGAATCGGTTCAACCTGATTCGTCGGCCGGTGGCGACGCTCAGGATATTGAAAAGAGTTGGAAGCAGGCGCTAAGTGCCTTGGATGCGGCAGGTGATATGACGGCGGACATGGCCAGTCAGTACGAACGTCTTGAATGGAAGTCGCCCGAGCTGTTGGTCGTCACGATGTCGAACGCCTACAACAGTGACCAGTGTTCCAAGCAGGAACGTCGCGAGAAGCTGGAGTCAGCGTTGGCGACGGCGGCGGGGCGCTCGATCCGTTTGGACTTTGTCGCATCAGATTCGGCCAAAAAGCAGGCCATTCCCGAGCCACGGATGACTCGGACGCAGCAGATTCGCGAGCTTCAACAGAACGCTTACGTGCGGGAGACGATGGATTTGTTCGATGCCGAAGTTACTGATTTCTACAAGCGTTAGAAACTGCTTGTCACTAAACTCGCAGAAGAGCTTCAT
>CAZLYM010000195.1:0-7614 GCA_964563475.1 uncultured Pirellulaceae bacterium
TGCGGGGCGTCACCCAGCCTTCATCGAAACCACGGTCGATGATGGTTCGTTCGATACTTTTAATCGTGACGGGTGGCTCGTTGATGCCCAACACGCAAGACCCTTCGCACGGCGCCGGGCAAACCCGCCCGGTGAATTCAGGGAAATTGTTGGTGTGATGTAGCCGCTGCAACGCCTCTTTCCACTTGCCCTGATAGACCAAATGATTCCATTCAGGGATTAGGTTGTTGACCGGGCAACCGGTTGCCAGTCGTTGAACGACCTCACCGGTATGGCAGAAGGGCACACCGCAGTCCATGCACCGGGCGCCTTGAGAGCGGAGTTTGTCTTCGCTGTGTTCGACGACGAACTCATTCCAGTCTTCGATTCTCGATTCGGCGGAACGCTTTCCTTCGTCCTGCCGATCAAACTCCATGAACCCTGTTGGTTTTCCCATTTCAAATTTCCGCGTTTGTGGTGGTGTGTGTGGTGTTCAAGGATATCAGGGTAGGCGACCAGCGAGTTATAAATCTGCCATGAAGCTGACATCGAAATTCAACTCGTGTCGCCCGGCGGCTATCGGCTATTCAGTGCGGTAATCGCTGCCGAACCAAACGAACGTCATGCCGTCTGCGGTTTTTGCTCAGCCCGCTCCTTGAGAATCTCGCGATACTTGACGGGGATGACTTTTTTGAAGCTGCCAAGCTGTGCATCCCAGTCATCGAGAATTTCTTTTGCCCGATTCGAATCGGTCAGTTCGCGATGTTCCGTGATCAAATCACGTAACTCCGACGCATCTTTCGGGTCACTCATATCCTCAAGTGCGACCATCTCCATATTAATGTTGCCTAGTAGTTCGTCTTCGGGATCGTAAACGTACGCGATTCCTCCGGACATTCCCGCCGCGAAGTTTCGCCCCGTCGGACCAAGAATGATCGCTCGACCGCCGGTCATGTATTCACAGCCGTGATCGCCGATGCCTTCAATCACCGCGATTGCTCCTGAGTTTCGAACCGCAAAACGCTCGGCCGCGACACCGCTGAAAAAGGCTTTTCCGCCCGTGGCACCGTACAACGCCACGTTTCCGATGATGATGTTTTCCTCTGCCTTGAAGGGGGATTCTGCCGGAGGACGCACGACGATGGTTCCGCCTGAGAGGCCTTTTCCCGCGTAATCGTTGGCATCACCGGTGACTCGAATGGTCACGCCGCCGGCAAGGAACGCGCCGACGCTTTGGCCGGCCGATCCTTGGAGCTCGATGCGGATCGTGTCGTCAGGCAATCCATCGGCCCCATTCGCCTTGACCACATGGTGGCTGAGAATCGCTCCCACCGCTCGGTCGGTGTTTACGATGGAAGATTCAATGGTCACCTTCTGTTGATTTTCAACGGCAGGTTTGGCTTGTTCCAATAACTTCCAGTCAAGGACATCGTCCAGCGCGTGGTCTTGGTCGATGGTACAGTAGACCTCCACATCGTCATGCCAGCCAACCGCCGGAGCCAAAAGTTTAGACAGGTCGATCCCTTTGGCTTTCCAGTGATCGATTGCGTCATCAACATTCAACAAGTCGACTCGGCCAACCATTTCGTTGATCGTTCGGAAGCCGAGTTTTGCCATGATCTCGCGAGCCTCTTCGGCGACCATGAACAAGTAATTTACGACGTGCTCAGGCTTGCCGGCAAACTTCTTGCGAAGCTCGGCATCCTGAGTCGCAATTCCGACCGGGCAGGTGTTCAAGTGACACTTCCGCATCATGATGCAGCCCATGGTGATCAGCGGCGCGGTCGCAAAGCCGTATTCTTCCGCTCCCAGCATGGTGGCGATGACCACGTCTCGACCAGTTTTCAACTGACCGTCAGTTTGCAGTCGAACGCGTGAACGAAGGTCGTTCATGACCAGCGACTGATGAGTATCTGCGATTCCAAGTTCCCACGGCATTCCCGCGTGCTTGATGCTCGTTAGCGGTGACGCCCCCGTTCCACCACCGGTGCCGGAAATCAAAATGTTGTCCGCGTGAGCTTTTGCAACGCCCGCCGCGATCGTCCCGACACCGACTTCCGAGACCAGTTTGACACTGATTCTAGCGGTTGGGTTGGCGTTCTTCAGATCGAAGATCAGTTGAGCTAGATCCTCGATTGAGTAGATGTCGTGGTGTGGCGGAGGACTGATCAGAGTGACTCCCGGCGTCGAGCGACGAGTCTGAGCAATGGTTTCGTTCACCTTGTGGCCTGGAAGCTCACCGCCTTCGCCCGGCTTGGCACCTTGAGCCATTTTGATCTGGATCTCGTCCGCGTTGGCTAGGTAGTAGGCGGTGACACCGAAGCGACCGGACGCAACCTGCTTGATCGCCGATCGACGCAAGTCACCGTTCTCATCGGGCTCGAAACGGCGGTAGTCTTCGCCGCCCTCGCCTGTGTTACTTTTTCCACCCAATCGATTCATTGCAATCGCCAAGGTCTCGTGAGCCTCGGCCGAGATCGACCCGTAGCTCATGGCTCCGGTGCAGAATCGTTTGACGATTTCGCTGGCCGTTTCGACTTCTTCGATTGGCACAGGAATTCGGTTGCGGAATTTCAGCAGGCCACGCAAATGGCAATCACGGGCAGACTGTTTGTTGATCGCGTCCGAAAATCGCTTGTAGGCTTTCGGATCGCCGGCCCGAGCAGCGGCTTGAATGTCAGCGATGTTCAGCGGCGTCCAAGCATGCTTCTCTCCACTGTGACGCCAGTGGATTGTGCCGGCGGTTTCCAGTTCGGCTCCGCTGACGTCTTGAGTTGCTTGATCCGTACCGAAGCCAAGCTCGTGACGACGAATCGCCTCGGCAGCCAGTACCTCAAAGTCAACGCCTTCGATCCGACTAGCGGTGCCCGGAAACGCTTTCTTGATCACCGAACTGTTGAGTCCAATGGCTTCGAAAATTCTGGCTCCCTTGTAACTGGCGAGAGTCGAGATGCCCATTTTGGCGAGCACTTTGAGCATGCCTTTGGTCACACCTTTGCGATAAGCGGCAATGCACTTTTCGGCGTCAAGGTCCGAGTCAGGATTGTCTTTGTGATGTTCGATGATGGCTTCCAAGCCAAGATACGGGTGGATCGCATCGGCACCGAAACCGGTCAGCAAGCAATGGTGGTGAACCTCTCTGGCTTCGCCCGTTTCGACCACAATCCCAATCCGTGTCCGCAATTCCTTCTTAATTAGATGGTGGTGAACGGCACTGGTGGCAAGCAACGCACTTAATGGAACGCGGTTTTTGCTGATGTTTCGATCGGACAAAATGATCATCGCCCGGCCATCTTTGATGGCGGCTTCGGCTTCGGTGCAGATATTGTCGATGCGATGCATAAAGCCACTTTCGCCCAAGCGGCGATCAAACGTGATATCTATCACTCGCGACTTCCAGCCTCGGTAGTCCATCGCATGCAGTGCCGCCATCTGCTCAAAATCCAGAATCGGATTGTGAATCAGCAATCGGTTACACTGCTCTTGAGTGGACTCAAGCAAGTTGCCTTCGGGACCGACATAGCACTCGAGGGACATCACGATCTCTTCGCGAATCGAATCGATCGGCGGGTTGGTCACTTGGGCAAACAATTGCGTAAAGTAATCGTAGAGCAGGCGCGGTTTGTCGCTAAGACAAGCCAACGCCGTGTCGTTACCCATCGATCCGATCGGGTCCTTCTTGACCTGAATCAGTGGCAGCAACATGAAGTCCATCGTTTCGGTGCTGTAGCCAAAGGCACGCATCCTCGCGATTCGTTCATCCCGAGTGTACGTCTCGTTGACGGTGCCCGGCTTCAGATCATCGAACGTGATTCGCTGATTGGCCAGCCATGAACCGTACGGTCGTTTGTCAGCAATCGACGATTTCAGTTCTTCGTCGGCGATAATGCGGCCTTCTTCGAAATCCACAAGGAACATGCGTCCCGGTTGCAGACGGCCTTTTTTGACGATCGTTTTCGGGTCGAGGTCCAAAACACCCACTTCGCTGGCCATGATTACTCGGTTGTCGTCGGTCACGTAGTAGCGACTTGGACGCAGTCCGTTTCGATCGAGAACCGCACCGATGACTCGACCGTCAGTGAACGAAATCGACGCCGGACCGTCCCAAGGTTCTTGCAGGCACGAGTGATATTCGTAGAACGCTCGTTTGTTTTCCGGCATGGTCGCATGATTTTGCCATGCTTCGGGGATCGACATCATGACGACTTCCGGCAGACTCCGGCCGGACATCATCAGCATTTCCATCGCGTTGTCGAACTCACCCGAGTCACTACAGTCCTTTTCGACGATTGGCATCAGGCTGCGGATCTGGTCGCCAAAGAATCCGTTTTCCATCAGACCCTGACGAGCAGTAATCCAGTTGCGATTGCCTCGAAGTGTGTTGATCTCACCGTTGTGAGCAATCCAACGCAGAGGCTGGGCACGTGACCAAGCGGGCAGCGTGTTGGTTGAAAATCGTGAGTGAACCATCGCCAAGTGGCTGACGAAATCTTCCTTACGGAGGTCGTCGTAGAACTCGGGCAATTGGGCGGTCGCCAACATGCCTTTGTAGACAATGATGCGCGAAGACAGCGAGCAAACATAGAAATCGTCACCGTCTTCAATGGCGGGATCGTTAACGACTTCTTTGGTTGCCGATTTCCGGATTAGGTACAGCTTTTTCTCAAAGTCGTCCTGGTTGATGGTGTCGTCGCTGCCAACGAAAACCTGCTCGATCACCGGCATGGCTCGACGTGCGGTGGCACCGATTTCGGCGCGATCGGGGTTGATGGGAACTTTTCGCCAGCCCAGCAGAACTTGCCGCTGTCGGTTGATCGCTTGGGCTACGGCTTGGCGACACTTCTGACGAGCCTCTTCTTCCTCGGGGAGAAAAACGTTACCGACGGCAATGTGCGGAGTATTCGACGGAATGCCTTCCTCGCGAC
Organism: uncultured Pirellulaceae bacterium; assembly: GCA_964563475.1. Lineage (GTDB taxonomy): Bacteria > Planctomycetota > Planctomycetia > Pirellulales > Pirellulaceae > Mariniblastus. The sequence goes on from CAZLYM010000195.1 coordinate 4,905, forward strand.
CGATTCGCTTAAAGAACTCGGTTGGCATGCCTGCCAAGATTCCAGCGCCGTCTCCCGTTTCCGCTTCACACCCGCACGCACCCCGGTGCTCCATTCTGGCGAGCAAGGACATGGCGTCGGCGACAATTGCTCGCGATGGCTTGCCGTCGATTTGGGCCACGAAGCCAACTCCACAGCTGTCGTGCTCGTATTCAGGAAGGTACAGACCATCAGCTTTGGAAGCGAATTTTGGGTTGGGAGACTTGGCGGCCAATGGGCGTTCCTTGTTTACATTTAGCAACGTTCGTTCTTGGGCGACGAGGGCTAGGTTGGTCGCCAGAGGGTGTTCTGAAGACAAAATTCCCTCGCACACGCCTTTTATAGATACTCGTTAGCAAGCAAAAACGCAAACGGCTGCGCTGATTAGGGGCGGTCAGATCGCGTTACAAGGTGCTAATGGAAGTCTGGCAGGATGTTTTTTTGAGACATGATCCAGCAGTGGGTAGATCCGCACAGATAATCCGCACAAGTTTCCCAATGTGGAGCGGCGCATAGATCGTTCGTGACCTATGTTTTGAGTGGTGTGTACTGCTGCGCAGCTTCGTTGGCTACGTCGATGTAACCACCGAATATAGATTTCAATGCCCATTCGGATAGAGAAACATAAACCGATTGGGAATGACCGGATGACTCCCGGTAGTCCATTGGATCTAGTGTTTTGTTTTTTCACGATCGTTTTTACTCCCTAAGTTTCGCCACTATGTTTTTCAACTTCAACAAACTCTTTTCGAACACCCCAGAAACCCATCGCGAACGAATGGTTGATCGAAGGAGAAGTTCTTTGCTGAGTTTTACGACTTTAGAAGACCGAAACATGCTGGCCAGCATCGTGTTTGATGCTGCTGCTGGCGAGGTGACGATTTTTGGGACCACCGGAGACGATTCGGTGTTTGTTAATAGCGTTGGCAGCAACGGAATTAGCGTGTCAGCAAGTGGTGCACAAACGCAGCAGTTTGACATTGCTAATGTCACCGAAATCACGTTCTTTGGTGGCGATGGTGATGATCTGTTTGAGAACAACACCTCGGTCGATAGCTTCTTTGGTGCGCAGGGTGGTAACGATACCTTTCGTGGTGGTTCGGGCAATGACACGGTCTTTGGAGGGGCAGGCGTCGACAATTTGCAGGGCAACGGCGGAGACGACCTGCTTCAAGGAGGCGACGATAACGACATCGTTCGTGGTGGAGCGGGCGACGACAAGCTGCATGGAAATACTGGAGATGACCAGATTTTCGGAGACGCGGGAGACGATGATATCTACGGTGAGCGAGGTAGCGACGAGATCTACGGCGGTGACGGCGACGATACCGTGTCGGCTTTCACGGGTGATGATGTTGTCTTCGGTGAAGCGGGTAACGATACGATCTTCGGTCAGCATGGTAACGACACCATTTTTGGTGGAATCGGGAATGACCGTGTGCGGGGTAATCCTGGGCACGATAATGTTCATGGAGGAAGTGGCAATGATCGAGTGATGGGCGATCAGGGCAACGACCTACTGACTGGTGGAGACGGTAGCGACACCATACTCGGATACACGGGCGACGACACGCTGGAAGGAAATGCTGGCAATGATTTCCTGTTCGCTGGCGATGGACATGACAATGTCGATGGCGGAGATGGCGACGATGAGATCGGCGGTGAAGGAGGAAACGACATCTTACGAGGCGGTGCTGGAAACGATGCGGTGCGAGGCCAAGACGGCAATGACTTGATTTATGGTGGCGAGGGCGTCGATCTGTTGGTTGGTAACGCTGGCAATGACTCCTTGTTTGGAGGAGGTTTTGCGTCGGCCGATCGATTGATAGGAAATGCGGGTCAAGATCGATTTCTTGTTCAGTCAAACAATGACGCGACCTTCAGCGACCGAGATTCGGTTAATGACGCGTCAGATGAAGATGCCGTAATACGATTCATCAACAATGACAGTAACTGGACGGACACCGAAATCGAAGTCATTGATGGTGGTCTGCAGCAACTGTTCGACGCCACTGGCAGCAACCGACTGCTTAAGGATTCTCTTCCGTCAGGCGATCTGCGGTTTTTCAAGTACACGGTCAGTTCGTTGAACGGGTTCGCAGGGCTCAACAGGTTGCAAACGACGACAAGCATCCGAACCGTGAATGGTGTTGTCACACGAACGTCAACTTACGATCGCGAGATTCGGATCGCTGACTGGGACGAAACAAGCGACTTTTTCAATGACCAGTTTCGCTCAATTGCGATTCACGAAATCGCACATAACTGGGACAGCGACTTAGAATTGAGCATCGGTGCCGACTTGCCCGGTGCTTGGGATGAATTCTTGAGCATCTCTGGATGGCAACAGTCAGCTTCTGGCGACTGGAGTCACTCCGATTCTTCTGATGCATTTGTGTTCGACTACAGTGAAACAAATCCGTTCGAAGATTCTGCAACCGCTTGGGAACTCTATTTTTCCGGCAACGCAGATCAAGTAACCAACAGCAATTTGCAAGCGAAACTGGATTTCATCGACGGCATCTTTGCCGCAATCTGATTCATTTCTGAATCCTTCACGCGAAATAGGCAACGGTGGGTATGAACGCCCACCGTTTTACCTGCCGTGTCAGTTTTAACTAGCTGCGTGAGCGAGCCGCTGCTTCTTTCCGGATCTTGTTGATCTGCCGTTTGTATCTTTGGCGGATCTTGG
>CAZLYM010000196.1:0-7609 GCA_964563475.1 uncultured Pirellulaceae bacterium
GGGTCGTCCCTCGCTCACGCTTCGGGTTTTGATGTTCTGGGATAGGCTCTAAGTCCGACCTCCCAAAACTGCGTAGTCCAAAGCCCAAAGCGTGAGCCTTGGCGTTGCGCTGTTTCCCATTCCGGAGAAACCTAAGCCATTTGCCCGAGGTCGAGCGCAAGCGAATTCCTCCAATCGCTGGGGTTTAGCACAATTCACCCCATTTTAAGCAAGTGGAGTGCCCAACGAGGATTTTGGGATCCCCACTAACCTACCGAATCAAACACGAATCCCTCATCGGCGAAGTCGATGGTCATCTGCTGTTGCTCGGTTGGTTTGCCAAGCTTAAGCAATTCTGTTGCCAGTGGGTTCGTTAGCCGTTGCTGGATGACTCGTTTGAGCGGCCGCGCACCATATTGAGGTTCGTAGCCGGCATCGGAGATCGCGTCCTTGGCGGCATCCGTCACGGTGATGGTCCAACCTTGATCGTGCAATCGTTTCTGAAGAAGCTTGATCTGTAAGTCCACGATGCGGCGGACTTGGGTTTTGCCGAGCGTGCGGAAGACGATCTTTTCATCGATACGGTTCAGCAGTTCAGGGGTGAAACGGGCTCGTAGCATCTGTTCGACCGCTTCCTTCATTTCTTCTTCGGTGCCATCTTCTTCCGTGATCTTTTGGATCAAAGTGCTGCCGACATTGCTGGTCATTACGATGATGGTGTTCGTGAAGTCGATCGTGTGGCCATGGTTGTCGGTCAAACGGCCATCGTCCAGAACTTGCAACAGAATGTTGTAGACGTCGTCGTGTGCTTTTTCGATTTCGTCCAACAGAATGACGCTGTAGGGGCGGCGTCGAACTGCTTCGGTTAGCTTGCCGCCTTCGTCGAACCCCACGTACCCGGGAGGCGCGCCGATCAGGCGACTGACGCTGTGCCGTTCCATGAATTCGCTCATGTCGATCCGGATCATTGCACTGTCGTCGTCAAACATCACTTCAGCCAGAGCTTTGCATAGTTCCGTTTTTCCGACGCCAGTAGGACCGAGGAACAAAAACGAACCGATCGGTCGATTGGGATCCTGAAGTCCGCTGCGGCTTCGACGAACCGCGTTGCTGACGGCGGAAACCGCTTCCTCTTGGCCAATCACTCGCTGGTGCAGACGTTCTTCCATTACCAACAGTTTGGCGCGTTCGGTTTCGAGCATTCGCGACACCGGTACGCCCGTCCACGCACTGACGATTTCAGCGATTTCGTCTTCGGTTACCTGTTCGCTAAGCAAGCGTTTGCGGTCAGACGTTTCGGAACCATTGCCGCCGTTTTCGATTTCGTGAGCTTCCGATTTTTCGATCTGGGCATGCAGTTGCTTGCGTCGAGTGTCAACTTCGTAGAGTTCACGATAGTCGTCTTCGCTGACCGGTTGGCCGGAGGATTGTTTGGATTTGATTTCGGCGTCAAGTTGTTCAAACTGTCGCTCGACCGACGCGAAGTCCTCGCGGATTTTTCGCACGTCCGTCATGCCCAGCTTTTCGGATTCCCATTGTTCTCGAAGGCTCGCGAGTTCGCGTCGTTTCTCTTCCATTTCCGTTTGAACAGATTCAAGGCGGCTTTGCACACTTTCATCCTGCTCGTCTGCCAACTGCCGGGCGGCGAGTTCTAACTGAGTCAATCGGCGTTGAACGATATCGATTTCTTCAGGGACACTGTCCAGCTCCATCGCTAGGCGTGAAGCCGCTTCGTCGACTAGATCGATGGCCTTGTCGGGCAGGAAGCGGTCGGTGATGTAGCGGTTGGATAGTTGAGCCGCAGCAACGAGCGCGGCGTCACGGATCTGGACGCCGTGATGGGTTTCGTAGCGCTGCTTCAGGCCTCGTAAGATCGAGACCGTGTCTTCGACGGTTGGCTCGCCAACGAAGACCGGTTGGAATCGTCGTTCGAGTGCCGCATCTTTTTCGATGTACTTTCGGTATTCGTCTAGCGTCGTGGCACCGATGCAATGAAGTTCACCACGGGCGAGTGCCGGTTTGAGCAGGTTGGCCGCGTCGTTGCCGCCCTCGGCCGCGCCGGCGCCGACGACGGTGTGAAGTTCATCGATAAACAAAATGATATTTCCGGCCGCCGCCGTGACCTCACGCAGAACCGATTTGAGTCGATCTTCAAATTCGCCTCGAAATTTTGCACCGGCGATCAGGGCTCCCATATCCAAGCCCATCACTTTTTTCTGCCGCAGACTTTGAGGCACATCGTTCTGCACGATGCGTAACGCCAAGCCTTCTGCGATGGCGGTTTTTCCGACACCCGGCTGCCCGATCAGGACCGGGTTGTTCTTGTTGCGGCGGGAGAGCACTTGGATGACACGACGGATTTCGTCATCGCGGCCGATAACCGGATCGAGTTTTCCCTGCTGAGCCATGGCGACCAGATCGATGCAATATCTCTCGAGCGATTCGTATTTGGCTTCCGGGTGTTGGTCGGTGACACGAGCTGAGCCGCGGACTTGTTTGATCGCTTCTTGCAAGGCTGCTTCGTCGATCGCATTCATTTCCAGAATTCGTTTTACTGACGATTCGATGTTTGACAGACCAAGCATCAGGTGTTCGGTCGAGACGTATTCGTCCTGCATGTTGGTTGCGATCTTGGCAGCGGTTTGGAGTACCGATTGCAATTCGCGGCTTGGGTTGGGCGAACTGGAGCCGGTGGAGGATGGCAAACGCTCAAGTTCTGACGCGACGATTCCAGCGAGTTGATCAACGGGGACGGAAATCTTATTCAACAGCGACGGAACGATTCCATCGGACTGTTTGAGCAAGCACTCGAGCAAATGGAGTGGTTGGATTTCCGGATGGCCTTTGCCGGATGCCAGCGACTGGGCGTTGGCAACGACTTCTCGACCCTTGGTAGTAAGTTTTTCGAATTGGAATGACATAGTGGTCTCCTTTTCTACATGCGCGCATTAGCGCGCAGCAGAGGGTTCAATTGGAGTCGCGAAACGTCGCGACGAGGCCTTGGGAGGCGCTTCAAAGCGTGTTGAAGGTTGATTCGAACTGAGTTGATTTGTGGGGCGGGCGCTGGCCGATGCTCACGCCTTCCCTAAGCTCGACCGGACGCGATGCCCGGCTGAGCGTATTCATTCGATAAATGGTTCCGGTGAGTCCTTGCATGCTCACGCAAGCGTGAGGCATGGCACCCGAACATAAGTAAGGTACGGCAGTCGATCATGATCGCCGCCGTGAATTCTATTCGTCTTTGACTTCGAATTCGGCGTCGATCGCATCATCGTCACCGCCGCTTGCAGTTGCCCCTGCGGTTTCGGCTGCTGGGGCTTCACCCGCTTCACCGCCGCCTTCGGCATTGTCGTACATGGCCTTGCTGAGTGCGTGCGATGCTTGCTCCAATTCGGTGACGGCTGACTTGATCGCGTCAACGTCGTCAGACTCGTTCGCTTCGCGAACCTTTTTGATCGCAGCTTCCAATGGCTCTTTGTCGCTGTCTTGCAGTTTTTCTGCGTGCTCGGCGATCATCTTTTCCATTTGGTAGCACATGGTCTCGCCCTGATTTCGAGCGGTGACCAGTTCAAACTGTTTGCGGTCTTCTTCGGCGTTCATTTCCGCATCTGCCTGCATCTTCTGAATCTCTTCTTCTGACAATCCTGAAGAATCGTTGATCTCGACATTGGCTTCGGTTCCGGTTCCCAGATCCTTGGCGGAAACATTGAGAATTCCGTTTTGATCGATATCAAATTTGACCTCAATCTGAGGCACGCCACGCGGCGCCGGCGGAACCCCCGTCAAGTCGAACTTGCCAAGCAAACGATTGCTCGACGCCATTTTTCGCTCGCCTTGGAAGACTTGGATCGTTACGGCGGTTTGGTTGTCGGCCGCCGTGCTGAACGTTTGTTTTTTCTCAGTCGGGATCGTGGTGTTTCGCTCGACCAAAGCCGTCATCACGCCACCCTCGGTCTCGATTCCCAGCGTCAACGGAGTCACGTCCAACAGGAGCACGTCTTTGCGATCGCCCGACAAGACAGATCCTTGAATGGCAGCGCCGACGGCAACCACTTCATCGGGGTTCACGCCCTTGTGCGGATCTTTGCCAAAGACACTTTTGACCATCGCCTGGACTTTCGGTACTCGTGTTGATCCTCCGACCAAAACGATTTCGTCGATGTCGGAAGGAGAAAGCTTGGCGTCTTTCAAAGCCTGTTGAACCGGAGTCTTGCAACGCTCGACCAGCGGATCGATCAGCTCTTCGAACTTGGCACGAGTGACATTCATCTGCAAGTGCTTGGGACCCGAGGCATCAGCCGTGATGAACGGCAAATTGATGTCGGACGCTTGAGCAGAACTGAGTTCCTTTTTGGCTTTTTCGCATGCTTCCTGAAGACGCTGAAGAGCCATGGTGTCATCGCGAAGATCGACACTGTTCGATTTCTTGAACTCGTCGGCCACGTAGTTGATCAGAACTTCGTCGAAGTCGTCGCCGCCTAGATGAGTGTCTCCGCTGGTGCTGATGACTTCAAAGACTTTCATGCCGTCGTCATCGTTCAGTTCCAGCACCGATACGTCGAAGGTACCGCCACCAAGATCGAACACGATAATCTTTTGCTCTTTCTGAGCTTTCTCCAAACCGTACGCCATCGCAGCGGCGGTTGGCTCGTTGATGATGCGGGCAACTTCCAAGCCAGCGATTTGACCCGCGTCTTTGGTGGCCTGACGCTGAGCATCATTGAAGTACGCCGGGACTGTGATGACGGCCTTGTTGACCTTGTGGCCAAGGTAGGACTCGGCGGCTTCCTTGAGCTTGCGTAGCGTCTTGGCCGAGATTTCCTGGGGAGTCAGCTCTTCTTCGCCAACGCCGATTTTCACGTATTCGTCGGCACCGCCTTTGACTTCGTAGGGCACCATTTTCTCTTCTGAGGCGACTTCGTTGTGTCGCCGGCCCATGAAACGCTTGGCGGAGTAGACCGTACGCGTCGGATTGGTCACTCGCTGGTTTCGTGCGGGAGCACCGACGATTGTGTCTCCAGAATCGGTAAAGGCTACGACCGATGGAGTTGTGCGATCGCCTTCTTGGTTCGGAATCACCGTAGGCTCGCTACCGTCCATGACGGCAACCACCGAGTTGGTTGTACCAAGATCAATGCCGATAATTTTTTCGCCTTGAGCCACAATTGCTCTCCTGTTTTTCTACTGCTGGTTTTGAGTGCCACGCCGACGCGGAATCACGTCTTTTGTATTCCCATCGGACTGCCGGTCCGACAGGCAAATCGTCGCTAGAACCTTGTTTTGCAAAGGTCGTGCCAATCTCTGGAAACTTGCTGGCGCAACGGAAATCCGGGGAAACTGAGGATTTCGGTACCTGTCTGAGCAGCCGAGTCGTTGCAGGGCTGACAATTTGGCACAAGAGAGATGGGGCGAAGCTTGTCGCGACAGAAGATCCTCACGTTGCCAACGCGAGGAAATGCTGACGCGTTGCGGCTTGGGATTTTCTATGATGCGACACGATTAACGGCCTTTGGGAGAGAGCCGTTGTGCTCTACCCGTGCGTGTCGAAACTAAAAGAAATTTGGCCGAGTTTGAATGGCTTGCTGGCAATGGCCCGCTGACAACTGGCCAGATGGCGTCGAGTGACGCTCATCCGGGAGTGTCTACTGATTTCAGACCGAATTTACGGGTGCCAGCTTCGTGCTTGCGTGAGCATACTCACGCAAGCGTAGAACCCGAAAAATTCGCCAAGTCAGCTTGAATGAGCGACTACTTCTTGTCGCTCTTTTTCAGTCCGGCTCGTTCGAGCAGTGACTCGTTGAGGATTTCCTCGATTTGGTCGTCCTGCGGCGGAGTCCCGTAGGCTCCAAGATCAGCTGGATCATAATTCACTTCGAACTGATGCTTAGCAATGGTAATGACCACGTTCGGATCAATTCGCTTGCGGAAGTTGGCCATCAGCTTCTTGCCCGAGACCTTGACGCCGTTGCGAGAACGAAGATCCTTAATGAACCAATATCCTTCTTCGATTTCCAACAGGCAGTGGTGCCCTGACACATTGCCGAAGTCCAGCACGATATCGTTGCTGTCGCGTCGGCCGACTCTAAGACGTTTTTTCAGTAGCGGGATCGGGTCGCCGCCGCCCAGTGGGACAAGTTCGCCAAACATGGTAGTTTCACTTTCGACTGATGTAGAATAAGAATATATGAGTTCATTCGCGGTCGAGCGGTTTATATTAGTATCTAAGTACTGAATATTAGATAAATCACTCAACCAAATTGCGGATTACCTAATCGCCTAATTTACGCCCTTGGTGCCATGTCGTCAAATAAATTCGCTGTCCACCACCGCTCCGAAATGGATTGGCGAGCCGAAGGGTTGCGTTATTTCGGATATAGCTATTATTTGAAGCAGATTTTTGGATATCGGGTCCAAAGAGTTAGTTTAGACGCGGGTTTTACTTGCCCAAACGTGGACGGGACAGTTGCGTTGGGCGGCTGCACTTTTTGCGACAATCGCAGCTTCAGCCCCAGCCGCCGATTGCCTCGAATCAACATCATGGACCAGTTAGATGAGGGGATGTCTCGGGTCAGGCGGCGTTACAAGTGCAAACACTTCATGGCGTATTTTCAGCCAGCCACGAACACCTACGCCCCAGTCGATGTTCTGCGTCCGTTGTTCGAGCAGGCAATTTCGCACCCGGACGTCGTCGCGCTGGCGATCGGGACTCGACAGGACTGCGTGCCCAATGACGTGCTGGATCTACTAGAGGAGCTTGGTCAGCAGGTTCCGTTGACGGTTGAGTACGGGCTGCAGACGATCCATGACAAATCGCTTGAGTGGATGAATCGTGGACACTTGTACGACTCGTTCGAGGACGCGATGGAACGCAGCGTCGGGCGAGGCTTCGAGCTATGTGCTCATATCATGCTTGGGCTGCCGGGTGAAACGCATGAGGACATGATGGCGACGGCCAAAGTGGTGGCGCAATCCGATTTGGACGCCGTGAAAATTCACAATCTGTACGCGGTCGAAAATACACCGATGGCGGCTCAGGTTCGCAGCGGCGAAGTGGTCCTGATGGAACGCGATGAGTATGTCTCGACGCTGGTCGATTTTCTTGAAGTGCTACCACCGACGATGGTTGTCGAGCGAATCAGTGGCGAGGCTCCTGGTGACTACTTTATTGGTCCCCAGTGGTGTCTAGACAAACCAGGCGTCCTGAAAGCGGTTAAGGACGAATTTGAGCGACGTGACTCGTGGCAGGGAAGCAAATACAGCGGCCAATCTTGAAACGGACCGTTTTCTGCGTGGAGGCCTGCTTGGGGCGAGGTCGCATTAAAGTTTGCCGCCATTGAGGTCGAATCATGTTGTACCGGTAATCAGTGGCGTTTTAATGGTAGAAAAGATTGCGTGAATGCCGCAATTTACCATCGCCACTTGACCGTTAAATTCGGTTCCTTTATCGTCTGAGCATTGGTCGAGCGGTATCTGAGCTTGCTGGTTTTCGATCCGGTTTGTTTTGAGCGAGTCGGAAACGAGGGAATCGGAATCGACAAAAAGAATATGGCGTCGTGGCCAAGTGGCTAAGGCAGCGGATTGCAAATCCGCCATCGCGGGTTCGACTCCCGCCGACGCCTCTGATTTTCAA
>CAZLYM010000197.1:0-7544 GCA_964563475.1 uncultured Pirellulaceae bacterium
CTGTGTTTCTAGCCCAAAGCAGAAATCGTTTTGAAGTCTTTCGACAGCGAACGGTAGAGCTGTTGGAAGACGGGGAACACTTCGTCGTATCGCTTGCGGTTCTTGGCGATGACGGGCGTCTTGCTGGTCTCCTTGATCGTGGCGTTGCACGCTTGAGTCACGTTCTTGTACTCGCCCGCTCCGACGGCGGCCAACAGCGCGACCCCAAACGCAGGGCCCTGTTCGGCGTTGATGGTAACCGCTGGCTTGCCAAACACGTCGGCTTGGATTTGACGCCAGAGTGCACTTTTCGATCCGCCGCCCGATACACGAACTTGGCGGACAGGGACGTCCAAGGCCTGGATGATTTCTAAACTGTCTCGCATGGCGAAGGTGACGCCTTCCATGATCGCCCGAGCCATGTGGCCGCGAGTGTGTTTGAGCGTTAGGCCGACAAAGCAACCGCGAGCGTCCGGATCCGCGTGCGGCGTTCGCTCACCCGCCATATAGGGAAGAAACATCAATCCTTCGCAGCCCGGCGGCACGGCAGCAGCTTCTCGGTTAAGCACTTCGTAGACTTTGCCTCGGCTGATTTTGTCCAATTCTTGGCAAAGCGTGTCGACGAACCAGTTCAGTGCTCCGCCCGCCGTCAGCGTAACGCCCATCATGTGCCACTTGTCTCGGACCGCGTGACAGAACGTGTGCAATCGACCGTCGGGATCGACTTGAACTTCGTCACTGTGCACGAACATGATTCCGCTGGTGCCGATCGAGGTCGAGAGAACGCCTTTCTTGACAACGCCGGTGCCGATCCCGTTGGCCGCACAATCACCAGCGCCGCCAACGACCATGCAGTCGGTGGTCAAGCCAAGTTGCTTGGCGGAGGCAGCGGTAAGCGTGCCGGTTACGGCTTCCGATTCGAAACAAGTTGGAAGCAAACTGGGATCAAGGTCTAACTTCTTAAGCAGCGGTTTTGACCAGTCTCGTTTGGTAACATCCAACAGCAAAGTTCCGCTGGCGTCACTGACGTCCGTGGCGTAGTCGCCTGTCAAACGGCGTCGCACATCATCTTTGGGAAGGAGAATCTTTTTGGTGCGAGCGAAATTTTTTGGCTCGTTGTTTCGCAGCCACAGGATCTTGGGAGCGGTGAAGCCGGTCATGGCTGGGTTCGCCACCATTTTGATTAGCTTCTTCCGCCCGCCCGCCAGTTTCTCAATCTCCTCGCACTCGGCCGACGTACGCTGATCGTTCCAAAGCAGGGCAGGGCGGATCACTTTGTCGTTCTTGTCCAAGAACACGCTGCCGTGCATTTGCCCCGACAGCCCGATGGCTTTCACATCGGAAGCTTTGACTTTCGCCTTTTTCACGACCGCTTTGATTGTATTGACGGTCGCCTTCCACCACGATTCAGGGTCTTGCTCGCTCCACAACGGCTTGGGGTGGGACAATGGGTACGCTTCAGTTGCTTCGGCCAAAATTGTGCCGTCGGCATCAATCAAGAGTGTTTTGGTTCCGGAGGTTCCAATATCGACGCCAAGAAAATAGCTCATGTTGGGTTGGCCGCTGAGGATTCAGAGTTGGTAGAAAGTTGGTCGATTGAAGTTCGAGAGATGATTCTAGCATTTGGATCGCCCGTCGCGAATCGGTGAACGGGCTTACTTGGCGGTTCCTTCGATGATCCGGCTCTATACGCTTGGTGTAGGAAGATTTAAAATTTGCTCATGAATAGTTCACTCGCGAAAATTGAGCCTCAGCGTTCCGCTATCTGGATATTGTTGAGCACTTGCGTATTGCTGGTTGCGGTTTGCACGGGCTGTCAGCCGGAAGATTCGGCGAAGTCCGACGCCGTGGAAGAGGAAACGCCGATCGAGGTTTCAGTGCCCGATCCGCTGACGGTTCTGGTGGTCGATGCGCCGGAGCTTGGCCCTCAGATAAAGCGTCAATGGCGTGCGCGTCGCGATGGTGAGTTGACGGTGTTGGATGTAACGGCCGCTCAGTGGCATCAGTCCAACTGCGAAACCGAAGCGGACGTCGTGTTATACTCGCCCGGCCTGTTGCCAAATCTGGTTGATGACGATCGTTTGTTGCCGGTTCCAGATGACGTTTGGAAATCGGAAGACGTCAATCATCGCGACATTCTGAAACGCTCGCGGCAGGGAGTGCTTGAGTACGACGATCAAATCTGGGCGTTGCCGCTTGCCAGTCCTCAGTGGATGTTGTTGTATCGATCGGATCTGCTGGAGCAAGCGAAGGTTGACGTTCCAACGACGTGGAGCGAGTGGTCATTGGCGGTCGACGCACTTCGCGCGGCCGACTTTCCGATTGCCGTGGAAGATCGAGTCATCATTCCGTTGGCGGAGAACTGGGCAGCTCATGCGTTTCTACTACGTTGTGCTGCTACGATTCGGCAGCGAGGAAAATTGTCCTCGGTCTTTGACCGATCCAGCATGAAGCCGCTGATCAACCAAGAGCCGTTTGTGGATGCCTTGAAAGACCTGAAGACTACATTTGGTGATCAGAAAGGTTCGATCACACCTGCGGAGGCGTGGACGCGATTGCAGAATGGAAAATGCGTGATGACATTGGCGTGGCCGATGAACCTGCCGCAGGACGATCCTTCGTCTGAGCCAGAATCCGAGTCAGAGGTGGCTGAGTGGATCTCGACCGCCGCCGTGCCTGGTTCCGGCAGGTGGTTCGACCTGCAAGCGGGCGAGTGGTTTGAGAGAGAGGCAGCGGAAGACCAGAGAGTGGTAGACTACATGGGGTTTGGCGGTTTGCTCGGTTCGGTCTCCGGCGAGACTCGCCATGCTGCGTCGTCATTTGAATTTTTGCAGTGGTTGTGCAGCCAATCGATCAGTTCAACCGTGTTGAACGGCAGCCAACAGAGCGGTCCGTTCCGAAAGAGTCACCTCAAGGCTGCGTCGCGTTGGTCGGGATCCCAGCTTGCACCTCCGGCGGCCGAGTCGATGGCCGATCTGATTCGAACGGCTCACAGCAATCCTGTGGCACTCGTCTTTCCGCGAATTCCGGGCTATCACGACTACCTGCAATCGCTCGATAAACATGTTCGTGAGTGTCTAGCAGGAAAATCTTCGGCTGCGGAATCTTTAGAATCGGTCGCAAAACAATGGGAAACGATTACCGAACGAATTGGACGAACGGAGCAAACTGCGAACCTTCGGCGGGGTAACGGGCTCTGATCTGATCCGTAATCTATTCCGGTCGTACGTTTGGTGCCTTCGAAGTGGCCCCGTTGGAGGCTTGAGGTACAAAATCCTGAGGTTTTTGCTCTATTCGAGCGACGGTGGCTGGTCTATTCTTTGGGGAATAAATCCCCGCCCAAAATCACGGTGCGCTGCATTATGCACGAGCGTTACCTCAGGGCCGGTCAAGAGCCGATACGAACCGCGTTATGGAAATGATCCGACGCGAATGATATTGGCCGAGTGTCTCCCGCAAACTGATCAGGTGTTTTCAGCGTTTGCACGAGACTATTTGTGCACGTGAAAATTTTTTCTGACAGGTGAGACGAATGTCTAATGACGTTTCGCGAGACGATAGCGCTCGCAATGATGGTTTGAATGCGGTTGAGACTTCTGAAGTACAGGTTGTGATGTCGATCGATGACGACGCGCCTCGGCCGAGTATGTTGGTTGAGGTGATCGACTCGTCGACGGATGAAGATTCGGTGGCGGCGAGCGATAACGCGGCGGAAGTGGCGGTCAATGAAGTCTCGGTTGAACCGACTTCGGCTGAAGCTGAGCCAGTGACGGAAACCGAGCCAGTGGCGGAAGCTGCGGCTGAGCCCGTCGCAGAATCAAGCGACGAAGCTGTGGCGTTGCCGTCCGAGGGAACTGAAGCGGTCGAGCTTTCGGAAGTGGAAGACGAGCCATTTGAGGAGACAAACCCGTTTGAAGAGATGGGATTGTCGCCGGCGGTATTGGAATCAATCACCAAATCGGGCTACGTTACTCCGTCCGAAATTCAAGCCGAAACGATTCCGATCGTGTTGGCGAATCTGGACCTGATCGGTCAAGCCGAGACCGGATCGGGCAAAACGGCAGCCTTTGCTTTGCCGCTGCTTTCGAAGATTGATCTGGATGCAAAGCGTCCTCAGATTCTTGTGCTTGCTCCAACCCGAGAACTTGCTCTCCAAGTGGCCGCGTCGTTTGACAAGTACGGTGCTAACGTCAAAGGCTTTCGCTCGGTCTGCATCTACGGTGGCCAAAGCTATGAGGCTCAGATTCGTTCGCTTCAGCGAGGCGTGCAAGTTGTCGTCGGAACGCCCGGACGAGTGATGGATCACATCCGTCGTGAAACGCTTGATCTGGGAGCCTTGAAAACATTCGTGCTTGATGAAGCCGATGAAATGTTGCGAATGGGATTCGTGGATGACATTGAGTGGATCCTTGAGCACATTCCTCGTGAGCGACAGACGGTCATGTTCTCGGCGACGATGCCCGATGACATTCGCCGCATTGCTCGCCAGCACTTGCGAAACCCTAAACACATCACAGTCCAAAGCAAATCGGCAACGGCCGATTCGATCACCCAGCAATTGATGTTCGTCCATCCTCGTGACAAAGCAGAGTCGCTTGACCGTTTGTTGCAGTGCGAAGAACCGGACGGCGTGATTGTTTTCACGAAAACCCGTGTCACCACGGTCGTGGTCAGTGAATTTCTGACTCAGCGAGGCTATCGCGTGTCGGCACTTAACGGTGACATTCAGCAAAGCCAGCGCGAGCGTACTGTCAACCAACTGAAATCGGGGCGCATCGATGTGCTGGTGGCCACTGACGTGGCGGCTCGTGGTCTGGACGTTGAACGCGTCAGCCATGTGATCAACTACGATTTTCCTCACGACACCGAAGCCTACATTCACCGGATCGGTCGGACGGGGCGAGCCGGACGTGAAGGAAACGCGATCCTATTCGTCGAGCCCAAAGAGAAGGGCAAGTTGGCTCGTTTGCAGCGTGCCACCAACCAGCGAATCGCTCAGCTGCGAGAAAAATCGCTCGATGAGATCAATGATATTCGGGTCGAAAAGTTTCTGCAGAAGGTAACGGAGTCTGCCAAGCACCCGGACGTTGCCATGTTTACCAAGATCTTGAGTCGTTACCAGAAGCAAACCGAGATGCCGATGGAAGAAATGGCTGCGGCACTGGCCGTGCTGGCTCAGGGCAAGACGCCATTGATCATGAAAGAGCTGAAGCGAGGCCGTCCTGCTTCTGACAATTCGCGTGGTCGAGGCCGTGACCGTGATCGAGGGCCTCGACGTGACAACAGTGAAATGACCACTTACCGAGTCGAAGTCGGGAAGTCGCACGGCGTTGGCGCGGGCAATCTCGTCGGTGCGATCACCAACGAAGGGAACCTGTCCAGTAGCGACATTGGTCGCATCAAGCTGTTTGACGATTTCAGCTTAGTCGATCTGCCAAAAGATTTGCCGGAAGCAACAGTCAGCCATCTGGAAAATGTTTACGTGGCCAACCGAACGTTGCAGCTTAAGGCGGACAAAAGAGGTGGTGGAGGCGGCGGCCGAGGTTACGATCGTCGTCCTAGCTACAGCAAGAAGAACAACGGCAGCACTCGGTTCGGAAAACGTTTCGAAAAGAAATCGGGCGGCTACGATCGGGGCGCTTCTTCGAGGTCTGGTTCAGGCGGCGGTGGTTACAAAGGCAAATCCAGCACCGGCGGTGGTGGCTACAAAGGATCGAGCACCGGCGGCTACAAAGGTAAGTCCAGTTCGGGCAGTGACTACAAGTCGACTCGTCGTTCGGACGGCGGTTCGGCGGGGGCTGGCGGTTATGGTAGCGAGCGTAAATCTTACGGATCGTCCAGCAAACCGTCTTCAGGCGGCAAGTCAAAGTTCTCCGCCAAACAAGCAAAACGTGCCTCGAAGCGAAAGGGCGGCCCGTCGGCGGAAGCTCCTGCTAAGAAGTACGTAAAAATTCGCTCAAGCAAGTAGGCTCACGCCAAGTCCCGGACTCTCGTGAGCAGCAGGATGTGATAAACTTTATGTGACTGAGCGATGGACGCTCAGTCACATTTTTTTGTGCACTTAGGCATGTTCTGATTCATGACACCAATTCTATCTCTGGTGGCGACACTGATCGTCTCCCTGCTGGTTACTCGGATCGGCGCGGTGGCGTTTCAATTGACCGGACTCGCACAGGAAGTCGCTCGATTCCAAGCCCGATCGGCGTTTACGGGGGTCGGGTTCACGACCAGCGAAGCTGAAAAGATCGTTAACCACCCTGTTCGCCGAAAGATCGCCGGACTGTTAATGCTGGCCGGAAATGTGGGTATCGCGTTGGTGATCGCCAGTATGATCTCGGCGGCGGGACACGTCAGTGATGGCAATCAACTGATGCAGGTGGCACTGCTGCTGGTTGGATTGGTCATCCTGTACATCATTGGGACTCGACGCTGGGTCGATCACACCATCAGCCACGTTATCGAATGGGCATTGATCAAATGGACAACCTTAGATGTGCGAGATTATATCTCGCTACTGCACCTTGCCGATGGCTACGTGGTGTTGGAATTGGTCGTTAATGACAGCGACTGGATCGCCAATCGCTCGCTGGCCGAAGCGGCACTGTCGGCCGAAGGCGTTTTGGTGCTGGGCCTGCATCGATCCAATGGAAAGTATATCGGTAGTCCCAACGGTCAAACCATGGTTAACACGGGCGACACGTTGTCGCTGTACGGGCCAATCGATCGCTTGGAAGAATTGGACATTCGTCAAAAAGGACATCTGGGGGATCGGGCCCACCGCATTGCCGTGGCGACTCAAGCCGAGCAGATCAAAGACCAAGAAGAGGGCGAAGAAGAGTCTCCGGGGCAAGATTCGATCGCAGAAAATTAGTCGATTGGTGCCTGTGTTGAACATCGTATCTCTTAACAGAACCGTGAATTCATTTTTTTGATCTCACATGAAACACCTGAACACAGTCGTATTTGTTTGGCTCCTGTTGGCTGCTGCCGTTTGGTGTTTCTTCGAGATTCAAGCCATTGCGGAAATCACTGGAAAGATGAACGGATTTCATCCGCTTGTTTTACTGGCGGTCCCAGCAGGCATGGTGATGAGTGTTCTCTGTTTTGCAATGTCGCCCATTCGAAATCGACTGGCCGCTTTGTGTGTCGCGATTGTGCCTGCCGCAGCTTTGTTTGCCCCAATCTATTTTGGTTTTAACATTCTAGTGTTTGCGTGGTCGGACGCTATTCAGCAGACTGCAGCGACAAATGAAGTTGCCATAAAAAGTACAGATTTCTCGACTGCGGTGTTTGAAGCGATCCCGTACAAGGATCATGAAAGGATGGTGCCGGTCGAAGGCTTCGTCTGGCCAAACTCAGCTGAAATGATTCGAAGCTACACCGGAGCGTTTTCGGGATTCGTTGTTGACGACGTACCGCATGTCTATGTTCACCCAATCAGAAACGGAAGCCGAGGCGTTGTTTGGATCGAGAACAAAGACATCATTGGAAAGGATCCTCACGTACGGTACGTGTATAGCGGGACGACCAACTGGTATTTATGGATTTATTAGGCCATTCCGTAT
>CAZLYM010000198.1:0-7536 GCA_964563475.1 uncultured Pirellulaceae bacterium
CAAATTCTGAGTTGCAAACCGAAGGCAATCACCGGCGACGCATAACAATGCGATGTACACGAAGTCCGGCTTGTGCGTGTTTTTTCTGCTTGCATGCTTATCGTCCGGACTCGCTGATCGCTCCCGTTATCCGGCTACTACATTGAGTTAGTTGATGAGATACGCAATCTACTCGCTATTTGGCGCCATCCCTGGATTCTTGATTTCTTTGCATAGTCTTCGACTCGGCCTTGCATGGGCATTCGTTGGTGTTTGCTTTGGGTTTTGCTACGCCCACGCGCGTTCCACGGCAGGCAGGATCTCAATGCTTACATTTGGGTTTATCTTCGGACGTTTAGTCCCTGGACTCCTCGAACAAGTTATCGAAGAATTGCCCGATATTTCTTCTGAATCGCATTCTCAAAATGAGCGATTTACCTATTGGATAACCGCCAGAGACATCGGTGAACGAAAAAATTGGTTAATCGGGACGGCATTTTTCGTCGCATTACTGGCGACAATTTCGATCGCAATCCACGACTATTTCCAACTTTCAAGAAACCAAACTCCATTCCTGATACGACCTTCAAAAATCTCCGACTTTCTTCCTTTAACGCTATTACATCTTTTCGCGATCTCAAATTGGTTTTGCGGATTGATCGGGGCTGTTTTCTCGATAGCGTTTCGACGCCCAGTCATCGCTTCGATGCTCGTCCCAACGGTCGCATTTGTTGCGATGTTAATAGCAGGAAACGATCGAGCGCTGGTAGTTCTGTATTCTTTCGGGTCGATCGCAATAGCTATGGGGCTTCTAATTGGGTTCAGCCCTTGCTTTGACGACGACGTCGGATAAAAATGCGCATGAACACGGAACCGCGGGCCGCGCGGCTTTTGGAAACAATGTCATTCGCCGCGGCCCGGTGGTCGTTGCCGTTATTCCGCTTGCCCTTTTGTTCCGTTGCTGGGTCGAGTGAACCGCGTTGGATCTTCTTTAGTGCCTCCCCTTTAAACAATCAACAACGGCGAAATGGCAGTAAATCACGTAGATGGAATAACTTTCGCCGGCATGCTCGTTTGCCCTATTTGTGCTGCTTATTCGGTTAGTGCAAAAGTTGGTTGGCTTACCATCCCGTGTGTAGCTGCCGCATTACCGGTGTGCATTTCAGTTCTTTTTGCTGCCCGGGCGCTTACTTACTTGGCGATGGGTTTTGCAGTCCGTCTAGCCGAACGGTGGAATCCATGGGCTCAGACGGTATCTTCTTTTCCATTCCTTCTGCTGTACCTCGTCGCGCCGATTCTTAGCGCGATGGCTGCTATTTTCGTTACGGGTTATCTGGCTATACTCCTCGCATCTTTTGGTGGCCAGCTTGGAGATTGGACAAGGGGTTGTGTGCTGTTTCTCGTGGCTGTAGTTTCTGTCCCCGTGTCGTTAGTGATATGCAAGTGGTGGATTATTTATACATACAAGTGGCTGGCTTTCCCCAACATCGAAAACGCGGAATAACAATGGGGTGCACACGGAGCCGCGGGTTTCAGATTTTAGGGAGTTCGCCGCGGCTCGGTGGGTGTGGACGTTATGAATCTTCATGAAAATTGACTTCACAAAATTCGAAGCTCCAATTGATGGCTTGACGCTGGCAAATTGGTCACGAAATGAAAGCTTGGACATTTCGCCAGAGGATGCTGCAGTTGCTGGCATCGCCCTTGAGCAGTGCGACAGTGAATTCGAACTTGCGGCAACAACCGTGGACTTCCAGTTCACACCAGACCATCGGCTCGAGTTTTCTGCTGCGTCGGTAGTGGCTGATGTTCGCGCGGACGGCTCGCTGAGGTCAATCCGAGTGCGTAGCAAATTCCTTACGGCTCTTGAAATCTTCGATTTGACGAAACCCATCGTCGAGAACTGGAATCTCCATAGTTTCGAGGGCCCCGAGGATGACTTAACCGATGAACCAGCAACCTTAACCGATGAACCAGCGACTGAAAAAATTGACGCGATTACTGAACTAAAGAACTGGTGTGCCAATCAATCCGACACTTTGCCGTCCTTTCTAGCGCAGTCTGACGCAAATCCATTTCCGGGGTTGTGGTTCTTTCGTTTAGTTGTCAACCCTTCGCCTGATAACGATTCACTTTACGGGTTGTCTATTCAGATCTTTTGGCGCGACGCTGAATTCGACAAAAAAAGTCAGGACAGCACATTCTGGGAACGAGCAGATGCGTTTATCAACCTAGCGAATGACCAATCGTCTGATGAATCCATTTCACGCGTCGCAAACTCTTTGCTGTACGCAGCTGCAAGGTACAATGCATTCGACTATTGGACAGTTCACGAAAACGCTGTTAAGTTCTCGGAATCTAGACGGGAGGCGATCGACGCCTGCATTGAACGGTTTCGAAAAATGTTAGAGGAGAACTTCGACGATCACTTGGACCATTTTTCCGATTCGGGAAATGCGGGATAACAAAAAGACACACGAAACCGGGCTTCGCGTGCTTTTGGAGTAGAGAATCACTTGTCGTCGCCGTGAGATCATCGCCGTTGTTCTGCTCGCCCCTGTTGATAACGACTTAGAAAGAAACAGACTGGCTTGAGGGTGCATTATGAGTAAAAAGCAAGGGTGGGGCGTGAAGTGGGAGGTTGTGCGCTATGGCTCTGCCCTGTTTTTTGGCGCTGGGTTGCCGGCTGCGATATTGTATTTTGGATTCAACACAATCTACGTGTGGCTGGTGGCTGTTAGTTTTACTGGCCTACTTGCACTGATTTATGGTCTCATGGGTGAAGGGGCGAAGTATTAAGCTTCTCGAAGCAGAAACGCGATTGGTCGCAATGCAATGCCTGCGGAGCGGTAAAGTCCGTGTGTTTTGAATTGGAAGAGCACTTGTCGCTGCCCGATGATCGTTGACATTGTCTCGTTTGGAATTTCATGCATGTCCCCAGTTGGTCATTCGTTGGTTGGTCTTGCATTCGCTGCCATGGCGATGCCTTTATTCGCTAGCCGAAAATGGCAGATCGGACTGCCAATTGTGTTTGTTGCATTGGCAAGTCTGCCTGATTGGCCAATCCCGAATTGGGGACATGACCGATACGACATTAGCCATAGCATTTATGTGAACACTATGCTTATTGGTTTGTCGATTCTTCTTTGGCGGTTGATCCCCAACTTGAGATCATCTGTGACTTTTCAGTGCGTCGCGTTTGGGACGGGTGCTTGGTTAAGCCATCTCATCCTTGATTCGTTTTACAATCACGGTCGTGGTGTCGCGATCTACTGGCCATTTTCCGATGGTCGACTTAATTTTTCAGTTCCTTGGTTCGACACACTTGATTTGACGCAGTCGATTATTTCACGACACAACATGTCGGTATATGCGATAGAATTTGCAGCGTATTTGCCAGTATTGCTCACTGGGATTATGGTTGCGGCAATGACTAAACGTCGGTCCCCTGCTCTGCGGTCGGAAAACACCAAATAGGCAAAATGATGCACACGGAGCGGCGAAGTCCTTGCGTTTTTAGTAGAAAGATCGCTTGTCGCCGCCGGGCGATCGTTAACGTTGTCGCGCTCAATGAGGACTCGAACTGACATGCACGGTATCTCGGAAGATCGGCAACTTACACGAGACGCGGGATTTCGCTTCCAGTGCCCGTCTTGTGACAGCAAAAACTTAGTCGATGCGCTTAGGTTTAAAACGACCAACAAGTGGCTGGGATTTGTTACAATCTGGGTGACCTACGAAACGGCTCTTAAATGTCTTGAATGCCTTGCGACGTTTCGAAGCGCCATTGACCTTGACGAATTAACGCAGTTGACTCCTGATCAGGCGAGCGGTCGATTTCGACTGGGGATTGGATTAGTCGAGAAGTTCTTGGTGCTTGTAGGGTGGCTGTTGATCGTAGTAGGGCCTTTGAGTTTCATACTGTTCGTAGCGGCGTGGTTTATGGTTCCGCGAGCTACACGTGGGTGGCGACGTGCTGCTGTTGTTGGCTTGGCTGTATCAGCTATGATCACATCTGTGACAATCATGGCGGTCATCCTAGCCCCATGACAACGAAACGCAGGATAGTAGTTCCTCACACGGAGCGGCAAAGTCTTTGCGTTGTAAAACAGGGGATCGCTTGTCGTGGTCGAGTGATCGATAATATTATCCAAGCTTTTCGAAAGAAGAAGATGAACCAAAATCCATACCAAAGCCCATCACCAGCGACTCCCGGAGCATCATTCGACACCCATGGTGGCGAACTGATGTTAGTTTCTCAGGGCAAGCGATTTATCAATTATCTAGTCGATCGAGTTCTGATGACGATTGGATCATTCTGCGTTGGGATTATGCTGGGGTTGCTTGTCGGTGCCACCGATCCGGAAAGACGAGTTGTGGATGATGGAATGTTGGAAGCTCTCGGGTTTATCGTTGGGCTTTTATTCGTTTATTGCTACTTTGTGTTTTTTGAGGCAGTGTTCCAACGATCCCCAGGGAAGTTTTTGACAGGAACCAAGGTTGTAAACGAGAGCGGTGGGAAACCGACTTTCGGGCAAATACTTGGACGTTCTTTGTGCAGGTTTATTCCGTTCGAAGCGTTTTCGTTTTTGTTTGGTGATTCAAGTCGGGTTGTTGGCTGGCATGACAAGTTTTCTGGAACACTGGTGGTCAAATCATAACGAGGATGCATTTAAATCCTTGTCCCTATGAGTACACGTTCATCCGTGCTTTTTGAACTGGAAGGTCGCTGGTCGCCGGCCGGTGATCATTGAAATTGTTGTACTAGGACCGTTCGTTGTCAAAATACAGTATTAATCTCGCGAATTCCCTTTGTACGGCTCTCGCTGGCGTGCCTTCAGCGCAACCGGCTGCGGTCGCTGGGTATTGGGCAAACAGAGAGTTTTTCTATGAAGAATTTCAGCACTTTCTAGCCGTTGCAAAAGAGTATGATCATCGTCGTAGCGCAATGAAGGTAGCGTACGACAAATACATTGCTATCAATGGAGGTCCTCACAACCGATCGGAGTTTGGTGAGCCTCGCGAGGAAATCGTTTCGACTACTGATAAATCGTGGCGCCGAAACGCAGCTTCGGATATTCGCTCTGCGTTGGTTTTATTGGCTGACAGAGCATTGAACCTGAAAATTGCTTCTGATGCAGAGTACGACGAATACATGTCTCGATTGAAAATTGAGTGGTAGCCTAGTCGTGTAGTAAGATTGTAATCT
This sequence comes from uncultured Pirellulaceae bacterium, assembly GCA_964563475.1. Lineage (GTDB taxonomy): Bacteria > Planctomycetota > Planctomycetia > Pirellulales > Pirellulaceae > Mariniblastus. Next base: position 5,189 of record CAZLYM010000198.1, read on the forward strand.
GGGTGGAGCGACGAAGTTCGTGTCTTTTGAAATGGAAAATCACTCGTTGCCCCCCTGTGGTTTGGAACGCTGCGATTGAACGCGTCATGAAGCTAAGGCAAAACAATCAATGCAACTTGAATGTCCTACTTGCAAGATTGTTCTGACTGAGCGCTCGGTCGGTGGCGAGACTGTTGACCAATGCGACGCCTGCAATGGGACTTGGTATGATGCGTCGGAGCTATCTTCGATCCTTCGAAATACCGTAGGACACGCATCGCCAGATTTTCCGAGTGCCGCTCCGCTGAGCACAATCTTGTGCCCAAAATGTAATGTTGAAATCTCCGCTACGATTTACGCAAACGATTCTGGTATTCCAATTTGCAAATGTACCAGCTGCAAAGGAGTTTGGCTGGTTGAGGGGCAGCTGGAGAAAATAGCTCATTTCAAAAATGCCCCACATAAGACGGACGGACTGGCACAGGCAATGGTCAATTCGTCTGCCGAGTACGCTTGGCTCAATCGATATGCTGATTTATTTCGATCCCGTATCTATTCGCTCGCGTTTGCCGCAATCATTTTGGTCATTGCGTTTGCAGGTGGCGGCCCTGGAGGGCTTTTTCGGATCTTTATGTATTTGTTCCCGCCGATGGTATGCATCTGGTTCTCGGAAGCGATGGGGAATTTGACGGGAATTCGCTTGGGATTGGCTTCGCCTGCGATTACGCAAGCGACTCCGGGGATTGCAGTCGCGATCGGGGGCTGGCTTCTGTTGTTCGTCGTCTTTGGCGTTACAATCTATGGTGCAGTTGCTCGGTAATCGTGGAAATGTCATAGCAGCAAAATGAAGTAGACGTACACATTAAGCGCGGAACGTGGGTGCTAGTTGGCATCTCGTTGTTTGCGGCTGTGTCGATACTTGAAATCGCAGCAAGGTATTCGATGATATATTTTCAGTATGACAGTCCGTATTAGACCCGCATGTCCAATGTCCAATCCTTCAGTAGACACAGAAATCGAAGACGAAATCTCGACAGTTCGAGATGAATTTAGCTCGATCATTCGAGCAAGTTTGATTAAATGGTGTATTCGGTCGGCGATTGGCGCAATGCTCTTTGGCTACTTGGCATACAACTACTCGTGGGGGATTTGGGTTCTTTTGGTTTGGATACTGTTCGCCGCATTCTCATTATTCGTGATCGTTAGGGGAGGTGCGGCACTCGAAGAGCAATTCCAGTCGCTCGAAGGCAGTTTCCGCGATCTGGTTGCTGAAGATGATCTCGATGGCGAAGACGATCTCGTTGCTGAAGACGATCTGGATGCTGAAGACTGATTGCCCTAGGACAAGGAAGGCGATGCAGAAGAAGCCGGTTCTACACGTAGTTTAGTAATTGAAGGTCACTCATTGTCGCCTAGTGATTTCTGATGTTATCCGACTTGTCGATCGTTGATGCTATTTGGTTTAACGGAAGTCCTGCCCGATGAAATATCGCGACGCCACTTTATCAGACGCTGATGAGATTGCTCTCCTTCATGCGTCAAGCTGGCAAAACTCCTACAGGGGTTTGTTTAGCGACGACTTCCTGGCAAACGATGCGCTGGCGGACCGTAAGGCGGTTTGGACCGAGCGCTTGGCGGCGCCGGTCCTTGGGCAGTTTGTGATGGTCGCGGAAGAATCCAACGCATTGGTTGGCTTCGTTTGTCTGTTCGCTGGCTATGACGACCATTATGGGTGCTTGCTAGATAACTTGCACGTCGCACCGCGGCACCAACGCCGTGGTATCGGCAAACAACTGACACTGAATGCGATGGCATGGCTTAAAGAAACTGACCCAAGTAGTGACATGTACCTTTGGGTGTTTACGGATAATGGTAACGCTATCCGCTTTTATCAAACGTTAGGTGGCGTTACCGCCGACGAGATGCTCTACACAGGAATCGGCGATAGACCCGTGCCTGCTGTCCGGATGGTATGGGGTACTAACCAAAACGACTGAAGCACCCTTTTGCGGAATGACAATGGTGATCGCGAGAATCGCCCATGCAAAATCATGTTGAGATACGGCGATTACGCCCGTTATCTTGCGTGAAATGATGACAAGTTAAAACTCAAAATCTCACTTCGAGCTATGTTTGCGTTGATGACTCTCGCTGCGCTCGTTATCTATTGCGTTCCGATCAAGTGCAAAGCGACTTGTGATTATACGGACGCCCTGTATTACCCCACTTCAAGTACAAATAATTTGGTCGATATTCAGGGTAGACTCTTATATCGGCATCACTCAAAACCATTGCACGGCACAAGAGACTGGTGACTGCCGGAACGAGTCTTAGTTGCTTCGCCGAATTGCGCGTCGAAGTAAGCTGCG
>CAZLYM010000199.1:0-7417 GCA_964563475.1 uncultured Pirellulaceae bacterium
AAGTACACCCGGGAGGATTCGAACCTCCAACCTCCGGTTCCGTAGACCGGCGTTCTATCCAATTGAACTACGGGTGCTTGTTGTCTCGATTGAGAAGCAAAATTCTAATCAACCATGGTCCTATCGTAAATACCGGACCGTTTCTTGAGCCGGGATTCGCTTGAGCCGCGAAATCAGCCGAGGACCAACGCGTTGCTGCCTTAGGATTTGCGAATTAGTGAATTTGTCAATGGACATGCTTTATCGTCGGTATTTCACGAGCGATTTGAAGCAAAATCCGGCAATTTATTGTCGGCAACTCCTGACTGGATCAAAAAGTCGCGTCCGTGGTTCACGTTTGCTTCGAGAAAAACGCCAAAACCCAGCTGCCGCGCTTCCCTCCAAGCCACGGCTCCGTTGCGCCCAGTCGAATCGATTCATGGGCCCTCGAGAGTTGCCGTGCTGGCAGTTCTAAACGGATTCTGGGTCTCAACGCTCGACGCAGTCGGTCACAGGTTTGGAGCAGACACCGCATGCTGCAGATTCGTCGTCCTCGCCCGACCCGGTCATCGCAGATAGCCCGCCGCATGAGCCGGTAACGGGTTTGTTGGCAAAAATTGCTCCAACGGCCATTCCAGCGACCGCGATGGAAAAGATCAGCAAGGCAGCGACAAATGTCGGCCAGATCGACGCTGCGTCCGGAGCTTTATCCAGCAATGGAAACTTGTCGCTCGACCGCACGACTAGGTCGCCATCAAATCCATTTTGACGATCAATGGTGAACAACAAAAACTGGTTCTGGTCGGCAAGCTGATGACCTTGGTCTGCCCCAACCACCATCACGGCAGTTGCGAGCGCGTCAGCGGTCATGCAGTCGCTGGCTACCACGGTTGCCGAGGCAAGAAAATGTTCCACTGGGCGACAGGTGGTTGGGTCAATCGTGTGAGAGTAATAGCGTCCGGCGTGCGTGAAATAATTGCGATAGTTGCCTGATGTGGCCAACGCTTGGTTGTGAAGCCGAACTTTCGCCTGAATGGAGCGCTTGGAATTCGAGAGGCGATCACTTTTGGTGGGGCGCTCGATCCCGATTCGCCAAGGTTCCGATTTTGCGTCTCGGTAGCCCAACGCATAAACTTCGCCGCCTACTTCAACCATCGAGTGCTCGTGCCCCAAATCCGAGATCGTCTTGACGACTTGATCGACTGCGTATCCCTTGGCAATTGCAGACAAGTCGATCTTCAAATTCGGAACAGATTTTTTGATTGCAGGCGGTTCAAGGCGAACGTGAAGTTCTCCCTTGTCTCTTAAACGATTCAACTGGTCGATCTCTTCATCGGTGGGTAGTTCAAACGCTTTTTTGTTGGGCCCGAAGTTCCAGCGTTCGACCGCCGAAGCGACTCGGATGTCAAAGGACGGATCGATCGTGTCATGAATTTCGATCGCCCGCTTTACGACTTTCACGGTTTCCAAATCGACGGAAACCCAATCGGTGGAGTTGCCGTTGTTGAACCGGCTTAGGTCTGAATCATTTTGATAAGTTGACATCAAGCGATTGATGCGTTCGAGCGTTTCTTCGATCGCCGATTCGGTTTGCGAGCGACTAACAGATGAAGCCGGTTCGGCGATGACGACCGAATATGGCACGGGGCCCATCGTTTTGCCGGTGATCAGCCACCTGTCGGCTGTGTCGTTAGCAGCTGTTTGTCCATGAGCCATGTCGGCAAGCAGGACGGTGCCAAACAAAAGGAACAACGCAAAAATTTTGAGCCAAGCTGATCGCGAGAAGCGACCGCTTGTTTCAGTCGAGCGCCAGCATGGAAGCTTGGTCCACGGTAGGTTGTGGCTGAAGCCAACTGCCCTATTCCGGTGTGTCGATGTCATCTGATGATGGTGGCAATTTCGATTTGTCGACAGTTTTGTCATCAGTTTTAGGCTTGGCGTTATTTGTGTCAGGCTTCGATGCCGGAGCAGGTTTTTTTTGCTTCTTTTTCGGCTGCGGAGTCGGTGGCTTATCGGTTACTACCGGCATCTGTTTAATTTCGCCTTTAATCACGCTCGCGTTTGCGAACTTGATGGCTTCCACTTCGGAATCGGAAAGTGTTTTGATGGTCAAGGCATCGGCATCGACTAGATTTTTGTCGAGTCGTGTTCCGCTAAGCAAACCAGCCTCCATTAGAGCGAGGAAGGTGACCGGTTTCTTTTCTACCGCATTCAACGCGACAGCAAACTCCTTGATCATTTTCTTTTCGAATTGCCGCTTCGCTTCATCTCCCTCTTCCTTGGCAGCGAGGTAGCGTTTGGTAAGGTTTTTGCCTTTCAGCTCTTTGTCGAAAAGCTTCCCAAACGCATTGCGGATCTTTTTATCTTTTTTGTCGGTGTGGCAGGCTTTGCAAGAAACGGACTTCAAGCGATACCGGCGCTCAAGCACTTCCTTAAACTCGTCGTGAGCATTCAACGTAGAAGCCATCGAGAGATTGATTCCGATGCTGATGACGATCCCCAAAAGGACCGACACACGCGCTCGAAGCGATTTGCGATGATGAAAGGGCGTGTAAGTGAACATGATTTTGGTTGCGTTGATAAGGGTGCTCTCGCACATAAACCACTACTCGAGACTGGTGTCTTGTCACACCTAAGATCCGGGCTGATGTTCAAGGCAATCCAGTGCATGCTCGGAAGGCACGACGCCAGCCCGAAAACGGGGCAGTCACAAAGTACTAGCCAACAGTTTTAGATAACACAACGTACCGAACAAGAGGATGGTTCGCAAACAGGATCAAATTGTAAAATGCACCGATTAGGGCTCCCATGAGGCTGGGAATGGGTGTGAAACTCGCCAATCGTGTCGTTTTTACCTCGACTGGCCGTGATTATCACTTTCCTCGGCAACGCAGCCGCCAAGGGCTAACCGCCAAAGTCATCAAATGCGATGCTTTCTGGCTCGACGCCTAGATCGTCCAGCATTCGGAAAACCGCCGCATTCATCATCGGTGGACCACAAATGTAGTACTCGATGTCCTCAGGGGCCACGTGATCCTTCAGGTAGTTGTCCAGCAATACTTGGTGGATGAACCCTTTGTAGCCAGTCCAGTTGTCCTCAGGTAATGGCTCGGACAAAGCAATATTGAACTGGAAGTTTGGGAACTCCTTTTCAATTTTTCGGAAATGTTCGATGTAGAAAAGCTCTCGCAAGCTACGACCGCCGTACCAGTATGAAACCTTACGGCCAGACTTCAGGTTCCTGAATAGCTCGAAAATGTGACTACGCAGGGGAGCCATTCCAGCGCCACCGCCGATGTAGACCATTTCGGCATCGGTGTCCTTGATAAAGAACTCACCGTAGGGGCCTGAGATCGTGACCTTGTCGCCGGGCTTGAGGTTGAAAATGTAAGAGGACATTTTCCCTGGCGGTACATCTGGTTGTCGCGGCGGCGGAGAAGCGACGCGAACGTTGAGCATGATGATGCCCTTTTCGCCAGGATAGTTCGCCATCGAGTACGCTCGGATGACGTCCTCTTCCACCTTCGATGTGTATTGCCAGACGTTGTACTTGTCCCAGTCTTCGCGATACTCTTCACCGATGTCAAAGTCTTTGTAGTTGACCACGTGAGGCGGACATTCGATCTGAATGTAACCACCCGCACGGAAGGCGACGTCTTCGCCTTCTGGCAACTCAAGCACCAATTCTTTAATGAAGGTTGCGACGTTGTCGTTACTGCGAACGGTGCATTCCCATTTTTTGGTGTCGAATGCTTCAGGAGGAACTTCGACCTCCATGTCCTGCTTGACCGCAACCTGGCATGATAGACGACAGCCCTCGCGAGCCTCTCGTTTGGTGATGTGCCCTTCTTCGGTGGGTAGAATGTCACCACCGCCGGCCAACACTTTGACCTCGCACTGAGCACACGTTCCACCACCACCGCAGGCGGATGAAACAAAGATGCCTTGGTTGGCCAACGCTCCCATCAGCTTGCCGCCGACCGGAACTTGGATTTCCTTTTGGCCATTGATCGAGATCGTGACGTTTCCGCTGGCGACCAGAGACTTGCGAGCCAACAAAATCAAGCCGACCAAAGCGAGAACCACGCCGGTGAAGATCGCTACGCCTGTCAGAATTAAGTCCATGACAATTTCTAATGAAAGAAGTGAATTACTATCAGTTAATTGTGCTGCCTCCTGTTGAGAGGCGGCAAAGTTAAATTCCCAAAAACGCTTGGAAACCGAGAGCCATCAAGCCAACGATCACAAACGTGATTCCAAGGCCACGAAGACCGTGAGGAATGTCGCTGTACTTCAGTTTCTCACGGATGCCAGCCAGTCCAACGATGGCAGCCGCCCATCCGAAACCTCCACCCAGAGCAAACACGCCGCTTTCGATGAAGTCGTAGTCACGCTCGACCATGAACAACGTTCCACCCAGAATCGCGCAGTTTACCGTGATCAGGGGAAGGAAGATTCCCAGCGAAGCATGCAACGCTGGGATAAATTTGTCCAAGAACATCTCAAGGATCTGAACCATCGCCGCAATCACACCGATGTAGCAGATCAACCCTAGGAAGGTCAGGTCAGCCGACGCGAAGTAGGCACCTTCTTTGAGGATGTAGTTGTAGATCAGGTTGTTCGTGGGAACCGTGATGCACTGCACCACGATTACCGCGGCACCCAGCATCAACGCTGTTTTGACGTTTTTTGATACCGCCAGAAACGTACACATTCCCAAAAAGTACGCCAACGCAAGGTTGTCCACGAAGGCGGAACGCAGGAACAATTCGATGTAGCCGTGTAAAACGTCCATGGCTATGCCTCCTCCATTTGGTCAGGGTAGAAGGTGCGGATAATCCAAATGGCCATTCCAATAATAAAGAACGCACTTGGAGAAAGAAGCAACAAACCGTTTGGCTCGTACCAACCGCCTTCACTTTGCAGTTTCAGCAATTCGATTCCAAACAATTTTCCGCTTCCAAAAAGCTCACGGAAGAAACCAACCACGATCAAAATGAAACCGTAGCCGAGGCCGTTTCCGATACCATCAAAGAAACTGTCTCGCACGCTGTTCTGCATCGCGAAGCCTTCGGCTCGGCCCATCACGATGCAGTTCGTGATAATCAAACCAACGAAAACCGAAAGCTCCTTGCTCAGGCCGAATGCGAACGCTTTGAGAACCTGATCAACCAGGATCACCAACGACGCAATAATGATCATCTGAACGATGATTCGAATACTGCTGGGGATTCGTTCACGGATCAACGAGACACCGGCACTGGAGAACGCTGTCACCAGAATCACCGCGATCGCCATGGTCAGCGAGGTCGATAATTTGGTCGTGACCGCCAATGCGGAGCAGATCCCAAGGATCTGTAACGCGATCGGGTTGTTCTTGAAAACCGGATCAAAAATCAGGCTCGCTGCTGAAGCTTGCTTAGCCATTGGAGCCCCCTTTCTCTGGTTTGATAGAGGATTGGGTTGAAGAATTTTTTGTTTTCTCTTTTTGGATGAACGGGCCAAAGCCTTCTTCGCCCAGCCAGTATATGAGCATGTTCGACACGCCGTTGGACGTAATCGTCGCTCCAGACAAACCGTCTACTTCGTAGTCGTTTGAGCCAGCACCTTTGACGACTCGAATGCAGACCGCATCGTCGTTATAGATCTTCTTGCCGGCCCACTTGGCTTTCCAGGCTGGGTTCATAACCTCGCCACCGAGTCCGGGCGTTTCGCCTTGTTCGTAAAACGTCAGTCCGGCGATGGTTTGGAAGTCAGGTTCGACAGCCAGATATCCTTTCATCATCGACCACAGCCCTTTGCCGCGAACTGGGAAAACGTACTTGGACACCTTCTTGCCGTCTTCGTCTTTCATGACGTAGACGTGCGAAAACTTCTCGCGGTACTTGATGCCCGTGATGTCGCCTTCGGTGATCTGGTCGCTTACCGGCGTTTTCTTGGACTTGGACGCCCAAACTTGATCGTACTTGGAGCAAACTTCATCAGGCGTGTCGCCCAGTTTCTTGCCTGCTTCTTCGAGTGCCACTTTGACCTCGCCGATCGCGTCAGCACCGGTTGCCAAATCGATGATTTTTGTCTCGAACCGTTCCTCAAACAGTTCCTCGATCCCGCCCTTTTCGGCGATCTCATCTGCTTTGAATCCAACGACCTGCAACAGGTTGCTCTTGCGGTCCAAGACGACGTTGCGGTCCTGAATGCCCTTTAAGCCTACGGCGGCAGCCGATACTAGGAAGGAGCAAAGCAGACATAAAACTGTCGCGACGACAAACGTGTTGACAGGACCATCTCGTTGTTCAGGCTGCATAGCGGGCGGCCCTCCGTTTGATATTTGCTTGAACCACAAACCAGTCGATCAGGGGAGCGAATACGTTGCAGAACAGAATCGCCAACATGATCCCCTCAGGGAACGCAGGGTTCATCGATCGAACCAGAACCGTCATCACTCCAATCAGGAAGCCATAGATGTAGCGGCCCGTTTGAGTCATCGAAGCCGATACAGGATCCGTCGCCATGAAGACAGTGCCAAACGCGAATCCACCAATGACCAAGTGCCACCATGGAGTAATGTCGTAGACGGCTGAAGTGCCCACAGCGTTCAGGAAAAATGAGAACGCGGTCATGCCGACAAGAACGCCTGACATGATTCGCCACGACCCAATTCCGGCAGCGATCAAGATAACCGCTCCAATCAGGCAGGCCAACGTGGATGTCTCGCCCATCGAGCCATGAATGTTACCGATGAAGAAATCCCACCAAGTTTGGTCGAGGTTCGCGGCACTGGCTGCCACGCTGGTCGCTTCCGGAGCAGCCACGGCACCAAGAATCGTTGGGCCTGTGAATCCATCGACCGCGGTCCAAACAGCGTCGCCACTAATCTTGGTCGGGTAGGCGAAATACAGAAACGCTCGGGCGGTCAGAGCCGGATTGAGAAAGTTCTTTCCGGTACCGCCAAAAATTTCTTTCCCGACGACCACGCCAAACGCGATTCCAACGGCGACTTGCCACAGCGGAATCGTTGCGGGCAGTGTCAGCGGGAACAGCATTCCGGTAACCAAGAAGCCTTCGTTGATTTCATGCTTGCGAATAATGCTAAAGATTAGCTCGCAATGACCACCGACGATCATGCAGACCGCATACACCGGGATAAAGTACAACGCCCCGTGGAACACGCATCGGAACATTGTCAGCGGGCTGAGAAACGTGCCGGGATCTGAAGTATAGTTCAGACCGATCGCGTTCATCAAATCGAAACGCCAAGTGCCACTCCAGATTGCGTCAAAAAACGTATCACTGGAAGGGACGGCTTGTCCGTTGGCAAAAATTTTCTGAGCCTGAAAACCCGTGTTGTACATTGCCATAAAAATACACGGCAACAACGCCACAATCACCATCGACATCATTCGCTTCAGGTCGATTGCGTCGCGGACATGGGTGCTGC
>CAZLYM010000200.1:0-5705 GCA_964563475.1 uncultured Pirellulaceae bacterium
GGTCGACATATTCGATCCCTCAATTGAAAGCGTTCACGCCTCGAGAGCTCGAATCATGTGGTCGGCTGGTCAAGCCCGTGCTCTATGAGCGTGGCGAAAACTACTACCGCACCATCGAATGGGATGACGCACTCAATCGAATCGCCCAGCAGTTAAGCCAAGCGACCCCTGACGAAACGTTCTGGTATTTTAGTGGACGTAGTTCCAACGAAGCCGGGTTTTTGCTGCAACTGTTCGCTCGGATTTATGGGACGAACAACGTCAACAATTGCAGCTACTACTGCCACCAAGCCAGTGGGGTAGGGCTCTCCAGTTCCGTCGGCAGCGGAACGGCGACCATCATTCTGGACGACGTGGAACACGCCGATCTGGTGTTTGTGATCGGAGGCAATCCATCCAGCAACCATCCCCGATTGATGACCACGCTCAAAAACGTTCGTCGCCGAGGGGGGCACGTGGTTGTGATCAATCCTTGCATCGAAACGGGATTGGTGAACTTCAAGGTGCCCAGTGATCCGGCCAGCTTGCTCTTTGGAACCGAAATCGCCAGCCACTACGTGCAGCCTCATATCGGCGGCGACCTAGCGATGCTCACCGGGATCGCCAAGCGAATCGATGAACTGGAGGCGACTGACCAAGCGTTTCTTCAAAACCATTGCGAGGGCCATGAAGAATGGATTGCCGGTCTACGAGAAACGGCGTGGTCCGACATCGAGCAACGCAGCGGAGTCACTCAGGCGGAAATCGATGCGGTCGCACAGGTCTACGCCAAGGCAAAGAACGTTGTGTTCAGCTGGACGATGGGAATTACTCATCACGCACACGGAGTCGAAAACGTCCAGTCGATTGCCAATCTAGCATTGATGCGAGGAATGGTCGGGCGCAAAAACGCCGGCCTCATGCCCATTCGAGGTCATTCCAATGTCCAGGGCATAGGGTCGGTGGGAGTCACGCCAAAACTCAAGGACGCAATTTTCGAACAACTGGAAAAGCACTTTGCGGTAAAGCTGCCGACGACAAAGGGGCTCGATACGCTCGCTTGTATGGAGGCGTCTCAGGCCGGAAAGATCAAGCTGGGATTTTGTTTGGGAGGAAACCTTTACGGATCCAATCCTGACCTCAAGTACGCCGAGGAATCGCTTTCCAAATCCGGGATGCTTGTGTATCTGAGCACCACGTTGAATACCGGTCACGCGTGGGGCCTTGCTGACCAGACAATCATCCTGCCAGTTTTGGCTCGTGATGAAGAACCGCAACCGACGACTCAGGAGTCGATGTTCAACTTTGTCCGGTTGAGTGATGGAGGGAAACCGCGCCACGAGGGCCCTCGCGCCGAAGTCAGCGTGATTTCAGATCTGGCGAAACGTGTGCTGGGCGACTCGGGTCCGATCGACTGGTTGGCGATGGAGAGCACGGGCTGCATCCGAGAAGCGATTGCGAAAGTTGTTCCGGGTTACGCCGCAATCGAACAGATTGAAGCGACCAAGCAAGAATTTCAAATTGAGGGTCGAACTTACCACCAGCCAAAGTTTCTTACGTCATCGGGAAAGGCAAAACTCCATCGGCACACCTTGCCGGAACTCAAAGGTGGCGGCGAGCAATTGCGATTGATGACTGTCCGCAGTGAGGGACAGTTCAATACAGTTGTCTACGAAGAGCATGATCTCTACCGAGGCCAAGATCGACGCGACGTGGTGCTGATTCATTCTGATGATGTCCAACGTCTAGGGCTAAAAGAAGATCAGCGAGTGACCATCAAAAGCTCGACGGGTGAAATGAAGAACATTCTCGTGCGTCCCTACGATGACATCCGCGCTGGCAACGTGCTGATGTATTATCCGGAAGCCAACGTGTTGGTGTCACGCGATGTTGACCCTCAGTCGAGAACCCCTGCGTTCAAAGGTGAGTTGGTCACGATTTCATAGGCCGGTTTAGCGGCCGATGAAAAGGGCCGCCCACTCGTGACGTGTCACCGGTTGGTTGGCCGCGAAGCCTTGTCCGAGCGTATGGTTTCGCGCCATTTGGGGCTCAGTATCTGTTTTTTTCGCACCAATCGTGAGGTCCGGCACGCATCGGTCTCGCATTAAAACAAAGGTCACGTCATAACATATCGCAATCGGAAACAATCCGAACGGCTGGCCACCGCTTGAGCTACCGCCCGACAGGCTGGTTTGTGGGCAGGCTGGTTCGCACTAGTGTTAGCCGGTGGTTGGTGCGGGTTTGGCAGTAGCCAGTTTGTGATGGGTGACCATCATGTTTTTCACCATGACAGGAAGTCTGGACCGAAGCGTCTGAAGACTGATATGAAAGGAATTGTTTTAGCGTGATTGGTATGAGTAGTCGGATAGAATATTTGCGGTTTTCAAGTGTTGAAACATTTAGCCGCCGGTCATTTGTTTTGCTTTGCCTGACTGTCTGTTTTGTCGGCTGCACCAACGATGACTCGGAGCAGCAGGTGAAATTGGTGCTTTCGGGATCCAGTACCGTTGCCCCGTTGATTTCTGAAATCGGAAAACGTTACGAAACATTGCATCCGGACGTTCGTGTTGATGTTCAGACTGGCGGGTCTTCGCGAGGGATTCGAGACGCATCAAACGGGTTGGCAGACATTGGCATGTCCTCGCGTGATTTAAAATCATCAGAAGCCGAGGGACGTCGGCCGTGGCCGATCGCGATGGACGGAGTTTGCTTTATTGTTCATGCGGACAATACGGTTGGCGAGCTGACGCAAGAACAAATAGCGGGTGTACTCAAAGGAGAGATTAAAAATTGGAATCAGGTAGGCGGCGCTGATGCACCGATCGAGTTTATCAACCGGGCAGATGGACGAAGTGAATTGGAGTTGGTTTCCAAATTCTTTGAGATTGATCCTTCCGAAATGAAAGCAGATTTGATTGCGGGTGAGAACCAGCAAGGGATCAAGAACGTGGCAAGCATAGCCAACTCGATCAGCTACATGTCGGTCGGTGCCAGTGAGGAAGCCATTCGCCGGAAAACCCCGATTCGCATGTTGCCCTTGGACGGGATCGAAGCCAGCGTCAAAAATGTGGAGTCCGGAGAATTTCCGCTCTCGCGCCCTTTGATCTTAGTGACAGGCGAAGCTCCTTCGGATGCGATCAGTCATTTTATTGAGTACTGTCAGTCAGATGTCGTGGCTGATCTGGTCAGGGAGTTGTCGTATGTCCCAATCTCCGAGTGATGGCGACGACCGCAAGTCAACCAGTTTGATGCAGGGTGCGAACGGTCGTGTCAGTATTGATACGGTTGTCAAGTTTTGGTTGCAGTTGATTGCTTCCATTGCCATTCTGCTGGTCTTCATGATCGTCGCGTTTTTGATGTACGAATCGAGAACCGCGCTTGCCGAAATTGGTTGGCGGCTGTGGAGTGATGACGCTTGGTTTCCAAAGGAAACGGCCAGCGAAGGAAAGTTTGGCATGTTCCCGATCGCGGTCGGTACGCTGCTGGTGGCGTTCGGCGCGATTCTAATTGCGGCTCCCGTTGGCGTCGCATCAGCGATTTTCAATCAGTTTTATGCACCGCGTTATGTCGCAGTGGTGTACCGGCGTCTGGTTGAATTGCTGGTTGGAATCCCATCGGTCGTGTTTGGCTTTTGGGGCTTAGTCGTTTTGTGTCCCACGATATCTTGGTGGGTGGATTATCTTGGGCGGCCGCCGATTCCTGGGCCAAGCCTGTTGTCGGCCGTGATTGTGGTTGCGTTGATGATTTTGCCAACCGTCATGTTGATGTCTGAAACAGCATTCAAGAGTGTTCCGGCGTCCTATCTACATGGCGCGGCGGCGCTGGGCATGGGGCGGTTGGCCGCGATTCGTCACATCGTGCTCCCACAGGCCAAGGTTGGTATTACCACGGGGGTCGTCTTGGCGATGGCCAGAGCCATTGGTGAAACGATGGCGGTGGTGATGGTGGCAGGAAACATTGTCCGTGTTCCATCAAGCATGTTTGATCCAGTGCGAACGCTGACCGCCAACATCGCGTTGGAGATGGATTTCGCTACCGGTGTCCATCGATCTGCCTTGTTCAGTTCAGGTTTGATCTTGCTGGGGCTGGTTGCGATCCTATTCGCGGGTGAAATCTTTTTGCGGCGTGTTGTCTGGAGGCGATCATGATCGAAAAAGTACTGCCCATTCGTCGCTGTTTTTCAGAGTTTCTCGCGACGAGCGTTTTTTGGTTGATTGCGCTTGTTGTCAGTGGCCTGTTTGTGTGGCTGGTTGCGGATGTGGTGATTCACGGAATTTCAGGTGTCAGCTTTGAGTTTTTGACTTCGGCTCCGTCGCGATTCGGAACCGAGGGTGGCATCTTCCCGATGATCTGTTCCACGCTGCTGATCTTGTTGATCGCCGTTTCGGTCGCCGTTCCAGTTTCGGTTGCGGCGGCTTTGTATTTGTCTGAATTTGCACGTGGCAGTTGGATGAGTGTCTCGATCGAGCGAGGATTGATTATTCTGGCCGCGGTTCCGTCGGTGGTGTTCGGGCTGTTCGGATTCGCGTTCTTTTGTGATCTTCTGGGGCTGGGTTATTCAATCTTGAGCGGTGGACTAACGCTTGCGTGTATGATTTTGCCAATCATGATTCGAGCCCTGCAAGCTGGATTAGAATCGGTTCCAGATGATTATCGGAAAGCGGCCGCAGCGCTGGCGATGAGTAAGACTCGGACGGTGCGTTCGATTTTGCTACCAGCGGCGGCGCCGGGGCTGATCGTTGGCCTAGTGCTGGGTATTGGCAGGGTGCTCGCGGAAACCGCCGCACTGTTGTTTACAAGTGGCTCAGTTGATCGAATGCCGGAAACGGTGTTCGATTCTGGCCGATCGCTGTCCATTCATATCCATGAATTGGCGATGAATGTCGCAGGTGGTGAGCCAAATGCTTATGCTACGGCATTGGTATTGTTGGTTCTATTGTTGATAATCAACAGTATTGCGATCGCTGTTTCCGAACGGTTGCTGAAACGGAAAGTTAAAATCATTTGATGAATTCGGCTGACAAACCTGCTTGTTGCGATTCTGCTTCGTGTCGACCTGCGCTGCGAATTTCTGACGTGACCATCCGTTACGGCAGTCAGATCGCGGTGCGCGATGTGTCGCTGGATATTCCAGCCAACAAGATTACTGGATTGATTGGACCAAGCGGTTGCGGCAAAAGTAGTCTGTTGACCGCGATCAATCGAATGTCCGACATGAATGCTCAATGCAAAGTCAGTGGGAGCATCAAGTTTGGTGATCAGGAAGTTCTCAATGGGAAAGTGGATTTGATCTCACTGCGCAAGAAGATTGGCATGATCAGCCAGCGTCCCAACCCGTTCCCCGTTTCCATTCGTAAGAACATCGAGTTGCCGTTGCGAGAGCACGGTTGCCGCAACCGCCAGCAATTGGCCGAAAAAGTGGAAGAGGTCTGTCGCATCACCGGTTTGTGGGATGAAGTCAAGGATCGACTGAACACGTCAGCGTTAAGTCTCTCCGGTGGTCAACAACAGCGGCTCTGCATCGCCCGAGCCTTGGCACTTGATCCGGAGGTGATTTTGCTGGATGAGCCTTGCAGCGCGCTCGATCCGATGTCCAGTGGAGTAGTCGAAGATCTGGTTGCCAGTCTCAAGTCAAAAGCGACCATTGTGCTTGTTTCACATGATATCGCTCAAGCTAGGCGCATCGCGGATCAGATCGCTGTTTTCTGGTACGAAGATCGTGCAGG
>CAZLYM010000200.1:5805-7413 GCA_964563475.1 uncultured Pirellulaceae bacterium
TCATGGCAGCGTAAGATAGTGTGTCATGAATATCCGCCATTCGAGACACACTGCAATGTACCCAAAGATCGGCCTGCTACTGGCAGGAGCATTTTTTATGGGAGTTGCCCAATGCCATGCTCAGAAGAGTGGTAGTGGACTGCGGCACTGGGAGATAGCGAGTGCCGATCCGGATCGGATGTTTCTTACCTTCCATGGCGATCCCGCGTCTGGCCGAGCGATCACTTGGAGAACGGCGGGTGATACGAAGACGCTAGCCTATGCTGAGATTGCCAAGGCCTCAGGGAATTCGACTTTCGCTCGGGAAGCGATTCGTATCGATGCGAAGACAGAGACGCTTGATCTCAATGTTTCGAAACGAAACAAGCAAGGGACCGTGAATTATCATTCTGCGATCTTTAAAGATCTCGATCCGGATACTCTCTATGCCTACCGAGTCGGTGATGGCGGCAAGCGTTGGTCTGAGTGGATTCAATTTCGCACGGCATCGCGTGAGGCAAAGCCGTTCAAGTTTGTGTTTTTTGGCGATGCTCAGAACGGCATCCTGACTCACTGGTCTCGGACAATTCGGATGGCTTATCAAACGGCACCCGACGCGAGCTTCGCATTACACGCAGGAGATTTGATCAATAAATCGCATGTCGACAATGAATGGGCGGAGTGGTTCAAGGCGGGTAGTTTCCTGCACTCGCAATGGACCGGAGTTCCTGTTGTTGGGAACCATGAATACATTGGCGATACGAAAGCGATAAAAAAAGATCTCTCGATTCAGTGGCGCCCGCAGTTTACGCTTCCTGTTGAAGAAGATCTTCCAGAGGAACTGCACGAAACGGTTTACACGGTCGAGTACCAAGGCATGCAGTTGATTTTGCTGAATTCCAACAAGCTAATTGCTGAGCAAAAACCTTACCTTGAATCACAACTGAAAAAACCCGGCTTTCGTTGGAGAGTGGTGGCGTTTCATCATTCCGTCTTTTCACCGCGTCGGGGCATTTCTGAGACGAGCATGGCGATCGAAAAGAGGTGGCGACCACTCTTTGAAAAATACAATGTGGACATGGTGCTACAGGGACATGACCATGCTTATACGCGTGGGCAGGTGCCGATACGTGGCAAAGCAGAGTTTGTGAAAAACACTTTCCAGACGATGTATGTTACTTCTGTTAGTGGACCGAAGCAGTATCCGCTCAATCCCAAACACATGAAGACGTTTGGTCCAAGAGGCTTGGAAACAATCCGCAATGGAGAGCACACGCAGTTTTTTCAAGTGATTGGTGCCGATGGAGACAAACTTAACTATCGGGCATACGCGACCACGGGTGAGCTCTATGATGAAGCGACGATCACGAAAAATTTCAAGACGGGAAAGAAGAAGATCACTCAGGAGATTCCTGATGTGAAAGAACGTGTGTTCCCTTCGAAGTCGGGTGACAAGAAAGGCAAGAAATAGGCTGGGGTTCTTAAAGAAAAATTCCCCGGATCATGTCGACGCTGAAAACGCTTCGTCGATTCTTTGCAACGCCAACCAAATAGACACTCAGTAAAGTAGCGCCAACGGTAGCGCCAACGTTTTACCGTTGGCGCCATTGATTGGCAAAATGTCACTTA
>CAZLYM010000201.1:0-5616 GCA_964563475.1 uncultured Pirellulaceae bacterium
GAGCACCAGAACCGAGAGCACTTGACTGAATGCTGCCAACAATTGAAGGCGCCTGAGCGTGAACCGAGGGGCCGAAGGCGAGCAACGCACAGAAAGCCAATGCAATAGAAAGCCGTGATTTGGTCATTTTAAAATCCCGCAGCGAGTGAGAAATGTAGGTTTGTGCGGGAGGTTAGCGAAATCGCGTGTAGCATCCTAGAACAAATAAATTAGATACGGGCAGGCGTGCTAGCGGCGGTGGCGATCCGTGCGTTCACGATGCGTCTGGAGGATCATGTGCAGCACATATATTCAGGCAGGCTGTTGTGTTACTGAACCTTGAGTTCGCCCTCGACTTCTGGTGCCGGCGGAGCGAATTCTTCACCTAATAGCACAGAAGGTGGCGGGTCGGCAAAATCAGTTTGGTACCGATCAATGATGACCTCGTTCCAGATCGCGGGGAAGTCGGTGGCATAGCCAATCGAACCCTGGGAACCTGGCATGTGCCGCCAACTCAGATACAGCCAACCGTCATCGATCGAGCACTGTACCAGCTGTAATGCACGAGCGATCTCGCTGGATTTTAAAGCGTCAATCTGATCGATCGGCAACAGATTTTTGGGAAGGTCGATTGAACCACCCATTCGAGCTTCGGAGTTCAGCCTGTCTTCCAAGAATGACTTAAACGCCACGAGCTTCGCATCTTTCTTGTCAGGATCGGTGTAATCGATTTTCGCGTCACCGTGTCGAACCAACTGCAGTCCGGAAGCGGTGCGTTTGATCTTGAAACTGACTTTGATCTGCAAGCCCGCGTTAATCTTTCGCTCGCCCTGAGCGAACTGCTTACCTGAGATTGCGACCGTCAAAACATTGTCGTCGAACTCAAACTGAATCGGGCGAACACTGTCAAAGGTAATGCTGAACGATTTGTCTTCTTTTTCATCGTCGTCATCTTCACCGTCTTTGCCTGCATCGCCTTTTTGCTTGGCGGCCATGTCTTGAGCCGGTTTTCCTGTCAGTTCGGCAGCTCGAGCAGCCAATTCTTCGTTGTTGAAAGTTTTTCCAGCGAAGATCGGGTCAACTAGGTTGCTCAACATCGAATCATGCAATCGAACGATCACGTCCGCGGGAACGGTTGTTGCAACCGGATAGTTTGGCGCGGCGAGTGTTCCGGCTGAGTCCATTTTGCCAACGGCTTCGATAAAGTCGTTGGACGATCGAAGAAAAATATTCGGAACCCATGCGGCATACTCGTTGGCTCGTTTGCGTGCCGCGAAGATTGCATCCTGTCCACCAATAACCGCTTCGGTCGTCAAGCTGTCGAATTGCTCAAACGCTTCCGCTTCCGCTCGGCTGGAGGCCCCCGCATCGGCTTTGGCCTTGCCTTTGTAAAATTGTTTGTACGCCAATCGCTGAATCAGATCACACTTGGTCGTCAGGCCTTGGAAATCAGCTCCCACACTGGCGGCAACGTTTGAATTACCTGCGAATAGGCCTCCGACATTCGCGTAGAGGCTACGTCGGCCTTCGAACTGTCCGTTGGCGTTGACGAAGCCGTAAAATTTTCGTTCCCGGAACCGAGTGTTCGATGAAATGTCCCCTGTCAAATGAATGTTCAGGTGAACTTGGTTTGGGTCGTTCTGAAGTTCCATGCTGACATTGGTCGTCGTGGTAGCATAACCTCGAATGCGGCGGCCATCGACGTTTTCGTCCAGCACACGAGTATCAACAGACGATCGAGAGGCGGCCTGATTGATCAAGTTTGAGGAAACGTTCAGATACAGATTGGGTAACGAATAGTCGCGACGAATCGCTGACACGAGCGACGGGACTTGCCCAGAATTTTCAAGCCATTGCAGCAAATTGCCGACCCGTCCTGCTGACCGGCGTTCGTTTGGAAGCCCCAGCAATGGTAGATCTTTCGCTAGTGTTTCCATTCGCCGCAGCATATCTTCCTGCAAGTTATCAGCGGTGCCGCTGGCGTAGGTTTGAATGAATGTTTCAAACGAAGTGGCAGTGGAAACGAAGTAAGGGTCAAACTGCCTGCTGGCCACGTCTTCGAAACGCAAGCTGTACTCTCGCATTTTTCGTAGGGTATCCCGACGCTCTACCAAGCGTGGTCGGTCAACTTTCAAGATTTCCTTGCGGCGAGTGTTGAGCTCTTCGAGCGCGGCCTTCAGCTTCGACTGCTGTTTTTTGAAATCATCGAGATCTGTCGAGTTATCCGGGACTGGCCCATCTTTGGAACCTTTTAAATCGGGGTTGTCCAGTGTGACGGGCGGGGTACCTTCATCTGGCACGGGGCCATCTGTCTCCTCCTCGTCAGGAAGTGCATCAATTTTTCGAGTGATCGCCGTAAGAGCTCGTTTCTTGTCGGCAATCATCGAACTAAGCTTGCCGACCGAGATTTCAGGGGCACGCGAGAACTCGACCGACTGGATGAACTCCATCAGCGGATCGAGTTGAAGATCGTAAAATAGATCCGCTCGAGGGCGGCTGGAAAGGGTGGAGCGATAGTACTTTTTTAAGACACGCAGGTTGTACAACGCCAAGTTGCGAGATTTTTCAAACTCCCATTCGGATATCGGTTGGAAACTTCCAACATGAGACATCATGATGTTCGATACATCGCCACGGTAACTGTTGCTCAGGCTGGACAATTGCTGGTCAATTGCATTGCGGACGTCGACAAACGCAGGATGTTCGGTGCCCGGTGTTCCGCTGGCGAAACGATCACGGACCATACTAAGCGTTGCAAAATCGGCCTGATGTCCCTTGGCCGCTTGGGACTCGAGGATGTTCAGCAGCAAGTGTTTTCGCCAGCCGATGGCTTCCTTGCTGTCTCCCAACCAAGTGTTTAGTCGGCGTACTGACCACTGCAGCTCTCGCGCCGAATCGGTGGCATACGCTTGGCCGTCAGGGCTGACTGAAATAACAACTGCTAAGACTAGCAATATCAGACGGGGCAATATCATGTTGGTCATCGAACGGGTCATTACAAAGGGACTTGAGCTGCGTGTTATTTTGACTCAAGGAATTGTGATTCAGGTTTCCTAAAATGGCTACCATCCACCTAGATTTTTTTTGGGATATCAATCGTCTTTGCTCCCGTGACAGCGTAATTTTCAGTTATCCGGCTAGAAACCGGTTGAAAAGGGGGGCAGCAGCGATTTGGTGGGGCGAGTCTCGAGCCGTGTTTTGCCGGGTGCTGACTGGCCCCTTTCGCGAGATTATTGGGTTTCGTAGCATGGAAGGTAAGGATAGCGAGCGGCTTTCACGTCGGCATTGCCCGTCAAATATTTGTGAACGCACGCGATCGAATTGATCAATTTAAACCGGAGACCACAGGATGGCAGACAAGCTTCACGATCGAGCAACGGCGGTGGAGAATCAATTTTTCGCTCGTCGCGATCAAGAGCTTCTTGCGAAGCTGCGCGAGGAGATGGGCACAAGTGAAGTTCGTTCGGCGCTCTCCGCCGCGACTGGGATTGAGGATAAGGAAGCACTCGATGCCTTGATTGAACACCAAATCAAGCCACAAACCATGGTCGTGGTTGGCTTGATCCCGATGGTTGCGGTGGCGTGGTCCGACGGGGTGCTGGAATCGGCCGAACGGAACGCGATCACCAAAGCGGCGGGCAGCGTGGGCGTCAAGGAAGGGACTGCCAGTTTCGAATTGCTGGAAAGCTGGCTTGCTGAGAAACCGGGCGACGATCTACTGGATGCTTGGAAAAGCTATACCGCTGCCTTGGTGGAAACGTTGGACGACTCTGCGTTGGCCAAGGTCCGAGATCAAGTGATTGGGCGAGCCGAATCGGCTGCCGAAGCAGCAGGTGGATTTCTCGGACTGGGGAATAAAGTCTCCGCTTCTGAGCGAAAGGTAATCGACGACCTAAAGCAGACGTTTACTTAGGGTTGAAATGACCACAATTCCAACCGAAGACCCTTGGGATTTCCAGTTTGGCAAGGACGCTCATTGAGACTTCATGGTGGAAGCCAAGCTCAGCATCAGAAAGCGCTTTGTGCTCGGGTGATTTGGCTTGGGCTGATTTTTCGCTGGGGCTAAGATCGGGCGCTAATTCGAAAGGTTAGCGCAAAAATGAAGGGCCTCAGCTCGCCGCTACTGAGACCCTTCGATAGTTGGCTGTCCGACACGAAACTAGGTTTCAGTCGGAGACCCACAGCCAGTTGTGATATCGGACGGGAAGTTGATTTTCCCGTAGCTAAAAAATCTGACAGGGAGCAGACGGTACAAAGGTTAAAGTCGGTTGTTAAGCTGTACGCATTGTGATGCTTGCAGTCCTAGATTCAGCCTAGATACCCCGTGTTTTCCCGTTGTCGGCATCCTGTAGAATGTTTGACTTCAGATATCCAGTTCGAACGTATTCGTGAGAGCATTTCCCTGTTTTTTCGGAAATAACCGGAGCAATCAGTGATCGCCGAGACAACCAACAATCAGACCGCCGACCAATCGCAATCCGTGGTCGCCAAGCTTGCCCTGTCCGATGGGACGGTTTTCACAGGAGTTTCCTTTGGTGCCACAGGAACCACGACCGGCGAGGTGGTATTCAACACATCAATGACCGGCTATCAAGAAATCCTGACTGACCCGAGCTACCGAGGTCAGCTGGTCACAATGACTTACCCTGAAATTGGCAATTACGGTGTCAACCTAGACGACGTCGAAAGTGGTCAACCGCAGGTTTCGGGGTTCATTGTTCGAAGTGTCAGCCCGGTGGCTAGCAACCATCGCTCGACCGGTTCGCTGCAGGACTACCTAGCCCAGCACGGAATTGTCGGGATCTCGAACATCGACACTCGTTCGCTGGTTCGTCACCTTCGAAGCAAGGGAGCGATGGAAGCGGTGATCTCGACCGAGATCCTTGACGATTCGGCGCTGGTCGAACAAGCGAAAGCAAGCCCCGGTTTGGTAGGGCGTGATCTGGTTCGTGAAGTCGTACCGTCCGAGTCATCGCAATGGGACCAAGGTCTTGGCGGCTGGTGGGGGTTCGAAGTTTCAGGCGATGAAGAGGGTTCAGGCAACGACGCTGATCGGCCTCATGTTGTCGCGTTGGATTTTGGCATGAAGCGGAACATTGCACGCCACCTATACGATCAGGGGTTTAGAGTCACCATTTTGCCAGGGACCGCTTCGGCAGACGACGTTCTGAAACTCAATCCAGATGGCATTTTTCTTTCGAACGGTCCGGGTGACCCGGAGCCTTTGACGTACGCGATTGAGACCATCCAGCAGTTGATTGGCAAGGCTCCTATCTTTGGCATTTGCCTCGGGCATCAGCTTTTTGCATTGGCGTGTGGGGCGAAAACCTACAAATTGAAGTTCGGTCACCGAGGCGCCAACCAGCCGGTGCAGAATCTTGAGACGGAAAAGATTGAGATCACGTCACAGAACCACGGCTTTGCCGTTTCACCTGACGGGCTTCCCGCCTGCCTCAAGGTGACGCATAAGCATCTTAACGATGAGACGATCGCCGGTTTGAAACACGTAGATCATCCCGCATTTAGTGTCCAGTACCATCCAGAGGCATCCGCTGGGCCTCACGACAGCCAGTACTTGTTCTCTGTTTTTTATCAGATGGTCGCAAACCAAATGCCTTCCGAAGCCTAAGCCACATT
>CAZLYM010000201.1:5716-7370 GCA_964563475.1 uncultured Pirellulaceae bacterium
GCCTAAGCCACATTAAGAGGCTATCCCAAATCCTCGGCTCACAATCTTAACCCGACGCGTGAGTGAGGGAATTTGCGGGATCGTCCCTCGCTCACGCTTCGCGTTATGATGTTGTGGGATAGGCTCTAAGATTTATTACATTTCAACAACCACCCTAGGTAACTTGGCAAAATCATGAACGAAGTCGAACAGGAAAACTCGTTCGACCCCGATGGCGAACAAGGCGAGGGATCAGTTGACGATCAGCGTTCAAGGTTGGTTCGACTGGGATGGCCGATTGCGGGCGTGGTCAGCCTGATTTTGATCGGGATGCTGATTTCCCATCTGATGCGAGAGGATGAACCGACTGAAGATCCCGGCCCAGCGTCTTCTCAACCGGCTCCCGTGGCCACCGTTCCGGAGATGCCAACGGGTGTCGACGCTGCGGAGATTTTTCAATCGCTCAGCGGAGTGAACGTGCGGACGGACAACGTTCGCCGTCAATTGGAGCGATTGCGCAAATCCATCGAACGTTTCGTCGTGGCCCCGGAAACCGCAGGTAACGTGGATCGCTTATTGGACCCCGAGTTTCAAGCGATTGGGATCGATCGCGAGCGATTTGGGTCGAGGATGAACGATCCCATGGTGGATGTTAGTCGTTGGAGTTTCGCCGATTCAGCGCCAGTTTTTTCAGATAGCGAAGGCGCCGTCAAAGACTTTTGCCAATCGGTCTACCAACCGTGGATAGGGCGTGAACCGTTTCGACTGGATTTGAGCATCTACACGATTGAGGAACAGGAAGCGTCAATTCGTACGATGGTCGTTGCCAGTGCCTTTGGGAAGTCAAAAGACACATCCAGCCGGCAGGCGACTTCCCTCTGGGAGACCGTATGGAGTCGCCCCGATTCCCCCAGAGACATGCCATTGCTTCAGTCAGTTAGAGTAGTGGCTCAAGAAGAACTGGCGACCGAGTTCAAGACGGAACAGTTGCTGACCGATTGCACTGCGTCGATTCTCCGACGAAGCAAATGCCTAAAGAACCAACTGGACTACGGGATTGATCAGTGGGCGCGGCGAATCCCTGGCATCGACCTGATGGGGGAGCATGGGTTGGCAATTGGTGATGTCAATGGAGACGGAATCGATGACGTCTACGTTTGTCAGCCGCATGGGTTGCCGAATCTTTTGTTGATTCAGAATCCGGACGGAACCTGTGACGAAGTCAGCCAGAAGTGGAAAGTGGATGCTCTTGACTCTTCTTATGCGGCGTTGCTAGTCGATCTTGATAATGACCGCGATCAAGACCTAGTCGTGTCAACCGATGAAACGCTTCTGATTTTCTCGAACACGGGCAAGGGAGCTTACCAAATTGAACACCGCATGCCAGTCGGCCGGTCGGCTCGAAGCATTTGTGCAGCAGATTTTGACCAAGACGGTGATCTCGATGTGTTTTTGTGCAAATTCGAGGACGCTCGAAAACGAGATGACTTGATCGTGATGCCGGTTGATTTTGCAAAGGCTAATGATGGAGGCCGTAATGTTCTGCTTCGCAATGATGAAGGCTTTCAGTTCGCCGATGCAACCGAGGAAGCTGGGATCACATCCAACAATAGCTACTTTACTCGTTCGGCCCTCTGGTCAGACTACGATCAAGACGGGGATCAGGATCTTTATA
>CAZLYM010000202.1:0-7358 GCA_964563475.1 uncultured Pirellulaceae bacterium
ATCATTCTTGATTTGGCTCGGAGTGTTTGAACGACCTTTGCGGCATGCTTTGAATCAGACCGCGTTCCGAGTTCGTCGGCGTCAACTACGCGGCCATCATCCGAATGGCTGAATCGGTCTCCATGGGTGACAAATCCGCGTCGGTGCCGAAATTCTGATCCAGACCCTCGATGCCAAACGGACTGGCAGGCACGAAGCCTTCCAACTCTTTCGCACGGACCGGATTCTGTAATTTGCGAACGGCTTTGGCTTCGATCTGGCGTACACGTTCACGCGTGACTTTGAAGATTCTACCGACCTCCTCCAGCGTGTAGTTGTAGCCGTCGGTCAAGCCATATCGCAGGCGAACAATTTCCCGTTCGCGATAGGTTAACGTCTTGAGCAAATTCTCGATTTTGTCACGAAGAATTCCGTTTGTTGCCAAGCGGACCGGGCTCTCGCTGGCCGAGTCCTCAATGAATTCGCCGAAGCTGCAATCATCGCCTTCGCCAACGGGACGATCCAGACTGACCGGATGCCGACCAATATCCATCACTCGCCGAACTTCGTCGACGTCCATTTGAGCCCTTTGGGCGATCTCGTCCATGGTTGCCGGCCGACGAGTCTCCTGAAGCAACTGCTTTTGAATGTTTCGCAGTCGCGACAGAACGTCGATCATGTGAACTGGGATGCGAATCGTGCGAGCCTGATCCGCGATGGCTCGCGTGATCGCTTGACGGATCCACCATGTTGCATAAGTCGAGAACTTGAATCCGCGACGGTACTCGTACTTGTCGACCGCTCGCATCAAGCCGGTGTTGCCTTCTTGAATCAGATCGAGAAAGCTCATGCCGCGATTGCGATACTTTTTCGCGATCGAAACAACGAGGCGAAGATTGCAAGCCGAAAGCTGTCGCTTGGCATTTTCGAATTCGCGATAGAAGCGTTCGCAGTCATCCACTCGCTTTGCCATACTGGCCGGACTTTCTTGGCACTGCATCAACAAACGAGCCAAATCGGTTCGCAGGCGTTTGACGGCGGATTCGGTCAGTTGGTTCTTCTCCGCTTCGGCCAACTGCTGGCGAATCACAATCATTCGATCCGCAAGGCCTCGCATCTGGCGAATCAACGGACTGATCCGGCGCGAGCGAAGGCTTAGCTCTTCAATCAGGTGAACCAGTTTTCCGCGACGACGCAAAAATCGAGTTCGTGCTTCTGCTTTCGCATCGCCCGAGACACTTTTCGAAATCATCAGCTGGAAGTCACGTGCGTTTTGCTTTTGCAAGTGATCCATCGTTTTGAAGTGATGCGGCATTCGAGCCTGAATCTGCTCTTTGGTCAGACGCTCGGTCAGAGAAACTTTGATCGTGCGATCAAACGGTAACTCGCCTTCGTAAACACGCTTGAGCGTGTCCGATGTTGCGGCAAATGCGTAGTGACAGCCCATCACGGCACGACGGTATCGCTTGCGAGCGATTTCGATTCGCTTGGCGAGGGCAACTTCTTCCTCTCGCGTCAGCAGAGGGATGATGGCCATCTGGCTGAGGTACATCCGAATCGGATCGTCTCCTGCCTTGGTCAATCTTTCCAGATTGGGTGCAGAGAGCTCGGTTTCGGGTTCGGTCGCTTTAAGATCGTCGCCCGTCGGACCATCAGTTGCCGAAACAGGGGCTTCATCCAGCAGATCGATCCCTGATCCTTCGAGTGCCGCGATCAAGCTTTCCATCTTTTCAGATTCGTTGGCCAAGTCCGGCAGGTAGGCTGAGACCTCGTCGTATGTGAGGTAGCCTTGGGATTTGCCTTTTTTGATTAGGTCTTTCAGTTCCGTTTCTACGATATTCATCGGTCGTCATTCCTCCTGCGAATTCCATTTCGCAAATCCGACTGTAATTGTGGCTTCGTTCGTGTCAGACACGATGAAAAGCCGTGACAAGGTTGCAACCCTTCCATGGGTGCATTCAAAGGCCCTGTCGTTGTCTCGCTAGCTTCAAAAGTTCTTCAAGTGCCGATGCTTCTTCGTCGTCATCGAGCTGGCGACCGTGAAGCCGGGAAATCTGGGAACGAGTCCCCGAAGCGTCCGCCATGTTGTTAAACGATTCAATAATGGATTCCAACTGAGCCAAAGGCTGAATCGCAATTCCATTTTTCATGTTAGCCAAAACCGATTGTTTGTCACTGGACACGCCATGCAAATAATCGACTAGTGATTTAAGGTTCAGATCCTCAAGCTCCAGCATCAACGAATTGTAGCCAACGTCTTTTCCGACATGAAAACAATCGTTCATGACCTCGTACAATTCGCGAAGCGGGCCTTCAGAAATCTGACTGGGTGAAATATTCTCGATCGCTTGGTCCAGCAACTCGGGTTTGCCAATCAGCAACTGCAATAGCTCGGATTCCTTGAGCGGCAATTGCTTGAAGTCGACCCCTGCCTGATTCTGGCCAGGAACATCCAAGTTGACGGTCGGACGTGTTCTGGACATCGTTCGACGCAACTCATTCAGGCGATTCTTCACTTGAGTGCGGTCAAGCTGGAACTGACGAGCGATCCGCGTGATCAATTGATCTAAGCGAACTGACTTCGCGGCCGAAGTCGCAAACTGACCGACGGGAATTTGAGCCAACGTTTTTAGAATCGCTTCCAACGCTTGATTGGCGGCGTGTGTGTCGTTGATCAGATCAACGCCGCGAGTTTCCTGATTGATTTTGTGAGCAATCGCGTCATCCGCTTGATCAACCAGTCCCTGAAACGCATCGGCTCCGTTTTTCTGGATGAAATCAAACGGGTCGGATCCTTCAGGCAACGAAAGAATGCGAAGGTCTACGTCTTGAGCAACAAACAAGTCCAAGATCTCATTCGTCCGCCGCTGACCAGCTTCGTCGCCGTCCAGAACCAACGTGATGCTATCGGCGAATCTTTTCATGACTCGGATATGGCGTTCGTTGACCGCCGTCCCCTGACAGGCAATCACGTTCCGAAGTCCCGCCTGATAAGCCGCAACCACATCGGTGTAGCCTTCCACGATGGTTAGCTTGCGGTTTTCTTTTTTGGCGACCTCGTCCCGGACCAGATTCAGCCCGTACAGGTTGTCGCTTTTGGAGTACAAACGGGTTTCGGTGCTGTTGTAGTATTTTCCTTTGGGTTGCTGGTCGTCAGGAACTAGGTCCGGCACGATCCGTCCGCCCAAAGCGATCGGGCGATTCTGAGTGTCGCTGATCGGGAAGAGGACTCGTCCGCGAAAACGCTCGTACCATCCGCCGCTGTTGTTCGCGGAAACCAACCCACACGCTTCCAGAACTTCGGGCGAAAATTCGGTATGACGGGCTCGGTCGACCAACCATGACCAAGCCAATGGGGCAAAACCGACTTGGAACGCTTTGATGCTCTCGGCAGACATATTCCGGTCAGCCAAGTAGTTTCGGACGGGAGCGGCCACCGCTTCGTTGAGCAGACAATCGTGGTACTGACTGACCGCCCACGCCATCGCTCGGAAGAGGGCTTGCTTATCCTGAGGGCTTCCTTTGACGATCTTCTTGCCGGATTTTTTGATTTCGATGCCGGCTCGTTCGGCCAAAATTTGCATCGCTTCGAAGAACTCGACCGACTCACGCCGCATCACGAAGTCGAACACGTCTCCGCGAAAATTACAGACCCAGCAGACCCAGCTTTGTCGAACCTGATTGACTTGAAGGGAGGGGCGGCTGTCATCGTGCCACGGACAATGAGCCACAAAGTTGGCACCCTGACGCCGTAAAGGCAAGTAACCACCGACCACATCGACGATTTCACTCGCCTGTTTGATTCGATCTTTCACATCGAAGTCGGGGCCGGTGTACAAGAAAAACTCTCACTGTGAATGGACGGGACCAATTCGAAAGGCAAGAGTTCACCGGCTGCAATGGATACAATTGCAGAAGTGGCGTCGGCATGCTGTAAACCATTCAGCAAGCCGAAGCAGACCAAGGACACATTCGCTGACATCGCGTTCCAACGCGATTGGCTCAACAAACACCACCGGCCGATTCGTGCCTTCCATGACACAGCACTCTAACCTAAAACACTTGCAATTTGCTGGTCAAGCTCAGTTTGTAAACTTTACAGAATTGCGGGTCGCACATGATATCACTTTCCAGCTGCCGTCAGTAGCACTGACCGTTAGTCGCACTGAAATAGGCACTTTGCCCCACCGTGCTGAGGTTGGCTGCTGAAGGTGCCTAGGATTTAGCTAAGGAAATCTTGGTTTTGGCGAGATAGCCCAGAGATGCTGACTTTTACTACGAATGGGGTGTCTAGTTTTGGCATATGGCGTGCGCCATGGGGAAAATCTGCTGACAAATTTCTGACAATCTTCTTACACGGCACTGACCACTCAATCGTCGAATGTTCCTATAGTTTCCTCAGACGGGGCTTTGGCGTCTTTGGCGTTTTCCAGATGCCTTTTTATCACGTGTTATTTCAGGAGCAGAACGATGAACAAGATTTTTGTGGCAACTCTATGCATGGCGGCAGTCGTTGTTGGACGAGTGAATGAAACTCGTGCGGCCGACCAGTTGACGTTAAACGTTTCTCCGGTTCGAACGGTTCTCAAGGCCAATGAAAAGGGAAATACGTGGATCCAAGTTGAGTTGGTGGGATTCAAACAGGAATCGAGCAAAAAGCGAGCACCGGTCAATTTGGCGATTGTGCTTGATCGGTCAGGTTCCATGGGCGGCGAGAAAATCAAGCGAGCCAAAGAAGCCGCAATCGATGCTGTGCGTCTGTTGCAACCGAGTGACATTGTGTCGATCGTGACTTACGACAGTGTCGTGAACGTGTTAGTGCCGGCCACCAAGTTGACGGACGTTGAGCAAGTGATCGCAAAGATTCGTGGCATTGGTGTCGGTGGTAGCACGGCATTGTTTGCTGGAGTCAGCAAAGGCGTCGCCGAAGTCCGTAAGTTTTTGGACAAAGAATATGTCAACCGAGTGATCCTGCTTTCCGATGGCTTGGCGAATATCGGACCATCATCACCTGGTGAGTTGGCCAACTTTGGCGAGTCCTTGGTCAAAGAGAATATTAGTGTTTCGACATTTGGTTTAGGGCTAGGGTACAACGAAGACCTGATGGCAGGGCTGGCCAGTAACAGCGGAGGCAATCACTTGTTCGTCGAAGATGCCGAATCGCTGGCTAAGGTTTTTCGGCAGGAATTCGATGACGTGTTGTCTGTTGTGGCTCAAGAAGTCGACATTGAGGTCACGATCCCCGAAGGCATTCGCCCAGTCCGAGTGCTTGGGAACGACTCGGATATCGCCGGCCAAAAGATTTTGACTCGCTTGGCTCAAGTTTACAGCGAGCAGCAACGCTACGTCCTAGTTGAAGTCGAAGTCCCGGCATCCGAAGTGGGAACCAAACGAGAACTTGCGACCGTTTCAGTGGCTTATGCAAACATGGCGACTA
Source organism: uncultured Pirellulaceae bacterium (assembly GCA_964563475.1). Taxonomy (GTDB): domain Bacteria; phylum Planctomycetota; class Planctomycetia; order Pirellulales; family Pirellulaceae; genus Mariniblastus. The sequence goes on from CAZLYM010000202.1 coordinate 5,417, forward strand.
AGCAAGGTGATAAACTTTCAGGCAGCACCAAAGTCACCTTTAGCGATAGCGACAGCGAAGTTTCTGGCAGTGTCAACAAAGATGTCATGGCCGACGTCGTTACGCTGGTTTCCAGCGAGCAAACCAAGCTGGCCACAAAGTACCTTGACGAGGGCGATTTGTTGCAGTGTAAGACGGCATTGCAGTTGAACGTTGATAACCTACGTCGGTATGCAGAGCAAAACCCGGATGTGGCGGATCGTTTCCAAGACTTGGCGAATGATAACAAGGCGCAACTAGTCGAGGTCGAAAAGGCCAAGAACAAGAATGATAAAAGCGCGAACCGAGCCAGAAAGAATCTGCGAAGTTACCAGCAAGAGTATGATCTTCAGCAGAGGGTGAAGCGGTAGTGTTAGCGATTGCATTGTTGCTCAGGTGATATGCCAGAACTGAGAACCTCGCTTTTTCCAACTGACTTAGTTTGGGCAATTCAAGATGAAATTGACTATTGCAGTTTGCAGTGTCCTTGCACTATCTAGCCTCGCTATTGTCGGCACACCGGATTTTGATGCGACGGACGATGACTTGCTCTCTGAGCACGTTATTGCAATTGCATCAGGTGACGAAAAATCGGATTTCGTTCAGGTGACCCAAACGCGTGTTAAGATGAAAAACCCTGTCGCGCAGTTGTGCCGGGAGCCTTTCCCTTCGGAGCTCCAGCACAACCTTCATGGCGACAAATATCTCCATGTTTTCGTCAATAAACTAGGTCTAAAGGTTTTTCGTTCAGGCACGGGTACATATCCGCAAGGATCAATTATCGCAAAGCAAAAATTCACTGACAAAACTATCGTTGATGCCGAATTGTTTACAGTGATGCGAAAAATGAAAGACGGATACGATCCCAAACATGGCAATTGGGAGTATTCTGTGCTGAGCGGCGACGGCAAGACAATCCTCTCGCGAGGTAGGATCGATTCGTGTATCACCTGCCATTCCAAATATTCGTCTAGGGATTTTGTCTCCCGGTCGTATATGGTGAAGTGATGCCGTAGTCGGGGCAGCGATCGCTCCAGTCGCGTAAAACTGGAACTCCATAACGCTCGCTTTAGATCGGTCACCAAACCTTTTCCATGTTGTCTCGTGTTGAGATAACATAAACAAACATGAAACGACGCACTGTCATCTTGATCGCCTTGATTCTCTTGTTGCCGCTAGTCGCGCTGACTTGGGCGATGGTGCGAATTGCAAAGAACGAGCAGATGCTCGTCCGGCAACGGTTCGGCGAGGTGCTTGAAGGGCGATTGCAGGATGTCAATTCGACGATTGCTTCCTGTTTGGAATCGGTAGAGCCCGACCTTGAACGAATTACGTCGATCGACGATTACGATGTCGAAAGCCTGCGGAAGGTCAATCGCACCGAACCACGGCTGTTTCAATTGTTCGTCCTCGACGATGGCGGTGAATTGCTTTACCCCAACCCCGCAACAACAAGCTCGCCGCTAATCGGAACCGAACGCAAGTTCTTGACCCAGGCGGCTAGGATGTTTACCGGCCAAGACTTTGAAGGAATGGTATCGAGTTCTGAAAACGTACAGGAAGAAGAAAGTCAATCAAAACGCATCACCCGACTTCCAGAAACTGCCGCCAGTTTTCTCAAAGGCTCAAAGTTCGAGGGTCCGGCGCCCAAAGGCTCAAAGTGGTTTGGCTGGTACTGGGAGCGCGGGCTTAATTTGATCTACTGGCAGCGCCGACCCTCGGGGAAAATTGTCGGCTGTGCATTAGAACGTTCGCGTTGGATTGCCGACCTAATCGCCAAAATGCCTGACACCGATACGGAAACGCAAAATGATGACACAACACGATCTTCGCAGAGGTTTGACTCGCGCATTCGGTTAGTCAACGCCTCAGGTGCCCCGGTCTACCAATGGGGCCAATTCCAACCGGACGAATCCGCGGAACC
>CAZLYM010000203.1:0-7353 GCA_964563475.1 uncultured Pirellulaceae bacterium
AAACAATTGGGACAATTGTTCTGCCATCTGCGACCTACTCTGATGGAAAATTCGTGCTAATATATAGGAGCTGTTAGGGGTAGTTATTTTCAAGGAAGCCGAGCATGGATCAGTACGAATGCATTGAGATGGACACGGTTGAGGACGTTGCCGTCGTCAAATTTGTCGACGAGCGGATGATGGACGCAGCTCGAATCGAACAGCTTGGAAGCGAGTTAGTCGATGCGGTTTCCGGCGAAGACAAAGGTCGTGTTGTCATCAACTTCGAAAACGTCAGCTTCTTCTCCAGTGCCGCAGTCAGTAAATTGCTGGTTGCCGAAAAACGGATTCGGTCACAGGGTGGCCAGCTTCGACTGAGCAATCTGCGACCCGAAGTTCGTGACGTATTCAATCTGACGAAGCTTGATTCGGTTTTTAGGATTGAAGAGAAACAGAATGACGCAATTGAGTCGCTTCAATAAGATTCGGCCATTTGGCACCGTACTGGATATCAAGAACTCGCGATGACTACGCCGCCACGGAACTGGACGCTCGAACGACGCATCCCTAGCAATCCTGACCTTTGCGCAAAACTGATTGAGTCGCTTGTCGAGGCCCTCGAAAAATTCGGCTGGGCTGATCGGGAGATGTTCGGGATTCGGATGGTGATGGAAGAGGCGATCGTGAATGCGATTCGACATGGCAATCAGTGCTCGCCGGATAAATCGGTGGACATCACCATGAAGGTTGATGATCGAGAATTCCATGCCACGATCACCGATCAGGGAGAAGGATTCGATCCGAATGAGGTGCCCGATCCGACCAAGGACGAGAACCTCGAATGTGACTCGGGGCGTGGTTTGGTCTTGATCAATACCTACGCGGATGAAGTGACCTACAATCAGATCGGAAATTCGGTCACACTGAGGAAGATCAAACCGTAGTCAGTCTGGCGGAAGCCACGCACTTTATGTCTGTCGAAAAATACCTCAAGCCCGAAGTCATCAACCAGATCAAGCGGCTTGATCTGAGAGCTCAGTTCGTCGTGCGAGGCTTTCTGCATGGTCTGCACGCCAGCCCGTTCCACGGCTTTAGTGTTGAGTTCAGCGAGCACCGGAAGTACTCGCCCGGTGACGACCCGAACGACATCGATTGGAGCGTGTTCGCGAAAACCGACAAGTATTACATTCGCAAGTACGAATCCGAAACGAACTTGACCGGCTTTCTGGTGATGGATCTCAGCGAGTCGATGGGGTACACGTTCGAGCAGACGTTGAGCAAATTCGATTACGCGGTTTGCTTGGCTGCCGCGCTGGCGTATCTGATGATATCGCAACAGGATCCAGTCGGGCTGATCACGTTCAATGACAAAGTTCGCGAAAGTCTGCCGCCGCGGTCCAATCGAAAACAACTAGGCAATGTGTTGTCACTGTTGTCCAAGATCAGGCCGTCCGGGACGACCGATTTTGCCTATAGCGTGGGGCAGATCGCCGCGATGCTGAAAACTCGCAGTCTGGTCATGATCTTTTCAGATTTACTGTCCGATCAGGAAGAGATGTTTAACTCGCTGTACCGTCTGCGGCACGGAGGGCATGACATCATTCTGTTTCATATCCTCGATGAAGCCGAGGTCAGCTTTCCCTTTAACGGGATGTACGAGATGCGAGATCCGGAGACCGACCAAGAAATGAAGGTCGATGCGGACGGATTCCGGTCCGACTATGTCCAGCGGATCAAGGACTTTCGCGACTCACTTTCTCAGCAAAGCAACGCGGGTGGTTTTGACTACGTTGCGTTGGATACCAGCATGCAGTTCGACAAGGCGTTGCTGGAGTACTTGCTTAGCCGTCGAGCACGGGGATAGAACCAATGGGAATTCGGAATTCGAAATTCGGAGTTGTTCGCGCGCGAATTTCAATTTACGACCTCCAACTTCTGTCTTTACCGGAAGGGCCTTGCTGATGGCGTGGGCCAACTTCATGATCCTTGGGCTGGGCGGAGCACTTTTAATGGTGCCGGTGGTGTTGCATTTTTTGATGCAACCCAAACCCAAACGAGTTGATCTTCCAACCCTTCGTTTTTTGCAGGAGCGGCAGCATTCGACGCGGTCGCGGATGCGACTTCGGCATTTGATGTTGTTGCTGCTTCGGTGTCTGTTGATTGCTTTGGGTGCGTTGGCGTTGGCGGGGCCGGCGGTTGCTTCGCGAGACTTTGGGAATTGGTTGACCGTCGGCGGGATCAGTGGAATCGGTCTGGTAGTCGCGGGTTGGTTGATGGCGACGTTGTTCAGTCGCCGCTCGAATCGGATGTTGGTGTGGGCCTTGGGGGCGGTGCTGGTTGGCTTGATCGGCTACGGCGGGTGGTCGGCATGGAGTCTGTTTGGCAGCGAAGAATCTTTGGGATTGGGAGACGTTCAGGCTCCAGTGGCGGCGGTCGTCCTGATCGACACGTCACCCCGAATGAGCTACCGCCAGAACAATGTGACTCGGTTAGAACAGGCTCAAGAAATCGCGTCTTGGTTGGTCGGCCAGTTTCCCGACAGCAGTCGAGTATGTGTGTTGGCGACCGATCATGACGAGCCGTTTTTCTCGGTTGATCCGGCGGCGGCCGCGCGGCGGGTCAGTAAGTTGGGGATCAATCACGTTAGTGCGAGTATTCCGGAAACGTTGGACGAGGGTTTGCGGCTGCTTGAAAAAGCGGAAGAGACTCGCAAGGAAATTTATTTGTTGACCGACCTGACGGCCGCTGGTTGGCAAGGCACTGAGTTTCGGTCCTTGCAGCAAAGAATTGCTCGACTTTCAACGAGCAATGTGATCGTGGTGGATGTGGGAAGTCCAGATGTAGAAAATTTCGCGCTCTCGCCGGTTGAGCTTTCTGCGGTCGAGGTCACTGAGTCGGGTGGTTTGGTCGTTTCGACTGAACTGGTTCGGTTGGGGTCCGCCGGTCAGCGAACGGTTAACTTGACGATTGAGCAGCCCGATCTTTCACGCCCGGTCATCCGAGACGGTCGCGCCGTGTATTCAGACGATGTATGGAAGCAGCAGGCGACTTTTGATGTTCGTGAAAACGGAGCGGCTGCCGTTGAACTTCGATTTCAACAGGATCTTCGACCGGGGACGTATCATGGCCAGGTCGAAATCGTGGGCTCGGATTCGTTGGCGTTGGACAACACTAGGCACTTTACGTTTCAGGTTAATCGACAATGGAAAGCGTTGGTGGTCGCGCCGGTGGGAGTCAGTACGACAAACTTGATCAGCACGATCGCCCCGGCGCGGTCTGTCGAACTTGGAACGGCGCGATACGATTGTGAACAGATCACGTTTCAACAGTTTGAAGCCCGAGGCAACGAGCCTGACTCCGATTACGCCGCGATTTTTCTGATTGATCCACCACCCATGACCGACGCGACTTGGGAACGCCTAGCCGAGTACGCGAACGCGGGCGGAGGGGTGGCCATGTTTTTAGGCCACAATTGTGCCAGCGGCGCCGAGGTTCATCCTACTTTTCAAAGCGACCTAGCCGATCGGGCGATGGGGTTTTCACTAACGCGCGTTTGGCGAAGCGCGGACGACGTGTTCCTGAGCCCACGTGAAAATGATCTGGCTCATCCGCTCTTTCGTTCGTTTCGGCAGATTGACGCTGGAATTCCATGGAGCCGGTTTCCCGTTGGGCGGCATTGGGGATCAGAAGCCTTCGACGATCAACCGTTTGAAAATGGTGAAGGTGGGGCTCGCTCTGTTGCCAGCGTTCTGTTGCGATACTCGAATCGAGAAGCTGCGGTGTGGGAGCATCGGATTGGTGCCGGTCGATTTCTGACGATGACTACCCCGATCTCGGAACCCGCTTGGGCAGAGAATCGAACGATCTGGAATGAGCTTTTTCTTGGTAAGCCTTTGCCGGCTTGGTTGCTGGTTCGAGCAATTGCTCAGCATGTAGTCGCGGGAGACGCTGACTCGCTGAACATTCAGGTAGGACAAATTGCCTCGTTCGAGAATGATTTGCGAAGCTGGCCTGAGTCTTATCAGGTGTTTACGCCCGCTGACGATCAGACTCCTGCAACGATTCATGGTGTCGATGGGCAGATTCGATACCGATTTACGGATCTGCCTGGGCACTATCGATTGAAAGGCAAGTTGGACGGACCGGTGCTGCGAGGGTTTAGTACTCGCTTGGACCTCGCGGCTACGGATTTGACTCGGTTGGAACCCGATCGATTGGATGTGATTTTTGGATCTGATCGATATGAAGTTGTTCGACAGAAAGAAGAAATCAAACGGCAGCAAGGGACGAACCGGCGAGGGAAAGAGTTGTACCCGTTGCTGATGCTGATGTTGCTAATCGCGATGTCGCTGGAGAATTTGATCTCGAACCAGTTTTATCGTTCAGGCTGATCGAATGGGCGGACTCATGCGAATCGTGAATTGGATCGGTTTGAGTTTCGAAGGATTTGCTTGTCGTGCGGATGCTGTTCCGCCACGCCGGAATTTATTACCATAAACACTGTTGATCCACTGTTTACTACCCGAATCACTTTGTTACCCCGAATCACTTTGGCGCGAGGAGCTTGACCTTGTCACTTACTTCCGGATTTGAACACATTGTCCGAGAGAATGAACCGCTTGCGGCTCACACTAGCTTGAAGCTTGGCGGAGCGGCTCAGTATTTTGCCGAACCGACGTCGACGGACGAATTGGTCGCTCTGGTAAAACGCTGCGCCGAGGATCAGATTCCCGTTCGTTTACTCGGCGGTGGCTCGAACGTGTTGGTCTCCAGCGAAGGTGTGCAGGGGTGCGTGATTCTACTTTCGGCTCCTGAATTTAGTCAGATTAAGGTTGAGGGTAGCACAATGACCGTCGGTGGTGGCGCTAAGCTTTCTCACTTTATCTCCACGGCGGCTCGGGAGGGATTTTCAGGGCCGGAACAGTTGGTCGGTATTCCCGGTACAGTCGGTGGAGCGCTGCATAACAATACCGGCTATCATGGTGTCGATGTTGGTAGTTGGGTTCGCAGCGCGACGGTGTTGACGCTTGATGGTCAGGTTGCCACGCGTGATGCGGACTCGTTGTCGTTTTCTTATCGCCAGAGCAGTTTGACGGAACTGGCGATTCTGGAAGGCAAGTTCGAATTTGAAACCGAGCCCGCCGATGCGTTAACCAAGCGGATGCAGAAGCTCTGGATTGTTCGCCGCGCGGCTCAGCCGGATTCGGATGAGAATGCCGCGTATATGTTTCGCGATCATGGTGGTGAATCGGCCAGCAAGCTGATTGCAGATGCTGGCTTGAGTGGCGAATCGGTAGGGTCGGTTCATATTTCTGATCGCGATCCTAATTTCATTGTCGCCAGTCCTGGCGCAACCAGCGAGCAGGTGCTCGAATTGATGGATAAGGTGCGGCAGCAGGTTGCCGATCGGCTGGAGATTGAACTTCAGGACGCGATCCAGCGTTGGTAGTCGTCGATATTGAAAGACGTGCAGCGGGATGATGTTGCGCGCTTCAGGTTGTCACATCACGCCGCGTTGCAACGGTCTTTCCGGCTGGGCGGACCCTTCAGGCTTTGGCGGATTCTGGTGCCGAAAACGTTCGATAACGTATTTGTGCGCCTGCTCATGAATCGTGTCAGGCAGAGTCTGAACTGGTGGCGGAACCGATGGCAAGACGAAACCGAAACGAAGATCTACTCGACCGGCTGATCAACAATTTTTCTTTGCGGGGAACGTTGTTGCATCCAGGGACCTTGTTCGTCCTAGTCACTGGTTTGACGATTGCCGGTGCGTTGAGCTTGTGGCAGAGATATCAACATCGGCTGATTCCGGCGGCCCAGTATCAGTTGACCGAAGATCGCGTCCGAATCACTCCGGCGCCTCAGTGGGCAAAGATTGATTTGAAGCGTTTGCTGTTGGAAGTGCCTGCTGGTCATGCGGCGCCGAATATTCTGGACACCGATGTCGTTTCGCGAACCGCGACAACTCTACAGTCGGTGGGTTGGGTTGCGAAAGTCAACCAAGTTCGAAAGTCGGCCGATGGGTTGGATATTGATGTGCGGTATCGATTCCCTGTGGGGATCGTTGAACTGAATCAGATGACGGTTCCTAGGTGGGACCAGAGCAAAACGGCTCAGGTCATGCCCGTCGACAGTAGCGGGACGGTGATGCCGGCGGAAATTGTTCAGCACGTCCAGCTACCAAGGATTTCGGTTTTTAACCCGCAGAGTTTGGATCTGCTTAGGCCTTGGGAGGTCTGGCGTGATGGTCGCGTGGTGGATGCGGCCGCGATCATGAGCCAGATTGGTGCAAGAGCACAGCAGTTAGGGATTTATCGAGTGATGACGATGCGTTCGAGTCGTCAGATGGCGGCGAGTCAGATTCCGTTTGAACTTTGGCCCGAGAATGGGACCAAGGTCGTGTGGGGTAACGCGCCCGGGAAAGAGGTCGTTGGGGAAGCATCAGCGGCGAGCAAGCTTGAGGCGTTGGTGCGATTTGTGTCGCAACACGGATCACTTGAGCAGATGCCCGACCGCAGGGTTGACTTGCGATCGGGAAAAATCGTGATCACCAAAGACGCTCATGTTGCCGAGAAAGGCAACATTTTCAACGGTCTGAAATAGTCGGCACGCATGGCAAAAACAACGCTGTCAACCATCGCGTTTTCGCATACCGCGTGATGAAGTTTCCGGATTAGCTTTCAGCTAGCGAGGCAATGGCTTGGCAGATGATTCTTCTTCAAGCTGCTGTTCCAGCTTTCGCTTTAGCTCTTCGCGTACGACGGGCATTTCTGACGGTGCTTCGATGCCGATGCGAACACCGCCTCCGGTGATACGAACGACCGTGACGGCGATATCGTCGCCGATCCAGATCCGTTCGCCAATTTTTCGACTAAGTACTAGCATAATGAATTCCCTTTGAGGGCAAATTCCTTTTCTTCAAGCCTTCCATTGGACTTGATTTTTATTGGGAAGCGTTCCAACACTTCCTTTAATCGAATGAGCTTCGATTTTCTTCTTTGTGGTTTGAAAAGTTCGTCAACCGGGGTTGACATTGCGGTTGGTGAGTCCAGAAATTAGCGTACAAACCGCTTGAATGCAAGGGTTGGCAATGCTTGTCAAGCCGGATCGGGACTTCCGCGACGTTTTTTTTGCCCGATTGTAGGGAAAAAATAAGATCTTTTTAATGCCAAGCTTTCCTGTTTTTCCTGTTTGCCCCATTTTCTTGCGAGGTTTGCTCGGGTGTCTGCGGCATGGGGTGAGCGTTGCTCCCGAGGCGGCGTGAGTTCGCACAGGTTTTGCGAAATCAAAGCACTTGAGTAAGTACGAGCCGGAAGTGCGAGCCGAGAAATTTCGAGTCGGGGGAAGTCCGAACCAGGGAAGTTCGAATTGGGG
>CAZLYM010000204.1:0-7331 GCA_964563475.1 uncultured Pirellulaceae bacterium
TTCCGCGTTCGGCGTTCCGCGTTACATCTTCTTGCTGGTTCCGCGCGTTAGCGCCATGAAGGCAGATTCGAGATCGATTTCTTCTTCACGAAACAGACTGATTCCTAAACCGGAAGTGATCAGCTTGGACGCTAGGTCAGAATAATCGGCGGTCAGTTTTGTTAGCGTCACGACTAGATGCCCATCGCCTTGAACCACGCTGTCCACCAAGTCTTCCGCTTGCAGTAAATCGATGGCCTGCGAGTCGTCTCCAACGACGCCGATGTGCAAAATGGTTTGGTTGCGGACTTGCTGCATCACGTCGTTCACGGCGGCCGAAATATTCATTTCGCCTCGGTCGATGATCCCGATTTTGTTGCAGACGTCAGCAAGCTCTGGCAAGATGTGGCTGGAGACAACGATTGTTTTTCCAGTTTGCCCCAGCCGACGCAGGAGGTTTCGCATTTCAATTCGAGCGCGAGGGTCGAGGCCACTCAGAGGTTCGTCCAGCAGCAACACTTGCGGGTCGTGAAGTAGGACTCGGGCGAGGCCCAGTCGTTGCGTTTGGCCTCGGGAGAGCGTGTTGGCGAAGGCGTCTCGCTTGAACTCCAGATCCACGATCTCCAGCATCTCGTCGCACTTTTTGCGCCGTTGAGGGCCTCGGATTCGGTAGGCTGCCGCGAAAAATTCTAGGTACTCAATGACTTTCATGTCATCGTAGACACCAAAGAAGTCCGGCATGTATCCGACCAGTCGACGGATTTCCCGCGGCTCTTTGTAAATCGAGTGCCCGCACACGTAGGCCTCGCCCCATGACGGTTCGGCCAGAGTGGCAATGATCCGCATCGTGGTCGTTTTGCCTGCACCGTTGGGGCCAATGAATCCGAACAGATCCCCTTCCTGCAAATCAAGGTTGATGTCCTTGATCGCGAAAAGATCGCCATACTTTCTGGTCAGGTTTTCAGTCTTGATCATGAAATTGTCGTCCAGAGGCCGTGAAGGCTAGCGGGTTCCCACAGGAAAAATCAGTCGTACAAAAGTGCTTGCCGAGTCATACGAGTCCTCACTGGATTGTCCGTCGATCTGCAACGGCGTCACCAGCGAATCAACTTTGCCAACCAGAATCGCTCGGGATTGCGGCAGATGGTTGGTCAGGTCAACGAAGGGCTGATAACCGTGCGAGAGCCCAGTGTACTCGCGCCCGCCCGCCGCAGAATAGAACATCAGGACTTCGGCCAGTCGATCCACGTTGGTACTGGTTGGATCCCAAGGAATTTTTCGAGATCGGTTCGTGTCTTCGGCGTCTTTGGTACGCCGATTCAGATAGCTGCTTGTCGTTTGTTCACGCAGATCGTCGCCCACGATGTCGATCTCGTCTCCCGGCTCAAGGCGTGCCGGCAGTTGGTAGACGTATTCTCCATACAGTAGCCGGCAATCCTTGAGAGTCCGGTTCAACGGATTGGAAAACGTTCCCTCGATGTGCCGCGTGCGGCGGTTGAGCGTTAGTTTGCTTTCGATTGGAATCTGAGTTTCACTCCACCACTGACTGAACAACGCCCGAGTTGAGGAGACTCGTAGCGGCTGGTCCACAATCTGAATGTCCAATATCGATTGGTTGGCATGAGCGGTTACGTGCTGAGTGTAACCTTGCTCGGTAAGTGAATTGACTGCGCGGGTGTTCATGCCACCTAACCCATCGCCCGGTAGTCCCTGCCAGCTGACAACGCTTTGATCGATTCCCGATGCCAGTTCGGTTGAACCGGGTAGTTCGATGGTGCATTGGCCTCCGGCGGGGCTGTAGTAGTGAGTCCAGATATTGCTGCGAGTCTGGCCCGACGTTTGGTCGATGTCGATGATCTCCAACTGATTCAATTTGATGCTGGCCGGTCGGACCGATTTTGCCATCAGGTAGGCCCCAGCACAAAAGAGCAGCGAGATGATTGGGAAGGTCAGCCAGGTTAATTCCATCCGCCCCATCAGTCGACGCAACAGAAAGTAATCGCCGGGACCGACGCAAAGAATAAATAACCCAATCAGTGCCGCGACCGATGCGAAGGAAACGAATGTGACGCTAGAAAAACGATCGAGCGTCAGTCTTAGTTGTCCGGCGAGATCGGTGTAGCCAACATGCGATACGCGACTGCCTTGAGAGCGACCGGCCGATCGCGAGCCCACGCTTTCATTTGCGTCGGCTCCGTTGAGGATTCGTTGCACTAGGCCGCTGTACCCTTTCCATTGAGTAATGCGGTCGTTGTTCAGGTCGAACGCGACAAAAGTTAGCTGGCCAAAACCAAAGGCGGTCGATACGACTAGGGGCCGTGAGTCCTGGACCAACTCTACCCTGCCCTGCACCGAGTCCAATTGGCAAACTTCGATTGGCTGGCCCTCTCTTGGAATCAATTGCTCGTTCGCATCGGCAAAGAACTCGATCCGTGAACTCGATTCAATCTCCACTTTGCCCGGACATTCGCCGGGACAAAAGGTTTTCCATGGGCCAACGTTGGACAGTAGATCTGCTTGATCAGCGCCGACCGAAACGATTAGATTCCCGCCTCGTTCCATCCACTTTCTGATGGCCAACCACTGTTCTGGCGAAATCGGGGATTGTTGTTCGCTGGCACTGGCGGAAATGATCAGCCGTTCGACCGATTGCCATGCCAACCAGTTTGACGGCAATTGGCTTGATTCGGTAACCGAGACAATGGCAGATTCTCGTGAGCCAGTGATGGCAACTTGAGAGGCGATTGTCGACGCGATCGATTTGCCATTTTCGATCACGACGGTTAGGCCCTGAGTCGATGGATGAATGACATGCTTTGCCGAGGTGTCCTTGAGCCGAAAGGAATAAGACCGTTTGATTTGCTGATCCGAATTCAAATGTACGTGGCACTGGTGGTGTTTTCTACCAGCTTGCATCAGGCATTCCAGCCAGCCATCGAGGTGCGGAATCGGTTCACCTTTGAGCGTGACAGGAAAGCCGTCGGCGTCTACCGTTTCGATCGAGTAAGAATCGATCGAGTCGTCGTCATCCGCGCGGACAAAAATTGGAAACCATGCTCCCAATCGCGAGTGACCATCGAACCCGACCTGAATGTCTCTGGTTTCTGTCTGACCGTCCGTGTCCGCGCAAGCCGTTGCGGCGCCTGACGCTGCAAGCAGTGTCAGCACAGCAAGAGAGACCGCGCGAAATGTAGACCGATACAGGTTCATTGGAAAAGGTTGCAGTTGTTTGCAGAGTGGGTCAGAAATTATTAGATTCGGGAACGCGATTGTTTGGTTACGGTTTCTCGGCGTCGTCGCAGACGCAGGCAAACTGTTGGCAGCCAGGACAGCCGGAGCCGTATTTTTCCATGATGGCGTCGTCTAGGTCGATATCAGCCACATTTGCGATGGTAGTTAACCAAGCTAGGACATCGGCGAACTCTAGTTTTAAATTTTGCCTTTTGGCTTGATATGCTTCCGGATCTGCCGCCTGATCCATCTGGCTTGTTTCTCTGAGTGCCGAAGAAAGTTCGCCCACTTCCTCCATCAGCCACATGAACGTTCCCGGAATCCCTCGGGCGACGTCCTTTTCGTGGTACATTTCCCGGATGAGCGATTGAAATTTTCGAATGGAAACCTCGGACGGTTCAGGCATGAGGTTCCTCGTCCGTTTTCTGTACGTCTTCCGATTTCTGGCCGCAGTCGGTTTGGCATTCGTTTCGTTTTCGAGTTGCCGCGACATCGGCAGAGTCGACCGAAGTGTCTTGAGTAAAAACTTTGACCTGAATTTCGTCGCCTTCCACTTGGACTTCAAAGGTGTCGATCTTCAGCGAGGGATTGTCGCACCAAGCGCCGGTTTTGATATCAAAACGCCACGCGTGCCACGGGCAGGTGACTTCCGAAGCTTCTAGGAATCCAGTCGAAAGAGACGCTCCCATGTGCGGGCACATGTCGTCCATCGCTCGATACGTGCCGTCGTCATTGAATACCGCGACGACACGACCTTTAACTTCGTACGCGGCACCTTTGCCAACGGGGATGTCGCCAACTTTGGCGACGGTTTCGAATTCGGGCATGAGCAGTTCTCGACACGTGGCCGCAGTTTTCAGCGAGGTTGAGGGGAGAGTTGAAAAACGGATTCAACGACGACTTGAGTTTCGATCTCCATTTCGCGATGGGTTCGCAACGTTGTGATGTCAGAAGTTCTTTCGCTGCGGGTGCAGCGTCCGTCACCTGAGTCGAACCAGTATTTTCCGGACCATTCGAAACCTCGCAAGCCGCCGGTTGGTTGGGCCGCACTGGATTCAGATTCAGGTGTCTCGGTAAGAGCCAAGTCGATCTGCTGGAGTTCTTTGCCGTCAACCGTTTTCGGTCCAACGTATTTCGCCGTCCGTTGGCCCGTCAATTTGCTCAGTTGGTCATCTTCGGACGAAGCGATGTTCCAAGTCTGTCCGGTCTTGACGCTTTTCTTTGGGAGCAGAATCGTTGAGGTCTTCAATAACGATTCCAATTTGGCCACATCAAACGCTTTGCGGATAGGGGACTTCTCCGGCATTGAGTCGAGTAGTTCCTGAAAGTCGGCTGGTAGCTCGACCTTGCTGATTTCGCCTTGATCGGTGATTGAGAATTTCAGGGACTTGCCGACCAGCGATTTCATTTGTTTGGCGATTTTTCGAGCGGCTTTGGCGGGACGTTTTTCACTTTGCGTATCGACCGAAATGGATTTCGTTGCGTTGGCAGGATTGATTACCGACAACTGGATCGCACGGATCGATTGTTCGATCGAGGCGGATGAATCGTCGGCCGAGATGACTTTCCACTCACTGGTCAGCGTCACGTCCAAAGTGATCCGGCTGGTCCGTTTTTCGACGCGAGTGTCAATCGTCGTCTTTTGTTGCGATTGAGCTTGGTAGGTGTCACCCTGGGAAAATTTCCAACGCAGTTCGGTGTCTTGGCCAAAGGATGGATTGGCTAAGAGCATACAGCCGATCACCGCCACTAGGGCAATGGCGGAGGAACGTCGTGGGTCGGAGGCGGGGATGATCATGTGATGTATTTGGAAATTTATGGCTGGCAGGTGAACGTTTCACCGGGCTTCAGGACAACGGGCTGAGCTTCTGTTTTGCTACGAATTTGCTCGGCCCACTGTTCGGCATTCTGTTCGATTGGTGGCCAAGTATTGAAATGAGTCGGTAGAACGGTTTTCGGGGTGAGCAACTGGGTCGCTGTGACAGCGTCGTCTGGTCCCATTGTGAACAGATCACCAATTGGCAGTACGGCCACGTCGATGCCCATGTGCCCGATCAGTCCCATGTCGGAAAACAGGCCCGTGTCACACGCGAAGTAGATCGTTTTCTCGACTCCGTCATCATTAAGGCTCAACACAAAGCCGGCCGGACATCCTCCGTAAGATCCGTCAGGTAACCCACTACTGTGCAAAGCGGGGGTCATTTTTATCTTGCCGAAATCTGTTTGAGCGTTACCGCCGATGTTCATGCCGATCGTGTTTTTGACGCCATGGTTTTTCTCCAACCACTGAGCAATTTCGTAATTCGTGACGACCGTTGCACCGATCCGGTTGGCGATCTCAGCGGCGTCGGAAATGTGATCCGCGTGTCCGTGAGAAACCAGAATCAGATCTGCGTTGACTTCGTCTGCTTTGATAGCCGCCGCTGGGTTATCGCCTAGGAACGGATCCAGCAGGATTGTTCCGGCGGTGGTTTCGATGGACCAGGTTGCGTGACCGAGCCACGTGAGTTTGATTGCCATGGTAAAAATCTGTCAGTGTCAAATTCTTGGGACCGATACTTGTAAATCGCAGGGTTTAACCTTCTCGCAGGATTCGATTCATGTTGATCTTGTACTTTTCAACGCCCGGCTGACCGTAAGGGTTGATGCCCATCAGGCGGCCTTCGAGCACGGTGGCAAGCATCAGCATTTGAAATAGCTGGCCGAGTGCTGATTCGTTGGCGGCTGGAAGGTGCAGATCGGTCGTTGGGCGATCGTCTTCTTTGTAAGCCAGATTGGTGCCCTTGATCGCGGCTGTTATTACGTTGGGCAAAGTTTTGTCTGATAGTTCATTCAGCTGATCTTGGTCCCAGTCACCGTCGTTGAGCGTTCCAATCGGCAACGCATCGCAACGCCATGAATCAACAATCACATTGTTCATGACCTTATCGCGAGTACCTTCTTGGTGCTGTTGGGCGCGTGAGTGCAGGTCGCGAGAATTGACGGCGGTTAACGGGAAGGCACCACGCTCGGCCTTGCCCAAACTTTCGGCCAGCAACTGGTCGTACCAGAACCCGGCGGACTCCAGTGACTTGCTCCACACGGAAAGGACTCGGGTGACGACGTTCTGTTCTTTCTCCAGCAGATGGTTGACGGCGACGTAGTCCATGACCGGGTTCTGCCCCAGATCGGCCGATCGGAACGTTGTATTCATTGCGGCGGCCGCTTCGAGCATCGTCACGACATCGATGCCCAAAATCGCTGCCGGTAATAGGCCAACGGCTGAGAAAACCGAGAACCGACCTCCAACACCGTCAGGAACCAAGAAGCGATCCTTCACTCCGATCGCATCGGACAAGCTGGCAAGTTTGCCGGACTCGCCGGTGACGGGAACAATCAGTTCCGGCAGATTGTCTCGCCCGACCGTTTCTTCGAGCTTGCGAGTGAACTGGCGGAAGGACGCTGCGGTTTCCAGCGTGCCACCGCTCTTGGAGATCACGACGATCGCCCATTTTCCTTCGGGGCCATCACCGGTGGTGTCGGCTTCAAGGAATTGCAACAACGCCTGTGACCAATCGTTGTCGACGTTATTGCCCTCGAAGTACATTCGAGGTCGTCCGCCGCGAGCCGCGCGAGGTAGTTCATTGTGGTAAGGGTCGCAGCACGTTTCCATCAACGCACGGGCTCCCATGTAAGAACCGCCGATACCCAGCACGACAACTTTGTCTACGGTTTCTTGCAGGCGAGCAGCGGTTTTCAGGATTCGGCCAAGCTCGCTGTTTTCGCGATCCGACTGATAGGCGTCTAGGATTCGCTCTGGCATCTCGTGGAAACCGGCATCGAGCGGTTGTTTTTTTTCTGGGACCGCTGCGCCCGCATCGTACATTTCCAGATCGGTTTTGAGCATCTCGTCCCGAGCCGCGATCAGGTCGGGCTTCAAGGCATCAATTTGCTGTTGAGTGATTCCGTTTTTCGCAATCAGCGATCCTGAGTAGTCAAAAGTGATTGGCTTAATTTTCGGCATCGTATACTTACAATTTGAGTCGTGAGGGTTCAGTATTCAGTGCGATCGCGTTTTTCGATCTCTGGTACATTCAAAATAAAATTGTCGCGAAATTGCGGTCATCTGCCAGTGGACTTAA
>CAZLYM010000205.1:0-1158 GCA_964563475.1 uncultured Pirellulaceae bacterium
CGGAGTTTGTGGACGGAGGCCGCAGATGAGAAGCTGGAGGTCGGCAGGCGAAGTACATGCACACCGCACACCGCACACCGAAAACCGAAACCTACCCCTCTTCAAGCCGGCGGCGAGCCAGCTCGCAGTACTCGGGGACGCAATCGATGCCAATAAAGCGCCGGCCTAAGCTGCGAGCCACCAGTGCCGTGGTGCCGGCGCCCGAAAATGGGTCAAGCACGACCCCACCTTCAGGGCAGCTTGCCTTGATGCACGTTTCCACCAAGGTCTGAGGGTAAACCGCAAAGTGCGCCTCGCGAAATTTAGAAAGCGAGATCGACCAGACAGTGCGCTTGTTGCGACCCGACGGATGGAACGCCTGATCCCAGCGTCCGTCGTGAAGATTGCTGTCACCCTCGTTTTTGCCCTGCTCGGGAGTTCCGCCTCGTTTACCAAAGTGCTTGCGGCCGCCTTTCATTTTCGAATTTTCCGAAAACGTCACATGCGGCTCGCGAATCGCATCGGCGTCATAGTGATACTTTTTCGAGTGACTAAAAAAGAAGATGTACTCGTGGTCGGTCGTTGGCCTAGTCTTAGTACTTGAAGGCATTGCGTTGGGCTTGTGCCAGATGCAATCACTTCTCAACTGCCAACCGATATCCTTGAGTCCAAAACAGACTCGCCACGGCATGCCCAGCAGTTCTCCTTTGACATACTTGTCGCCGATCACGACCCAAGCAGATCCTGAAGGCTTTACGACTCGGCGAAGTTCGGCGAAAAGATCCGCCAGTCGTTGCACGTATTCCTGCTGAGTTGATTCGATCCCGATCTGCAAGTCACTACCGTAGTCGCGCTGCTGAAAGTAAGGCGGACTGGTGACGATCGCATCCACACAGGCGTCCGGCAGCGTCCGAGCAACCTCGATCGCATCACCACAGAGAAACTGATCCAAGATACTATCCGTAAGAGTTTGATCACTTTGATTTTTAGTCTTGGCGTTGCTCATAGTTTTAAATTCATGTTGACCAGAATGTCGTCACAGTGTTTTCGGCAGTCCATCCAAGACCTTCAAAGTCCAAATCGCTGTTGCCTATCGCACCATCCATCCAATCCCTTTAAGAACTGATGCCACGAAGCACCAATGCCATTAGAGACCAGCGCCATTTGCGACCAGTGCCA
>CAZLYM010000205.1:1258-7279 GCA_964563475.1 uncultured Pirellulaceae bacterium
GCCATTTGCGACCAGTGCCACTAAAAGTCGCGAAGCGACGACAGCGCGTAGCCCCGGACTTCAGTCCGGGGACCCAAACCCCTTCCACATTCAAGTCGCGGAGCGACGACAGACGGCGTTTACCTTGCACCTACCGTCGCTCCGCGACTCCAAACATTCACAAACCTAATTCCCCGGGTTAAAACCCGGGGCTACAGCCTGCCGTCACTTCGTGACTGAACTGACTCCCTCAACCTAAACCGAGAATCACAACCAACTGTCACTTTGTGACTCAACTGGCGCGACGTGATTCCAAAACAACTTGATCACATCTGTTCCAACACGCCGATCCCCAGCAACCCCAAACCCTTTTCGATCGTCCGAGCCGTCAGGTCGCACAACTTCAAACGACTGACTCGCACATCATCGCTGGAAGCATCTTTCACTGAACATTGATCGTAAAACTGGAAAAACGTCTGAGTCAACTCAAACAGGTAATTGCACAACAAGTTCGGCTTGTACTCAACCAGCACTTCGTCCAGCGACTCACCAAAACGAACCAGCTTGACCGCCAACGCACGCTCAACGTCTTTCTCAAATACCAACGGACTCGCGTCAGACCGCAATTCCTGCAAGTCGGTCTCCAACCGTCGCAGAATCCCTTGGACTCGGGCGTAGCTGTATTGCAGATAGGTCGCGGTGTTGCCCTTCATCGCCAGCATTTTCTCGTAGCTGAACTTGTAGTCCGACGCACGATGCTGAGACAGATCGGCGTACTTGAGCCCGCCAATCCCGACGACTCGACCAATATTCTCCTGCTGTTGAGGCTCCAGATCCGGGTTCGCCTCCTTGGCAATCGCCACCGCGCGGGATTCGGCTTCGTCCAACAAGGTTTCCAGATTCACGGTGTCGCCCGACCGTGTCTTGAACGGCTTTCCATCGTCACCCAACACCGTCCCAAAACTGACGTGAACCAGTTCCACATCGTCGTAGCCCCACAGCTTGACCGCATCGAACACCTTTTCAAAATGCTGATGCTGTCGATGATCAACAACATACAAAATCGCGTCAGCATTCCATTCATTCAGACGATACTTGATCGTGGCAAGATCGGTGGTCGCATACAAAAACGCGCCGTCTTGTTTGCGGATGATCATAGGCGTTTCGTACTGTTCCATAAACACGCACATCGCCCCGTCACTCATGCGAGCAAATCCCTTGGCCTCGAGATCATCGACTACGTCACCGAGCATGTTGTGAAAAAAGCTCTCGCCCAGTTCATGGTCGAACGTCACGTCCAGCCGCTGATAGATCCGCTGAATGTCCTCTCGACAATGAGGCAGAAAATCGTTCCACAGCTGATGGTTCCGCTCATCACCTTCGTGCAGCGCGGCGGTCTCCAGCAAAACGGCGTTGTTGATATCCGGATGAGCGTCTGCGAGTGCCTTGAGCTGCGCATCGGAGTCGACGCCATCAATTTTGGCCTTCTGCGCGGCAACCGTTTCCACTTGGCTCTTGACTCGATTCTTTGCCGCCGAAACTTGCTTTCGAAGCTGCTTGTCCTTCGCCTTGTCTCCTGAAGCCGGCGTTGCCTCAAGCTCACTGGCAGCGGTCTCCAATTCGGCCAATTGTTTCTCTGCCGCTGGCAGTGCCTTGGCCGCCGAATGATAATCCATCAACCGGCGAACCAATTTATAAAGCCGCCCAAGCTCGACCACCGGCGTTGCATCGTAAGTCGACTGCTCAACAAAATGTTTGTAGCCGTAAATGATCATGCCAAACTGAGTCCCCCAGTCACCCAGATGGTTGTCGGTGACCACGTCATGTCCCACGAAGCCAAGCACTCGAGCCAAAGCGTCGCCGATCACGGTCGAGCGGATATGCCCGACATGCATTGGCTTGGCGACATTGGGCGAAGAATAATCGACCACAAACTTGCGAACGTCCGCGACCTTGGTAACGCCCAATCGATCGTCACCCACGGCACTGGCCAGGCGAGATTTCACCCACGCGTCGTCCAACGTCAGATTGATGAACCCCGGCCCCGCGATCTCGACCTGGCAACAGATGTCATCCAACTGCGCCTGTTCGGCAATCGAGGACGCGACCTCGCGAGGGGGCTTACCCAATTGCTTGGCCAAAGGCATTGCAAAATTGGCTTGGTAGTCGCCAAACTTTCCGTCCGTGGTGGCTTTGATCATCCCCAGCAGGTCGGCGGACACTTGTTCCGGACCAACAATACTGGCTAGGGCGTCGGCAAAGCGTGTTTTGAGTTCCGTCAGCGCGTTCATGCAAGCAGGAGAGGTTAAGTTGTGGATAGGTTCATGGATTGAATCGTGCGATTTCAATTCAATCGAAGGGGCCAAGACAGGCATACCGAACCGAAGAATGTCACAAAAAACGGCCGAGATCGCAATCGCCCTGAGCCACGGATTTTCGATTCCCCGTTCCTTTCGGCAGAGATTACGCTCCAACAGGCACTCATAGCAAAAGAACGTAACTGGTCTAAAATATACGGATGCAAAAATTTTTAATTACCTTGATGCTGGCCTTTGCGTTGGTCAGCCACCCTTCGAACCAATGCATGGCCAGTCATCCTGTGTCGGTGGTGCAGGCGGACGTTCACGTCAACAAAACCCGCACCACGATGAAGCTGACGTGTTTCGCGGAAGACCTTGAGCTTCTGCAGGGCGTCGAAGCACTCGAATCGGGCATCTACGACGGCCAAGAACTCCTTGACGCGGTCGACGATCATGCGAAATACCTCGCTAAACGTCTCGAGATTCTTGACGTCAATGGCGAACCGATCCAAGCGAAAATTACTCAGATCATCAAGTTCGACGTTCCGGATGAAGGGATTCGGGCGGGCGATTTGATGCAACACGTGATGGGTTTCGTCTTCGAGTACGAACACGCAACGCCTCCCGAGTTTCTCACTTTTCGCCAGAACATGGTCGCCGATGGCGCGCTGTTGCCGTCGGAGTTACAAATTCTGCTGAAACAGGCCGGCAGCGACACGCCCTATAGTCACATGATGAAGCCCGGCGTACCGCAAACATTTCGCTTCGATTGGGACAACCCGCTGTTAGCATCTGACGCGGCTCAAGAAGACTGGGAATCGTGGTTCGCCGATCAACGTGAAAAAACGCTCGGGATCGACAGTTACAGCAGCACGTACTCCTTTATTTACATCAACAACCACGAAGCCCGGCATGAGGTACTGATCCCGCTGGCGACCCTAGCGGCATTGATAGATTTTGAACGAGCCGACGATCGGTTCTTGGACGTCACTGAACAATCGGCTGCACGCAAGAGGATCGAGGCGTGGTTTTCTTCCGGGAACCCGGTCGTCATCGACGGAGTAAAGATCGAACCGACATTTGATCGAATCGATTTTTACGGCTTGGACCTGAAGGACTTTGCCATCCAAGCAGAAGCGAGAAAGGTCAGCATGGCCAGCGGGCGAGTGGGAGTCATCATGAGCCACCCGGCGACAAGCCCGCCGCAAAATGTCAAAGTCACTTGGGACATGTTCAACCACGCGATCCGAAGCGTTGACTCGGTGATTTTCGCCTACGATGAAACATCGACCGCCTCGTTCTCAAAGTTTCTAGCCAACAATACGTTTTCGTGGGATGCCAAGTCAAAACAAGAACTACCTCAACTGACGCCCGTTGCCGCTGACCTGGATGGCTGGACGCCCAAAATGACGTTCAATACACCGTGGCTTTCTGCGGTGATGGCTGGACTAGCCGTCGCCGTCTGGATTCTTATGCCACTTCTGCGTGTAACATTCCCGCGACTGATCATCGTCAGCGCTATCGCGATCGTGACCGCAGTCACTTGTCACTATTCGACACCCTCTTCACAGTATGCTCGAATCCCTATCCCCTTTGCTCCGGCCTCCAAATTCACGCTTCCCGATTCACAGGCAGAAGAAGTTTTTGCAAAACTCCATGCCAACCTCTTTCAAGCATTCGATTTTCGTGACCCATCAGACGTCTACGACGCGCTGGCTCAAACCGTCGATGGTCCACTGTTGCGAAAGATGTACCTTGATGTCCAGCAAAGCTTGAGAATGAGAGAGCAGGGCGGGGCGGTCGCTCGAATCGATGACATCGCCATCCTTGCGTCCGCTCCCGGCGACCCTTTGACAACGAATCGCTCGAACAGCGCGGCCAGTGAAGCTCTGAACACATCCGAAATTGTTGATCGCCCGACATTCGGCTGGCAATGTGAATGGAATATTTCAGGAACGGTAGAACACTGGGGACACATCCACCAGCGAATTAATCAATATGATGCAAAATTCAATCTCTCTGCCTGTGACGGCGCTTGGAAAATTACTCAGCTGCAAATGACCGACAATCAAGGGACGGTCAAAACCAGCCTTCGAAAACTTAACCCCGAAAGGTAGGCGGACAATGAACGCTCCAACAACCATCAACAAACCATCTGCGAAAAACCTCTTGGCTATCACCACGCTGACTTGTGTTGGCATGTTGCTTGCTGGTTGCCAGCCCACGCTTTCATTCGAAAAGCAATACACACTGACGCCAGCAGATATCATGACCTTGCCCATCGATCCCGTTGGAGCCGAACAGACAATTCACGTGTCAGCAATCTCAAACGACGACGCTCAGTTTTCCGTTCACGTGTACTTGGCCAAAAACGAAGAAGCAGCCGAAAGCGCAATCACGACGAAAGCCGCCAGTGATTTGATCCTCGACGCTGCAACAAAAACCACAACCGCAAACCTGTCAGCAAGGATCCCTGCCAACGAAGAATCCGTCGTTCGAATTTCTGCTGACAGTAGTTCGGTGACCGTAAACGTGGCGATCAACAACTGATCGCCCGCTCCGCATAACTGTTGATAAGCCGCATCAGCAAACGATCAACCGATCATGCTGCGAACATTTTCGGTGGTTACCGGTTGAATCAAACCGTGCTCGGTAATGATTGCCTCGATCAAATCAGCCGGAGTGACGTCGAACGCAGGATTGTAAACCTGAACATCGTCCGGGGCCGTTTGACGGCCAAAGCCGTTGGTGATTTCCCCCGAGTCACGCAACTCGATCGGAATCTGGTCACCTGATTTAATCGACAGGTCGAACGTACTGGCAGGCGCCGCGATATAAAAAGGAATCCCGTGGTGCTTGGCCAATACGGCCAGCGAGTAGGTTCCAATCTTGTTCGCGGAATCTCCGTTGGCAGCAATTCGATCCGCTCCCGTGACAACCGCCTGAACCTTTCCCTCTCGCATCACTTGGGCGGCCATCGAGTCGCAAATCAGCGTCGCTTCAATTCCTCGCTGCATCAATTCCCACGCGGTCAAACGAGCCCCTTGCAGCAGCGGGCGTGTCTCGTCGACAAACACATGTAGCGACTTCCCTTGATCCTGAGCAGTAAAGAAAACACTTAAAGCTGTCCCGTACTCCGCCGCGGCCAACCCGCCAGCATTACAATGAGTCAGCACGCCTTGGACACCATCAAGTACGCTGCAACCATGCGTGCCAATCGCGTGACAGGTCTCACGATCTGACTGATGGATGGCTTTGGCTTCCTGCAACAGCGAATCGGCTGCATCGGCAACCGGCACCTGATCGTCCCACGAATTAACCGTTGCTCGCATCCGATCAAGTGCCCAGAAAAGATTGACTGCCGTCGGGCGACTGGTGGCCAAGTAATCGATCGCCTCGACCGCTCGGGCTTTCAAATCCACAATCCTCGAATCGGCATCAACCTTTTGCACACCGATCACGACCCCATAAGCTGCGGAAATCCCGATCGCCGGAGCCCCACGGACTCGCAGCATCTTGATCGCCTCCCAGACGGTTTCGACATCACGACATTCGATGCGTTTCATTTCAGTCGGCAGTAGCGTCTGGTCGATCAAGTCCAACCAACCGTCGGCTTCTCCCGACCAGATGATGGATGCACTGTTTTGAGTCACCGTGGACATGAGTCACTTTCAAGGCGAGGGCAAGCACAAGAAGAAAATTACCTGAACGATCAGCAGCGACATTTGTCGTACTGGCTAAG
>CAZLYM010000206.1:0-1580 GCA_964563475.1 uncultured Pirellulaceae bacterium
GAAGACGTGATCCGCAAAGCGCTCGAGCGTGCGGGACTGAGCGCCAAAGAGGTTGATTATCTCGAAGCCCACGGCACCGGAACATCACTCGGCGATCCGATCGAAGTCAACGCAGCAGCGGCAGCCTACTGCCAACAACGAACCTCCGACGACCCGTTATTGATCGGATCGGTGAAGACCAACATTGGCCACCTCGAAGCGGCCGCCGGCATGGCTGGCTTGATCAAAGTTCTGCTTTCATTGCAAAAGGGTTCGATCCCCGGACAAATGAATTTCGAAACCCCCAACCCGCATATCGCTTGGGACAAAACACCGGTCAAGGTACTGACCGGCGAAACAAATTGGCCCAACGCAACACAGCGTCGCGCCGGCGTGAGCGCGTTTGGAATGAGCGGCACCAACGCACACGTGATCCTCGAAGCGCCCGATTCTGTTTTCACATCACCCGCGAAGGAAAATCAGAAACGGAACGATTCACAAACTTCGGTCGTAACGCTGTCAGGAAAAACAGAAGACGCCGTTTTGGATTTGGCGGAGTCTTGGGCCAATGCGATTGCTCACGACCCAAGTATCGACCTACCTTCCTTCGCTCGCCAATCCAATGTGGCTCGCAGCCACTTCGAATACCGTGCCGCATTTGCAACGGCAGACCGCGAAGAGGCCCAACAGCTTTTACAAACATTAGCCCGAGGCGGAAAAGCAGATCGCCTGTTCGTCGGTAGTTCGCGGCGACCACCGCGAGTCGCGTGGCAGTTTACAGGGCAGGGGGCTCAATTCGTCGGCATGGGCAGACAACTCTACGAAAGCCAGCCGATCTATCGCGAAGTCATCGATCAATGCGACGCACAGTTGCGTGACCTCGGCCATGGGTCACAGAAAAGTTCCCTGTTGCAGGTGCTCTTTCAGGACGGTTCCGACTCACCACAAATCAACAACACACACTGGACGCAGCCGGCGATTTTCGCGTGCCAGATGGGGCTGGTCAAACTTCTGCAAAGCTGGAATTTGAATCCGGACATCGTGCTTGGACACAGCGTTGGGCAATATGCGGCCGCCTGTGTTGCAGGAATCATGTCATGGGAGAGTGGACTGCGTTTGATCGCCGAACGTGGCCGTTTGATCGGCGAGCTTCCGCACGGGGGATTGATGATGGCCATCTTTGCCCCAACCAACGCGATCGCTCCACTGATTGACAACGACGCTACCGTTTCAATCGCCGCACACAATGGAACTCATATCGTGATCAGCGGCGAATCCGATTCGATCAAGCGCGTCGAATCTGAATTAAGTTCCCGCGGCGTCAAATCGAAAATCCTGACGACATCACACGCCTTCCATTCGCATTTGATGGAACCGGTGTTGGCGCCGTTTGCAAAGGTCGCCGATTCGGTCGAGTTTTCCAGCCCACAAATGCCGCTGGTCTGCAACGTATCCGGCGCGGTACTCGCCTCCGATGCGAAACTCGACGGCAAGTACTGGGCGACGCACATTCGCGAGGCAGTTGCCTTTGCGCCTTCGATCGAAACACTCACCGAGATGGATTGCGATTTATTGGTCGAGATCGGGCCTCAATCGGTCCT
>CAZLYM010000206.1:1680-7271 GCA_964563475.1 uncultured Pirellulaceae bacterium
CACTCACCGAGATGGATTGCGATTTATTGGTCGAGATCGGGCCTCAATCGGTCCTCACATCAATGGCTGCAGCGAAGTGGAGCAAAGGTGCGCAATCGCGAGTTAGCTGTTTGCAAAAAGATGTCGACGACAATGCAGCACTGGCAAATTCGATTGCTCAGCAATATGCGCAAGGAGTGCGACCGAACTTTCGAGCCATGCATGCTGATTCGTCGACACTGATTACGGACTTGCCGACCTATCCTTTCCAACGACGCAGGTTCTGGGGGCCGGACAAACCACGGGCGGCTCATGCCGAATTCCACACCGCTCACCCACTGCTCGGATCCAAAATTTCACTGGCGGGATCGAACAACGAATCACGCTTCGAAAGCCACATCGACGTCGATAGCCCATCGTGGATGCCCGATCACGAAGTAATGAACTCGACGGTACTGCCCGGCGCGGCACTTTTGGAGATGGCAATCGAAGCGGCCGAAAACCGGACGATCGAGAACGTGGTTTTCGAGCAACCGATCCGCCCCTCCGGCCGAACGTCACTACAAACGGTAATCCGCAAATCCACCGCGACGACGGAAACAGATGGCGCCGAGCCGAAAGACCGCTTGGAAACGTTTGCACGCGCCGCCAATAGCCAAAACTGGCTGCGACATTTTTCCTGTGACCTCGTTTCCGGTCAAAAGCAACGCCCGGCAGCAGTCGACATCGACTCGTTGGCCAGTGGAATTTCGGAAACAGAATCGCCAGAAGATTTCTACGAAAAAATGAACGCGCTGGGGCTGAATTACGGCCCGGCATTTCGTTGCATCACTCAGTTACGATTTTCAGAAACAGAAGTGCTCGCCAATTTACAGATCGCCGGTGATGTTCGTGGCTACAACCTACCACCCACGCTTCTGGACGCGGCGCTGCACTCGCTGGCAGTTGGATTGTTGCGTTCGGGAGAAGATCACCTCTTTCTACCGGTCGGCATAGGTAAACTTTCTTTCTTTGCACCGATCGAAACGGAAGCGGTATGCCACGCGACTTGGAAACAGAACGAAGGCAAAAACCGGTCAGCAGATTTGAAACTCCTGTCGCCCAGCGGCGAGTTGCTACTTGCGATCGAAGACCTCAAGGTTCAACAAGTCAACCTTGCCGCACTCCGGCAGATGAGCGGCGCGGGGACTGAACGGTTGGTGTTTGATCTTCGCTGGAAACCGAACCGCCTACCGGCAACAAAGCTAGAACCCAAGAAGTGGTTACTGATTGGTCCCGCCGATTCGAACACTCTAGAATCCGAATTCACAACTAAGATTCAGGAACGACTCGAAAGCGAAGGACATCAGGTTCAACAGCTGGAACCTGCCATGACCCGTGAAGGCTGGCTTGCGAATTTCGAAACGCAGTCCACCGATGATGGCCAACCGTTTTTCGATGGCGTCGTGTGGCTGGCGGCGGAAGAGGATAACGAAGCGGTTTTCTCCGCCAATGCACGATCGTTAGTCGCCTTTACTCAAGCGATGATCGAAAAGAACTGGCGGAAGCTGTCGTGCGGAATGCTGTTGGTCACACAAAACGCGATCGCAGTCGAAGACACTCAACCGGCCGACCCACAGCAGACTCAGCTTTGGGGATTGGCCCGAGTGATCAGTGCCGAACAGCCAGAGCTCCGTTGTCGCATGGTCGATTTTGGCCCACAACGATTCGAGGAATCGAGCACGATCGAAACAATTGCCGATTTGGCACAGACCGAAACAAACGACAATCAGTTTGCGATTCGAGCTGGCCAGATTTTGTCACCGCGAATGGGGCAAACGCGACTTTCCAAATCAACTCAACTGGAGGCCGATCCTGACGGCGCCTACCTGATCACGGGTGGACTTGGCAAACTCGGACGGCATGCCGCCAAGTGGCTGGCCGATCGTGGTGCAGGACAGGTCGTTTTGGTTTCGCGACGACAGCCGAATGACGAGACACTCGCCTTTATCGAAACGATCAAAGCGGCCGGCTGCGAAGCGATCGTTCATTCCGCAGACATCAGCCAGCGATCGGACGTGGAAACTCTTTTTGAGCGTTTCGGGAATGATACTCATCCACTAAAAGGCGTCATTCACGCTGCCGGTGTGCTCGACGATGGTCTGATTGAATCACAAACGGACGAGCGATTTGAAAAAGTCCTCCAACCGAAAATCGTGGCTGCAAGATTGCTGGACGAACTGACACGTGAGTTGGACCTAGACTTTTTCATTTTGTATTCGTCAGCGGCATCGGTCTTGGGCTCGCCTGGCCAAAGTAACTACGCTACGGGCAACGGGTTCCTTGACGGATTGGTCTGGCAACGACGAGCAGCGAAACTTCCCGGTTTAGCAATCAACTGGGGACCGTGGACCGAAGGAATGGCGGACGATGAGCGGATCCTGAAACGCTTGGCACTTCAGGGAATCACTCCGCTGGGCGTCGAAGAAGCCCATTCGGCGATGGAAAAGATGATCGCCAACGAAACGGTCCAAGCAACCGTGATGGATGTCGACTGGCGAAAAATGCGCATCGGCCCGATGGGCGGCATCCCTCCGATGCTTCAGGAGTTGGCTGGACCGAAACGAAAAGGCCGCGCTGCGACGTCCGCTTTGGTCAGCAAACTGCGATCTCTTCGCGGTAACGCGAAACGCGAGTTGCTGCTCAAGACCGTGCAAGACTCGCTGCAACAAATTTTGTCCACGCCAGAAACTCCCGAAACCGATCGCCCGCTGATCGAAATGGGACTCGATTCGTTGATGGCCGTTGAGTTTGGAACCGAACTACAACAAATGCTCGGCGATCAGTTCAATGTCGGACCGACGATGCTGTTCGATCATCCAACGATCGACTCGATTTGTGACCACGTTTTAGAACTGGTGCAGGCCGAGAGCGGCAATGACTCAGGCGAATCGGTGGCAGCCGGCATGAAAGAAACTCCGTCGACCGAAACGATGGTGAAACGTGAGGACATTGCAGTCATCGGAATGAGCTGCCGTTTTCCGGGCGCACGCGATATCCATGAATTCTGGCAGAACCTGCTCAACGGTGTCGACTCGGTGGGCGAAATTCCAAACGACCGTTGGGACGTCGATCGCTTTTACAGTGAGGATCGCGAACCGGGAAAAATGTATACGCGACAAGGCGGATTCTTGGACGACATCGCCGACTTTGATGCCGCGTTCTTTAACATTTCTGATCAGGAAGCTTGCTGGATCGATCCTCAACATCGAATGTTGATGGAAAACACCTACCGGGCGATGGAAGATGCTGGTGTGCCGACGTCGCCATTAAAGGACTCCAACGTTGGCGTCTTTATGGGCATCATGGGATCGGACTACGCGTTTTTGCCCAAGCTCGACGACGATTACATTATCAAGGGCTTTCAAGGCGCCGGGCTTTCCCACAGCGCTGGCGTTGGTCGCATTAGTTATACCTTTGGCTTCGAGGGGCCCAGCGTCTCGGTCGACACCGCCAGCAGTAGTTCACTGGTCGCCGTCTATCAGGCGATGCGCAGCTTGCAAGAAGGCAACTGCAACATGGCACTCGCCGGGGGCGTCAACGCAATCCTTGTCCCGGTTAATTCGCTGCTGATGTCCAAAGCTGGTTTGCTGTCTCCCGATGGACGTTGCAAATCGTTCTCCAAATCGGCCGATGGATTCGGACGGGGCGAAGGCTGCGGGGTGGTCGTACTGAAACGTTTGAGTGACGCCCAGCGCGACGGCGATCGAATCATGGCGGTGATCCGTGGTGGTGCGGTCGTGCACAACGGTTTTAGTGGAGGCATCACTTCGCCCAGTGGTAAAGCCCAGTCGCGGGTGATCGGTGCGGCGATCAAGGACGCGGGGATTTCTCCTTCTCAGGTTCAATACTTAGAAGCCCACGGCACGGGAACCGAGTTCGGAGATCCGATGGAGGTCGGCGCCGCGATGAAGGTTTACGCCAAAGGCCGCAGCAAAAAAGACCCACTACTGATCGGATCGGTGAAAGCAAATATTAGCCACTTGGAAGCCGCTGGCGGTTCGTCCGGGTTGATCAAAACTATTTTGGCACTTCATCACGGAATAATCCCGCAACAGATTCACTTCGACGAACCCTCGCAACACGTCCCGTGGAAGCGGATGCCGGCAAAGATGGTCACGGAAAACACGCAATGGCCCGATTGCGAACAACCAACTGCAGGGATCACGGCGCTGGGACTAGTAGGAACCAATGCCCATTTGATTCTAAGTTCGCCACAGGAATCCAAACCGGAATCAGATTCACTCGAAACGATGGAGGACTCAGGTAGCGCGGAACCTAAACAACGCCTGTTGGTCGCGAGTGCCCGCTGTCATAAATCACTTGCCGAGTTGAAGCTCCGTTACGCAGACTGGCTAGAGCAAAACCTGTTAGCTAACCTTGACGATTTCTGTTGCACGCTGGCTGCCGGACGACGACATCACGAACATCGAATCGCGTTCGGATTTAGCTCACCCGAAGAAGCGATCGAACGGCTACGAGACAAGCCGCAAAACGGGAACGGCCAGGTTTCAACGAAGCCAATGAATGCGATTCCAAATTCGACCCCAAAGGTCAGCTGGATATTTACAGATGACTATGACAACTGCGGATCTGAACTCCAGCAGCTACGTGACTTCAATCCTGTTGTCGATGCGTTTCTCAGCGAGTGCGAACAACGACTGAATCAACACACAGGCGGTGATTCGATTTCACTTTCCGAGCGAATCAAGCAAGCCGACCGATCGGAATCAAACGACTCAGAACCAACAGCTCAACTATTACCGTTTCTGCTTCAGGCTTCGCTTTGCAAGCTCTGGCAATCGTGGGGTATCGGAGCCGACAGCTCGTTCGGCATTGGCGTCGGTCAGTATACCGCTGCGTGTTCTGCTGGGTGTCTCTGTTTTCTAGACGCAATGGTTCTGGTTCATGAACGCGATCAGTGGCGTAGCCGTGGTGCAAACCATGACGAATTAGCGGACTTTGAAAAACTTGCCGACCAGTTTAACTTTTACCCTCCCAACCTTCCGCTTTGGTGCAGCCTAGAAAATGAAGTTATCCCCACCCACCGCTCGCCGGGCGGGAGTTACTGGCGTCAACACCTTGAGCAACAATCCGATACTGACCAAACCGCAGACACGATCATCGCAATCAACGCGGCAGAGTTCGAACTGGGATTGATTGCTGGCAAGTCAAACCAAAAAACGCGGGCGCAATTTTCTAGATCGAATATTATCCGCTGTATTGGTGCTGGGGATTCCGTCTCGGTCGAGATGACAGCTCTATTAGCAAAGCTTTATCTTCACGGTTACAATCCCGATTTTGATGCGGTTTTCCAGAGCGGGATGCGAACACCGTTGAGCCTGCCGGTTTATGCGTTCCAAAAGAAACGATATTGGATCACCGAAATCGCGGAACATATGCCAATCGAAGATCAACTGGAAACCGAGCCAACGCTGACATGATTGCCAATACTGAAAACAACCAAAGCTTTGACGTCATTATCCTTGGCGGCGGTCTGGCTGGACTGACGCTAGCTAGGCAACTGATGACTCGCCATCCCGGATTGCGGTTAGCGGTTGTTGAAAAGCGAA
>CAZLYM010000207.1:0-7212 GCA_964563475.1 uncultured Pirellulaceae bacterium
CGACAGAATGCGTTTGCTTAAAACATACGTGCATCACGGTTGATTTATCCATTCGAGCTCTCCCCTTCGGGCCGATGAGGTGAGTTGCTCGCAGGGCCGACAAGATGCGTTTGCTCAAAAACTATGTGCGGTTGATTGCGCTATTCGTACTCACTCCTTTGGGCTGATAAGGTGTGTTGTTCGCTAGGTCGATACGTTGCGTTTGTTGGCTCTCGCCCTCGCCTCCCTATTCTTCTAGGCTGGTCTGGCAGCTGATTGACCAACAAAAAAGGCGACCACGGGTTGTGGTCGCCTTCAGTGAGATTAGTTTTCGGATCAAGTTTACTTGACGTGTCGGTCAAGAATTCGTTTGGCGGCATCGCGTCCGCCCCATCCGAATGCAATCGCGACGGCGAGGCCAAGTCCGCCTAGCAACGACATAAAGGCTGTGTTGACGATCGTGGGTGAAACGCCAAGGTGCTGCAAAGCAAAACCGCCTGCGAAGACCAGAACGGCGCCTCGTGCGATCATGGAGAGCATGCCAGCGTTTTCCATGCCAGATCCCTTGATCTGGTTAACAGCCATGGTCGAAAGAAACATCCCTAACGCAAGAATCACGCCTGCGACAAGCAGTTTGACCGCGAACGCGGAGAACGTGTCGACATGAGCTGCTAGAGGGCCAAGTTCCATCATCGGAAGTGCCTGAGTCAAACCCATCAGCACGATGCCAGCCCAAACAACTTTGCCGCCGATTTTTGAAGGCGTCTGGTCTGGGTTGGTGTTGGAAAGATTGACGCCCAGCTGCTCTGGAAATTTGTCGAATCCGACGCCGGTCAGCAGTTCTTCGGCCAGCTTGGAGACAAATTTTCCAATAAATACCGCAACGCCGATCACGACTCCGGCACCGAGGAAGTTAGGCAGTAAAGATGAGACGCGAGCAATAATTTCTTTGGCGGGTGCAGAAATGGCGTCGATGCCCAAGGCATCCAAGGCAGCAACCGACAGTGGAGCTAGAATTACAATGAAGCTCAACAGGCCAAGCAGATCAGAGATTTGAGTTCCCCCAGTGCCCAGCCCCAGTTTGCTGGCGACTTTGTTGACGCCAAAAGCAGCTGTCAAATTGCTGACGACTTGGCGAACCAGCTTGGCGATAAAGAAACCGATCGCCCCGATCACGCCGGCTCCAATAATATTGGGCAGGAAGTCCAAGGCTTTAGTGAACATTTCTTCGACGGGCTCTTTCAAGCCGGGGATTTGTAGAGCTCCGATGATGGCGGGAAGGAACATCGCGAAGATCAGCCAGTAAACTGCTTCAGGAAGAGTTTGGCTTAATTTTGGTGAATCGTCAGCTACCGCGGAGCTCAGAGAGGCAGCCCCTGAATCTCGATCGAGTGAAAATTCATCATCGTCGCCGGAAAAATCAAGGTCCTCCTCCGTACCAGCGATGGCTCGAGATGTTGAATCCAATGCGTTGCCGGCGGCGTTCTTTAAGGCGGATGCGTCCTTTCCTAGGTTGGCTAGGCGCGAGTCAATATCGACTGCTTCAAGACCACCTCGGGTTACTTCTTTGAGAACGCGAGCCAGAACGTACGCCACAATGCCAAGTCCGGCGGCACTGAAGATGCGTGGTGCATAGCCGAAGATTTGGTCGAGGAACCCTTGGATGGGTTCTGAAACGGCTGGGATGTCCAAAACATTGAAGAATGTAATGAGCACAAACAGCATGATCATGTAGAAAACTAGTTTGCTGGCAATCTTCGGGACATTGACGCTGCCGTCGGAAGAAATTGCGCGGCCGAGGCGATCACCGAGTCCGGATTTTTTCAAGCCTTTCCCAACGACCGCTCCAATGATTTTTGCGACGATCCAGCCGATCACCAAGACCGCAATGGCGGAAAGGATCCCCGGCAAAAACGTTCCAACTTGGCCCGATATGTTATCTAGCATGGGCTTGAGGTTCTCTAGCATTCCTTTTTTTCTCCAATTAATTAGAAGCGGGGCCTGCCGAAGCGGGCGTGAAACGTGTTAAGACGCTATTTTTCAGGCACAGCAAGGTGGGATGCCTGTTTGAAAATTGGGGTGATGTGAAATGAGTCAGACTCAAGTTTCATCGCTCGGAACAAGGCGGAAGCATTGCGTGATCGAAAATAAAATCAATCCACGCATACGAATCCTTGGCAATGACGTAAAAAAATGAGCGCTTGTATTAAACGCTCATTGTTCATTTTGTTTATCGCCCATTACTCTTTTTCTGGCTTTTCAAATACTCTTGGTCTGCGGCACTGAATCTTTCTATGGGGACTTGATAAAGTTGCTTGTTCGCGAAGCTTCGAACAACGACCTGATCGTTGTCGATCCACTGAATAAACGCCAAACGGGAGCGATTCCCACGGCTCGAAACATATTCCCGGTACTGTTCTTTCCCTGATTCACCGCTTTGGGCTGGCCGAGAACGCTCGCTTCGACTGGATCGCTCGCCTGTACGGTTGTTGTTCGCTGAGCCGTCAGCGGCAGGCGATTTGGCTGTAAGTTCCTTGAGCTTCATCGCGTATCTGGCGTTCAGTTGTTCAAGCCGGCTATTGGAATCGACGAGTTCTTGCTTTTGAATGGCGAAGCTGGATCGCGTTGATTTCAAGGTAGTCGTTAGCTGGTTGACCTCGCTTTGAAGTCGGTCCTTTTCCTCGTTGGCCTCGCTAAGCAATCGTTTGTTTGTGGCGACCAACGTATCTGTTTCAGTTTTGCCCAAGCCTTCGCTCTGTATTCGTTCAACCATTTGTTTCTGCTCTGTCAGTTTCGAAACCTCAGTTTGAAGCTGTGACTTTTCACTTTGAATCAATCTGAACTTTTTATCCAACTGAGCGTAATTGCTTCGCATGTCTTGAAGTTGAGTCGAAACGGCAGCAAGTTTGTCGTCTCCGCTATCATTTGGCATCTGTTCCAGCCGACTTTTTAGTTGGGCGATTTCACGAACTTGAGCGGACTTTAGGTTTTCAAGTTCCGTTGTTTTCATGGTGAGATTCCGGTTCTCTGTTTTCAAATCCGAAATCGAGGTTTCAAACATGCTGATTTTCTGTTCCCACTCCACTTTTTGTTGCCCGAACTCGTCGGCTGCAGGAGTCACCTTGCTTGGTTCCGAGGGCAAAAGATCGATCGTATGCACCGACGATTTTTCGTTTGACGAGTTTTTGTCGGACGAGCCTTCGGTTGACACGTTCTTGTTTGACAAGTTTTTATCCGACGAGCCTTCGTCTGCGAGAGCTGCTACGGCTCCCGCTGGATCGGAGTTAGGTTGAGACGCCACGCCGCTGTCACTGGCGGGAAAGAACATCAGGAACAGATGGCCCAGCAACCATGCGGGAAGCAGGACTGCGACTAGGCAAAAAACAAGCACATCACAAACGTTGCCAGATCGACGCATGATCGGAATCCGTAAAGGAATGGAGGGGAAGTGGATCAGCTAAAGGACGGAATCCATCAACTATCACGGTTTATGGCGAACTTTCAATTTTGCAGTTTACTACCGCCTAGATAGGTCAATAGCGGCGTGATCGTCACTTCGCTGGTTACGTGGCAAGTATCGCGACGAGGCAGGTTCGCCCTTAATCCTTGAGTCACTGAACACTTGGATCCGATGACAGCTTTCGCAGTGTAGATTTCGCTAGCACGTAAGTTTGGTGAACTCGGAGGGGCAGGTCAAGGGCCTGAGCCGAAGCAAACTGGCGGCGTATTAGGCTTTCTGGGCACTCGAAATCCACAATGAGCCAAGCGGACACGTGCGTTTGGCATTCACCAGCAGTAAGAAAAACTGGTTAGGGGAGTTGCGTAGCTAACGACCGTGCGGGCATTGGCAAGACAAGTTGGCATCCACGGTGCTTCACCCCCGCGTAGAGTTTTTCCAGCAACCGAGACACGGGCTCTTGGTGCCACGAGCAGCGTTTCTTCTGCGCTAGGTGGAACCGCTCGCGCCGGTCGAGCAGTACCTAGTGTTATTTCGGAAGGTCTCCCGGTCAGGGAGAGCCTTGGATTCATGATCAAGGGATCAACGGTCTAGACGAAACGATTGATGTAGTTTTCTAGGTATTCTTGGCGTCCGCTGGTATTCGGATCGACCTCGCCCTTTTCAAGCATGTGCTTCGAAAGCGATTCGAAATCGTGCTTTCCGGCCTCGATGTCGGATCCAATGCCGGTGTTCCAGCTGCTGTAGCGTTCGTCGACGAAGTTCTGCAATCCTCCGTCGGCTCGAATGGCCGCCGCGATCTTCAGGCCACGTGCGAACGAATCCATGCCGCCAATGTGGGCGTGAAACAGATCTATTGGATCGGTGCTCTCGCGTCGCAGCTTGGCGTCGAAGTTGACGCCTCCCGCCCCGAGGCCACCATGTTTGAGAATGGCCAACATGCAGCGAGTGGTCAGATAGATGTCGGTTGGGAATTGATCGGTGTCCCAGCCTAGTAGTAAATCGCCTGTGTTTGCATCGATGGATCCAAGACAGCCTTGCGAGCCCGCGTAGTCCAATTCGTGCATCATCGAATGCCCAGCCAGAGTGGCATGGTTGGTTTCGATGTTCAACTTGAAACGATCCATTAACCCGTAGGCTCGCAGGAAGTTGATGCACGCAGCGGCGTCGCTGTCGTATTGGTGCTTGGTTGGCTCTTTTGGCTTGGGCTCGATCAGGAACGTGCCATCAAAGTCGATCGTCTTGCTAAAGTCGACGGCCATGTTCAAGAATTGGCCCAAGTGATCCATTTCTCGTTTCATGTCTGTGTTGTACAGGTTCATGTAGCCTTCGCGGCCACCCCAGAAAACATAGTTTTCACCACCCAGACGCTTGGTGACTTCCATTGCTTTCTTTACCTGAGCCGCCGCGTAAGCAAACACATCGGCATTGCAGCTGGTGGCGGCTCCGTGCATGAAACGCGGATTGGAGAACATATTGGCAGTTCCCCACAGCAGCTTGATGCCCGTGCGCTGTTGTTCTTCTTCCAGCACGTCAACAACCGCGTCCAAGTTGGCATGGGATTCGGCCAGCGAAGCGCCTTCGGGAGCCACGTCGCGGTCATGGAAGGCGTAGAAAGGAGCGCCGAGCTTTTCCATGAATTCGAAAGCGACTCGTACACGATTCTGAGCGTTTTCAACACTGTCGGTGCCGTCTTCCCAAGCTCGTTCGATGGTGGGCATTCCAAACGGGTCCGTTCCATCGCCGCGGAAGGTATGCCAGTAGACCACGCTGAATCGCATGTGATCTTTCATCGACTTTCCTTCAACGATTTCGTCCTCGTTGTACCAGCGGAAAGCGAGTGGATTGGTTGAGTCGGGGCCTTCGTATTTGATCTTGGAAACTTCAGGAAACGCGGGCATCGTCTAGATTCCTTGGAAATTGACTCTGTTGGAGTGAGTGAGCCGAAGATTGTGACAATCATTGGTCGGTTACTCAAGCCGCCGAGCGAAAGAATCGGGCTTTAGTCGTTGTCGGGAGTGAATCGGTTGAGCAGCCAGTCTCCAGCAGCCGCCGAAAGTTGGGCGACGACGAACAGGATTCTTGATTTGGATGGAACGATCAGCTCTGCCTGCCGCCGTTGCTCAGCGTTGACAATTTTTTCCGCAAGAACCTGCGGTTCGATGCCTTTTACCTTTGCTCCGGCACCGGGCTTGCGAGCAGCATCAGAAACGGCTGCCGCCTGACCGTCATAGCGTGTTCCCGCATCGGGGCGTCTGATCGGGCCCGGCAGAACATGAAGTACGTTGATGTTTTTTGGGACTTCCAATCGTAGCTGATGGGTGTAGGCCGCTAACGCGTGTTTGCTGGTGGAGTACGGAGCCATCCACGGCCACGCGGTTTTTGAGGCGAGGGATCCGATGTTGATCAGGCTACCGGATGACTGCTTGAGCAGCGGAAGTGCAAACTGCGTACAGCGGACGGCTGAATAAAAATTCAATTGCATCAGTTCGTCATATAATTCGATCGAGCAATCCATGACGGAAGCTCGAGTGGATTTGCCGACGTTGTTCACCCAGACATCTAGTCGGCCGTGCTTGGATTCGATTTCCGCAACCGCGTTCTTGACGCTGGCGTCGTCCGTGACATCGGCCACGATCGGAGCCACGTTGTGCCCTGCCCCGCTAAGCATTTGCGCGGCCTCGGAAAGACGCTGCTCGTTTCTGGCTAGCATGACGACAGTAGCGCCCGTCTTTGCGTAGGCCGTGACGATGGCTTTCCCCAAACCGTCCGAGCCGCCTGTCACAACGACGATTTTGCTATTCGAATTGGTGTCTTTTGCTAGCAAACGTTCAGGGCCGATCTTTGCCTAGGGGGACAGAAACGCTAAATGAGAAGATGATCGTTGCGGTGTGCGGCGAACTTCAACCCTGACAGGTTAAACTCAAACGGTAGAGGCTGGCAATGCTGACAAGTTCCTCGCGAAAAATGACTCACAGAAAGGCGTCATTGGGCGTCGCTTTGGCACTGTTGATCACGATGGTCGGCTGTGGCACGCTGAAGTTGCCCGCCGCTTTTGAAGGGTTCTCACCCGTCAGCAAATCGGAGCTTGAAGACAAACCGGTCGAAAAGTCGCGCGGCACGTTTGAAGTTTTGATGAAACCGAGAGTTGGCAAACGCATCAAGTCGACTCAGACACTCAAAGGCACCGCCCCAGTGTTGTTGCAGGATGTGCTGGAAGCAAGCGGAGCGGTCAAAAAATTCAAATCCATGGATATCACGATCTATCGTCCTGTCAAAGGAGTCGCGGTTCCCTTGCAGATGCAGTGCCAGTACGACTCGGCCGAGGATTCGGTCGCAGATGCAGAAAATTACGAGATCTATCCCGGTGATCAAATTTTGCTGGAAGAGGTTTCCGGTTCAGCGATCGGGAAGTTGATCGGTGATCTTTCGCCGCTCGATCGATAGTGTTTGAATGAATGCGGCGAACTTTCGTCATTTACTCGATAGTGCCGAGAACAATAAGGCAATGGTCGCGGGCTTCGTCGGGTGGGGCGTGGAGTTGTGGCAACTTCCGAAGTACCATAGGCGGGCGAAGTTGGTCAGACGATCGCTGGTGCGAATTTTCGAATTCGCGCGAGAGGAAAGTCCGGGCTCCGCAGGACAGGATGGTCGATAACGTCGACCGATCGCGAGATCAGGGCAAGTGCAGCAGAAAGTAAACCGCCATCGGGAAACCGCTGGTAAGGGTGAAACGGTGAGGTAAGAGCTCACCAGCGTCGGTGGTGACATTGGCG
>CAZLYM010000208.1:0-7199 GCA_964563475.1 uncultured Pirellulaceae bacterium
AGGCGACGGCGATGTGGATGGAGTGAGCGATAAGCGGTAGGGGCGAGTGCACGGTCGCCTGCCGGCTCGTCATTAAACGCTCACTTCGAAGCTTCAATCTCGGTTGGGAAATACTCTTCCACCACGGCATAGAACTCGTCCGCCGTACTGACGCGTGCCACATGAGTTCTGAAATGTCGGGCTCCGTGCCGTCCTTGGGCATAGCAACAAGCATAACGCCGCATCAGCTGAGCACCTTTGTCCTCGCCAAAACGCTCAGCAACCAAATCGAAATGACGGAGCAAACACTGCTTCTGTTGATCCAGCGTCGGGTCCGGCGGAACCGGTTCTCCCTTGAGTGCCGCGGCAGCCTGAGCGAATAACCACGGCCGACCTAAACACGCTCGAGCAATCATCACGCCATCCACGTCGTAGCGGCGAAATGCGTCCACGACTTTCTGTGCCGAATCCAGATCACCGTTTCCGATCAGTGGTATCTTTTTCAGGTAGGGTTTGATATCCGAGATCCGGTCCCAGTCGGCGTGTCCTCGGAACATGTCTTGAGCCGTCCGACCATGAACCGTCAGCGCCGCAGCGCCGGCACCTTCCACGACTTGAGCGATATCGATCGCGTTGATTTGGTCACGCGTGCAACCGAGGCGGATCTTGGCCGTTACTGGCGTCGGAGCACAAGCGCGAACGACTTCTTCGATGATGCGCCCCATCTGATCAGGGACTCGCAACAGGTAGCTGCCCGACTTGGCACGCTCGGTGACTTGTTTGACCGGGCAACCAAAATTGATGTCGACCACGCTGACTCGGTAGTCCTCCGCCAAGCGGCGTCCAACCTTGGCCATTGTGTCGGGTTGGTTGTCCCAGATCTGAACCGCCAGCGGCCGCGCTTCGTCTCGGACTCCCCACAGCCGGTCGGGATGCTCCGCTTCGTTCTCGTCCAGCCAGACGAAGCCTCGGGCGTTCACCATTTCGGTCGCTTGAAGACCGGAACCACCATATTCGCGGACGATTTGACGGAACGCGTAGTTCGTGAATCCGGCCATCGGAGCTTGAAGGATCGGCGGATCAACCACGACATCACCGATCCGAAGCGGTTTCACTTCCGGAAGAGAGTCGGTCGACGATTTGTTAGCTGCAGCAGATACCATAATTCGCTATGTTGAGTAGTTTCTCGCGATGCGCCAATAGGAAGCTGCCAAGTTCCAGCCACACGCGACAAAATTTTCTCGATACCGTAATGATGAACCAAGAATCTCCCCAGGCCACCGAGCAACAAAAAAGATTCGTGATTCTGCGCCATCATTTTCCCGATAGTGGAAAAGGTGAATTTTTCGATCATTTTGACCTGATGCTTCAACAGGACTCGAAACTGGCCACGTGGCAGCTTGAGGAACTCCCATCGTCCGACAAGGTAGTTCCCGCCAAGAAGCTGGCGGACCATCGGGAGGCCTATCTGGACTACGAGGGGCCTGTTTCTGGCGATCGTGGATCTGTCGAGCAAGTCATGACAGGGACTTACAAGATCTGTGAGGAAAATGATTCCTGCCTAGAAGTTCTGCTGACGTCGAGCGATCAGTCGATGCGGCTGAAGATCGTTTCCGGGGTCTCAGGCACCGCAACCATTTCGGTTCTTCCTGAAATTTAGTAGGTAGCCGGAGAGCAGTGCCGGCGTTCATTTACAGCGAAACAAAAAAACTCGCCAGCTGATTTGACTATCAGCTGACGAGCCCCGTTTGAATCCGAAACAAGCAGGAACTTGAGTCAGACGTAGCTATTATCTGGAATCGACCGAGGCAAAGCCAGCGGAATTTTCAGCAAGCATCGGGCGCGCGAAACCCATGTAAGAATCTTAACTCAAGTATTTTGCGTAGCATGTACTCTAACGAACACCAATGAACACCGTAGATTATCATGAAACCAATTTCATCACACTTTAAGTGTAAGTGAACAGGTTTATGTGAATAATTTCAACACAATTCAAATTGCAGAACACTTTTTCCGGAACGAATAGACACGTTCGGAAATTGCAATCGATTCCCGTCACTTAATCACTGACGGGCAGTTCGCTAGGGGGCTCAGATGCGGGGGGCTCGACCACTTCATTTTCAGCATTGGAATGCTCAGACTTTGGTTCTGCGGCGATCGATTCGGACTGTTCTTTTTTCTCAATCGCTTCTGATCGTCCAGCGAGTCTGACGCTCCCATCAACAAATTCAAGCTGCTCAAGAACCATTTGCTTGCCCTGATAACTAAGCAGATCCTTTGGGAGAGTCAAAACAGCAACAGGCATTCCATTGTCATCATCGTACCATCGAACACGGATTTGATACTTCTGAAATAGCTCGGTCGCAAGCTGATTGAAAAATGAAACGGGAATTGGCATTTGCCCCGCATGAACGCTCAGCACGCGTAAACCGAACTCATTTGTGGATTCCGTCGGAAAGAAATCGATCGCTGCGATCAGAACAGTCTCAATTCCAAGAATTTCCGTAGCCGCGCCAACTTGGAATTTCTCTGGTTCAATTTTGACCCGAGGTTCACGCATATTGTCGGGTAACGCCGTCGCAAACTTCCGTGGCAAATCACTGGCCAGCCAACCATTGATATGGGCTTCAAAGAACTCGGCGTACCACGTTTCCTCTTCGACCATGTCGTTTCGAAGATACAAACCGGCAATCTCAAACGACTCGCCCGATTCGAGTGATTCCTCTTCCGAAATTCTCACTGAGGCCTGGTAGAAATCAGGCGGCTGAATCGCCAGCCAATAAACAATGCCTGCCGCGACAAGTAGCAAAATCAGCACGGCAACGACGGATTTCACAATCGTGCGAAACCATCTTCGCTCCACCGGCTGGAGATCGTCGAAGTCTGAATTGTTTTCCATGTTCGGTCGCCGGGTGTCACGATCGCCGTCAAGCGAGTCAGCTTTAACAGGCGTCAGTCGATCAACTTTAAAAATGTGTCGCCTGATTCCACGGTACTTAATCACAGCGGGTATGAGTGTTGTTACGCTTGCCGGTGAGCCGAAAGCAATTGAGTCGCTGACCACGCTAGGTGCTTGGAAAGCTCAATCGTATCTTGGCCTTTTCCGTTCTCTTGAGTTGATCGACTAGGATCAAGAATCAAATGCCCGATTCCTTCCTTACAAATTTCTGTGCACCAGAACATGAACGGAAGATCATCGAGCATCACGATGTTGTAATCTGACTCGAACTCGCTGCCTGACAACCACTGCCCGGCAAGCTCTTTACTGGTGAAGACAGGGATTCCTTCATCCTGACTGTCAGGATTATCAAGTGCGAAGACGATTGTTTCCAAGTCGTCAGAACCATCTTTTGAAATAAGGAACGCAGGCATAGTGAAAATGTATCTCGATAAAATATGTCAAATACTAATCTTATCCCTTTTTAACGCAGTCGGCGAGATCAATGAGGTTTCCCGGCGAAATCGATCGTTGTTTTAACAACAACCTAAAAAAAGCCCGCTGTTCCTTTTAGAACAACGGGCTCATTCATGTGAGCGGAGAGCACGAGACTCGAACTCGCAACCGGAAAACCGGCACTTCCTTTCCAAGGAAGCCGCTAACCATTCGCTTACTCTCCAAATTGTCAAATTAAATAGCTGGCTGGAAGTTGGGGTAACGTTTCATTGCTCTCACCCAAAACCCAACCTAATTCAAACCAAGACGGCTGAACGATGGAAAAGGTTCTGGCTCAAATCCGGCAGAAATTATTTTAATCTATCCATCGGTTCGATCCAACGGCAGGGACACCTCGCTCAGCCTTGCGACTTGAGCGACGTCTTGCGACCTGAGCAGGCCAATCGTTCAGCCTATAGTTCCCCCATCTTGCCACTGATCAATTTAATGAATTCCTCGTTGGTCTTGAATCGACTCAGCTGCTTCGTCAATTGCTCCATCGCTTCGACATGATGCATGGTCGTTAACGTTCGACGCAGCATCGTGACCGCGTTGAGCGTTTCCGGCTTCAGCAACAACTCTTCACGACGTGTTCCAGACTGAGAAATATCAATCGCAGGCCAGACGCGTCGGTCGGCCAGTTTACGGTCAAGCACCAGCTCCATGTTTCCGGTACCTTTGAACTCTTGGAAGATCAGTTCATCCATTCGGCTCCCGGTATCAACCAACGCTGTACCGCAAATGGTCAGAGAGCCACCTTCTTCAAAGGCACGAGCTGAAGAGAACAATTTCTTTGGGATGTCCATCGCCTTGATGTCCACACCACCCGACATGGTTCGACCTGTGTTGCCAACCCATTTGTTAAACGCACGAGCCAAACGGGTGATGGAATCCATCAGCAGGAATACGTCCTGCCCCATCTCGGCCAATCGTTTACAACGCTCGATCACCAACTGAGACAGCCGTACATGGCTTTCGATATCTTCGTCCAAACTGCTTGCGATGACTTCGCCGTTGACGTTCCGCTTCATGTCCGTCACTTCTTCGGGACGTTCATCGATCAGTAAGACGATCAGTTTAGAATTGGGATAGTTGGTCGAAATTCCTTTGCTAATGTGCTGAAGCATGATCGTTTTCCCCGATCGAGGCGGAGCAACAATCAACGCGCGTTGTCCCTTTCCCAATGGGGTCAGCATGTCCATTACTCGCGTCGTTAATGGCTCAGCACCGGTTTCCAGCTGATACCATGAAACCGGATTGATGGGAGTCAGTTCGTCAAACCGTTTGATTTCGACGTACTCTTCCGGCGTGTAACCATCAATATCGGTTACCTCGCGCAGTCGCGGCCCCTGTTGCTTTCGAGCGGGCTGAACTTGGCCTCGAATCATCACGCCGGCACGCAGATTGAATTTTTCAATCATGGTGCCTGGAACAAATGGATCGCTACGTTCTCGTGAGTAATTGCGATCCGAGTTTCGCAGAAATCCATAACCGTTTGGATGAAGTTCCAGCAGACCGATACCTTCGGTCAGTTCTGCGTCATCAAATTCGACCGGTTCGACCATGCGGTCGCCACCGTTATTGTTTCTCGATCGGCCGCGATTGTTGTTTCGCCGCCGACGGTTGTTATTGTTGCCTCCGCCGCCAGAACGATTGCCAGATCGGCCGCCACGGTTGCCGCCACGGTTGCGAGAATTTCTCGATCCGCCTCGCGATCCGCGACTTCCTCTTGAGCCACCACCATTGCCGCCGGAACCACCGTTTTGCGATCGGCCGTTACCAGAGTTGCCGGAACCACCATTGCCCCCAGACCCTCCGTTTTGCGATCGGCCTTCGCCGGAGCCCCCGTCTGAATTGCCGCGTGAACCACTGTCTGAGTTGCCACGTGAACCGCCGGAGCCACCGCCGCCGTCAGCGGTTGTCGTTCCATCACTACCGTTTTCCGAGCCACCGCCTGAGCGGTATCGTTTTCTAGCCATTAAAAAACACCTGAAGTTGAATCGCAGACCGCACGCTCAATGCAGATAGGTGTGCATCATGCGAATGAAATCCACGGAAAATTGCGCCGTACAAACTCGATCTAGAAGTTAGGCCAAACCGAGATTAAACGAGCAAAAAGGTAAGCTACCAAAATGCTATGAAGTGGGATTTACCCTGAAGGCAGACCCAGACGACGGAGCTTGGCCGGCCATACTCAACCACACCAAAACAGTGGTCTCAACCGGACGAACCCACACTCTTAGGGTCAAAAAATTAATTGCGTATGTCAGCTGTTACCAGCATAACGCAGAGTGATTTGATCGAACTTTTACCAGTGACTCACAGTGACATAACCGCCAATTCCAAAAACGATTGAATCGTCTTGAAGTCAAACGGAATCCCGATGAATCAACGGAACCAAACCCTGAATGAGTTCCAAACTCGTGTAGTCAGCAGTCGGTGGACTTTGCCAACCTGACGCCCCACATATGAGAAAGATGTCTATTTCCTTCAGACAATCAAGGGATGATCAATTCGCAACCCGAAGCATCAGCTTGCAGTCATCACGAACAAAAGCTTGATCTCTCAGAAGTGTTGTCGAAACTGAGTTGCCTGTCAAGCATAAATGAAAAAATACCCCAAATTGAAATATGAGTCTTTTCTCAGCCGGAAACTTCACCCGAATTCGATTTAAACGCAATATTCGGTTCAACCCGCAATTTTTGGCTGACTTTGGAGGATCTACCAACCGATTGAGAAAAAGCAGGCTGCGCCCTGCGCTTTGACCAAAAACCCTTGTACAGCCG
Source organism: uncultured Pirellulaceae bacterium (assembly GCA_964563475.1). Lineage (GTDB taxonomy): Bacteria > Planctomycetota > Planctomycetia > Pirellulales > Pirellulaceae > Mariniblastus. Next base: position 6,199 of record CAZLYM010000208.1, read on the forward strand.
CCTAGAGTGGCTCAACCCAACGTCAAATCATGAAAAATCCCATCCGTTCAATGCTGGCATTAGGTCCGATTTTCCTAGTTCTGAACATGGTCCTGACCACCTTGGTGGCCGCTCAGGACGTCGACTGGCAGTACGATATTAAGTCGGGGATCAGCAAAGCAGAAGCCGAGAACAAACTGGTTCTGTTGCATTTTTCTGCATCTTGGTGCCGCCCGTGTCAGGCTTTGGACAAGTTTGTTTTTCCAAATCTCGAAGTCGCTCGGTCAGTCAACGAGAACGTTGTTCCGGTTCGCATCGATGTTGATAAACAACAAAGCTTGGTCACCGAGTACGGGGTCACGGCGGTCCCGTTTGATGTCATCATTACGCCAGGCGGTCGAGTCATTACCAAGCAGAAAAGTCCTCTCGATTCCAACGGATACCGTCGGATGATGGCGGGGCTGTCGACACCCGTGAAAGATCTGGAAGACCAATCCAAAGTTGCACTCAATCAAAAGCTGAACGAATTTAGTGACCAGTTCAACTTCAAACCGCCGCAAATCAGTCAGTTCAAAGATCACACTCCAAAAGCTCCGTCGCATCAACCTCCCGCTGCTTCTGCGGATTCAGCTCAACTGGCTCGACGCGCCAACTTGGTCTCAAATCCCTTCTTTGCAGCCTCCAACGAGCCAAGCTCCAAGCCTCAGCCGAAATCGGTTTCCAATTCGTTCACGGCATCTTTGGATCAAAAGTTGAGTGCTCCTACGGCGGTAGCAAAAAAGATTTCCAAAGTACCCAACGATTTTGCCGCCACCGCTGCACAAGATTTTGATCACAAGCCTGTCATGGACGAGATCAAGCTAGATGCACCCGTCATCAAATCGGAATTCGAAGAGATCACCGGCGCTCAGCAAGAGCAGGCTTTTCGTGACAAGAAGAAGCAACAGGGATCTCTAGCGAAGGAAAGAGCGTTCTTTGAGACTGCACCCAAAGCTTCACCCAGCCAATCCATTCAACCGAAG
>CAZLYM010000209.1:0-7137 GCA_964563475.1 uncultured Pirellulaceae bacterium
TCGGTCTTCGGAACCGAGGGTTGGAGGTTCGAATCCTCCCGGGTGTACTTAGTTTGCAGGTTCCCGAGGATATTGTCCTTGGATGTAACTTCTCGCATGCCCGAGCGGCGAAAATCAGACTGATTTGCTCGCTTTCTCCGCATCGCCCTGCCTGCCACCCTCGTACCGACTTGGCACTTTTTTTCTTGATAGCGTGCCGAGGTGACCTCACGCTGGCTTGTTGTGGGATCGACGTTGACCAAGCTCTCGCAAAATGGGTAACGTCCGTCTGTTTTAGACCGCTTTGAAAGTTCCCACCCGCGAGACCTTGTCATGTTTAATCGCCGAAAATCCAAGCCAGCTTCCCTTTCCGATGATGTTCGAACGACTCGAAAGAAAGGGGTTCGCACAGCAATTTTCGTCACGCTGTTGGTCTCAGGATTCGCACCCGCAGTTTCGATGTTCTTCGCCGACCAAAGCGAGGTTCCGTTTTCGGTTTACGCTGGGCAAGTGTGGTCGGTTGTTCTTCAGACGTATCCTTTAACGGTCGCGGTTGCAATTATTACTCTGTCACGAAAACAGAAATGGCTTCGCTGGGGAAAATGGGTCTTTGCGGCATCCGTCATCGCTGCTTGCGCGGCACTGGGGAATTCGCTTGGAGAAATAACAGGGCACGCCACAGTCCAACCGGGGCAGTTGATCAACGATCCGTCCAATCCGGTCTTTGGAGTTCCGGCCGCCGGCGTCAACTATCTGGCAGGTTTTTATAGTGCGTATGGGTTCCGAACGTTTCTGGCATCGATCCTTGTCGGAGTCTTCGCAGGCTCAACCGCCAGTACGTTCATGCGACACATTCCCAAAGAGAAACGGGACGTCATCGAGTTCGCTCAAGAATTGAATGACGCCCGGAAGCGTGTGGCTTGAACAGATTTCAGACTTCAGCAGTCAGGCATCAGGAGCCAAGCTTCAGGCAGCAGGAGCCAGGCTTCAGGCAGCAGGGTTCGAGCCGCACACCGAACACCGAAAACCACACACCGAAAACCGAACACCATTCCGGTCTCCTGACCTTCCGCTCAAACGACCACCACTCCCTCGCAGGGTGGTTCGCCGGCGCCATCCGACTAAGATTAGGCTCTGCGTTTCCTTTGAATTCGAATTTTACGTATGAGTATTGGTGCGTATGAAAGCCCTGATTTCAGTCTGCGTCTGTAGCATGTGGTCGCTGTTTTGGATCGCGAGCGGTACGGCCGAAGAAACCGTTGATCTGAATCGCGGCTGGAATTTTCATCTAGGCGATGCTGATCAGGCGGCGAACGCCGATTTCAATGACTCAGACTGGCGAACGCTGAACGTGCCTCATGATTGGGCATTCGAGGCTCCCTATGATCGAGATGCGGCGCAGAAGGCCAACGGCGGGTACAAGCCTGGCGGAATCGGCTGGTATCGGAAATCGTTCAAGCTACCCGACTCGTTTCGTGACAAAAGAGTCGCCATCAAGTTTGATGGCGTCTATATGAACAGCCAAGTTTGGCTTAACGGTAAGCTGTTGGGCCAGCGACCCTACGGCTACATCCCGTTTGAATACGATCTGACGGGCGGCTTACAACAAGGGCAGAACACGATTGCGGTACGAGTCGACAGCTCAAAAGAACCGTCTGCGCGGTGGTACCATGGCTGTGGAATTTACGCTCCCGTCCGCTTGATCGCGTCGGAATCGGTTGCCATCGAATCAAATGGTATCTGGGTCAGAACGGTCAAAGCGGACGACGGGACCGCAGAATTGTTGGTTAGTGCTCGCGTTGCCAACCACAGTGACCAATCTATCGATGCGACGGTGGCTCATCGTTTGACTGCCCCGAATGGAAGCCAGTCAAAAGATGAGGTGATGTCGGAAGTAAATCTGCAGCCCGGACAGCAGAAAACGATTGAATCGAAGATCAGCGTTAATTCTCCCGAGTTGTGGGATGTTCATTCGCCGAATCTGTATCAACTGACCACCGAAGTGACTCATGGGACGGCCTCGGATACCCGGCTAACCAAATTTGGTATTCGAACGATTCGCTGGGAGCCAGAGACAGGCTTTTGGCTCAATGGAAAAGTCACCAAGTTGTTGGGCGTTGCCGATCATCTTGAGGCGGGTCCGATTGGGATGGCTTACCCGGAGGAATTGTTACGCTGGAAACTGCAATTACTCAAAGACATGGGTTGCAACGCAATTCGAACCGCTCATAACCCCCAAGTGCCCAAGTTCTACGAGCTTTGCGATGAACTGGGGATTCTGGTGATGGATGAGATCTTTGACGGCTGGAAAAGAAAAGCGCCTTTTGATTATGGACAGCAGGCGTTTGCCAAGTGGTGGCAGCGAGACCTTGAAGATTGGATTGTCGCAAATCGCAACCACCCTTGTATCGTGATTTGGAGCATGGGGAACGAGACTCATGGTGAAATTGGCAAACGGCTGGTTGAGCGCTGTCATGAACTTGATCCAACGCGACCGGTGACGTCGGGTTCCGCTGACTCGCAATTCATGGATGTCGAAGGAGTCAACGGTGGATCGGAGCGGCCCAGTTACATTCGTAGACGGGCGAAGGGGCCGCAAAAGAAACCGTTTGTTGCCACCGAGGCGCCGCACACGTGGCAGGTTCGCGGTTACTACCGGACGAAAACTTGGTTGCGTGATGGTTTGCCAAAGAAAGCGGGGCGAGCCTATCCGTTGCCTGATTTGACTGACAAGGAAATCTTCGAATACAGCTGGACTGGCCCGTCGCAGCGGCAGAACCGAAAACAGATTTTCAATTCGTCCTACGACAACGCGACCGTGCGAATTTCGGCTCGCAAGAATTGGGAGCTGATGCGTGATCTACCTTGGTACAGCGGACATTTTCGCTGGACCGGAATTGATTACGTCGGAGAAGCGGGATACGTGCATGGCGGTTGGCCGTTTCGAGCTTTTATGGGCGGCGCGATCGACTTGGCTGGCTTTCCCAAGGACCTGTACTATTTCTATCAAAGCCAGTGGACGGATAAGCCGATGGTGCATCTGCTGCCGCATTGGACTCATCCTCGGATGAAGCCGGGCACCGAGATCCCGGTGTGGGCGTATTCGAATGCCGACCGAGTTGATCTGTATTTGAACGACAAATTGATCGGTAGTGATCAGCCCGGCACAAAGTGGGACGAAATGCAGTGTGAGTGGCGGGTGCCTTGGGAGCCGGGCGAATTGCGTGCGGTTGCTTTTCGCGATGGCAAGGAAGTCGCCAGCACGCTCCAGAAAACCGCGGGTGCTCCTGTCGCGTTGAAGGTGTCGATGCAGGGCGAAGCGTGCCCAATTGCGACCATCACTCAGGTTGACCAAAACGGAACGATGAATCCGTACGGCGAAAACCGAGTTCACTATCACGTTGATGGACCGGCTCAAATCTTATCACTTGAGAGTGGTGATCCCGTCAATACGGAACCAAACTATGGAGTCAGTTCAAGAGCCACGTTCTTTGGGCTCGGTCGTTGTTTTTTACAACGGCTTGAAGGCTCTGGGGAAGTCAATTTAATTGTGGCTGCGATTCTTGGCGACAAACAGCTGCATGTTTCGGACAAGATTTCTATCGACGTGCAGCAGATTAATTCTACCGGTCAAACTAGCAAGCCAGATTTGACGATCCGTTACTCGACGGGTTCTGGTGAATCCGATTTGGCGTACTCGGGCCCGTTCACCGTTAAGCCGGGTACTAAGGTGACAGCGAAAGTGATGCGAGGCAGCGAAGTCATTTTTGAAATGTCAGAAAAATTTGGGCCCGATCAAGGTCTGTACTGGGGAAGCGATGATCAGCCGGACAAGATCGTTGGCAGCGGCGGAGATCAGGCCGAGGATGCGACGCTTCATCAGGCGCGGGTGAGTACCAAGGGTAAAGGCTTCAGGGGGCGCGGGTTCGTTGACTTTGGGCAGAACCAAGGTGCCTACGTCGAGTGGTATCGTGAAAACGATGGCGCGGCAGAAACACTAACGGGAAAGTTTCGCTATAGCGGTAAACGCGGCGGTAACAAGAAGGGATCGAAGATGAAACTGACGATCAACGGTAAGACGCGGCCAATCCTGTTTCCTAATACCCAAGGCTGGGGCACTGATTGGAAGACGTTGGAAGTGCCCATCCCGTTACAACCGGGTGCCAACAGTATTCGCTTGACCACCGGTGAATCTGGCGGCATGTATTTTGATGAACTGACGATCGAGTAGCGAAAGAATCGCTCTGGAACTAATTCTTGAGTTGAACGCGTTGCCGTGGCCAAAATAGGATGCCGTCTGCTAGGTAGCCACTACAGTTGGCTGGCACAGACTTGGTTGCGACCATTAGCTTTGGCAATATAGAGATGCCGATCTGCTTGATCCAACACCGCGGCATAGCTCTCGTGCGCGTCGGGAGTGTACTGAGCGACTCCGAAACTGGCGGTAATCTGAAGCTCTCCTGCACAGCAGCGGAACGAGGTGCGGTCGATCTTTTTTCGCATGGCTTCGGCGAATTCGGTCGCTTCTTCCAGAGTCGTTTCTACAAGCAGCAGCGCAAATTCTTCTCCGCCGAATCTGGCAAAGATGCGATTTGCACCGCACTCTTGATCGATACGTCGAGCGAATTCCTGAAGAACTTCATCGCCGACTAGGTGGCCGTAGGTATCGTTAAACCGTTTAAAAAAGTCGATGTCGATCATCACGATGGAGAAGTCTCGCCCATACGCCTGGCTGCGTTCAAACTCGCGAGATACCGCGTCAACCAAAAATCGCTTGTTGTACACATTGGTCAAGCTGTCTTGGGTCATCATTGCGTACATCGTTTCGTGGTACTGCGATTCAATGGAATCGCCCGCCAGAAACTTGAAGATATGATTGCCGACCTGTATCTTTGCTCCGTCTTGCAACGGCTTGCTGGAAACGGAGCGACCGTTGACAAACGTTCCATTGGTGCTGTCGGAGTCCTCGATTACGAATCCGCAATCTTCCGACCGGATGGTCGCGTGCTTTCGTGAAACTGACGAACTATCACAAAAGATATCGCTCGTCGGGTCACGCCCGATCGTTGTTTCCGACTGAGGCAAGCGGATCAGCTTGTTTTCAATTTCCAGCGGATGGATTCGAACAAGACATCCGTTTCGCATCGATTTTTCGTTCGACAGTTTAAGGCTTTTGGTTTTCGCCTCGATGGTCTGATTGGGATTGGCAGTTGACATGCTGTTTGCTGGGCGGAATTGCTTGTCAGATGAGCCTGACAGGTGGGCGTGGAGTGGCGGGCTTAGATAAGATCACCGACGGGTTTAAGCCACTGACTCGTTACGAAAAAATACGTCAATGAACTCGTCTGATCCACGGTCTTTTGGCAGAATGCGCGATTTGCCTTCTGTCGTCAGGTCGTACGGATTGCAGCGATATTGAACCCAATAAATCGTTGCTGAGCAAGTGCTCAGCGACCAAGCCAGCTTGAGAATCGCTTGAGGAACGAAGGACCGCCTTGTGGATGGCAGGCGCCGGGGGCGTAAATTGCGTTCGCCGGTTGGGATTCGTCCGTTTGCCTCAACCGGAAGAGAAGAAGAAGGATCTCTGAATCAAGGGTAGCCAAGGACGCGATGACGATACCGACCGTCGCTTGAGTCAACAAAAAAAGGATGGAATCCTTTCGAATCCCATCCTTTGAAAGTCAGTCTCTTAAGTGGAGACCAAAAGTTAGCCAGAACTAAAAGGGTAACCAGTTCGACATTCGCTTCATGAAGGATGTCTTGCCAAGTGTGGCTTCGGTCAGAAGTGGTGAAGGGATTTCCGGCTCATCGACCCGTTCGATTTGCTCAGAGTCGGTCAACTCATTATTTTCAGGGACGATTTGTTCTTCAGTCAGCACTGACGGTCCAGTTTGGATGGCATCACCTGTTTGGATGACATCACCTTCACAACCACAATCGACCGGTTGCTCAATGATTTCCTCCGCCCAGTTCAACGTTTGGCCACACGCGTCAGTCGGTTCACAGCAAGGATCGATTGACTCGATAGCCCCCAAGTCACCCGCTGTGTCCACAGCGTAGCCGCCGGTAACGGCTCGGCCACTATCGAGCGAGAGTGGATCGCCGTTGGCGTTGATTGGGATCCCCGAATAAATCGGACCTGGTCCACTGATAGGGCCATTTAGCAAAGCACGGATAGGCGAGTTGAAGATTGGGCCAAGACGAGGAAGGCTTGGCGGATTACCTGCGACACCCGATGTTTGTAGTTGCTCTGCGAATGTGACATTTCCAATCGATTGTCCGAAGGCGAGGTTGATATTCGACGAAACGTCATTGATGGAGGTAACCATTCCGTCGCTGCCGATGTCGATGCCGTCGGTGAACCCTGCCGGTTGAGTTTGCGTGATCGTGTAGTCACCCGCATTGAGTCCATCGAAGAAGTAGCCGCCGAATGCGTCTGTGAAGACTGTCGTTTGGACGTTATTGCCAAACACGTCGGTGCCCGTCAGAGTCACTTCGACACCCTCGATTCCAGCTTCACCCGGTTGTTGAAACCCGTCGCCGTTGTTGTCTTGGAACACGGTTCCTCCGATCACACCGAGTGGAACGGGTGGAGGATTAAACAGAGTCGGATCGTCCGATGTTCCTTGGTCATCTAGGGCGTCTGGATTCGGGGTGTTTGGTGCAGTCCCGCTATCACTAAGATCTGTGGCCGTAATGTCTGAGCCATTGGCTTGGATCGGATTGCCACTCGCATCGATCGCTGTGCCTGCTCCGACTACCTGATTTTCCAGTGTTGTAGAGACCTGCCTTGGATCGATTTCAACATCGTATTGGACGATGAATGATTCACCAATGGCCAGCGTGTTGTTGAAACCAAGTAGCAGTTCCGTTGAGCTATTGCCGTTGAAGCCAGCCGAATCAAGAGTAATTGTTGGAGGGCCATTGATCAGTCTCAAGTTGCCTACGTCAACGAAGGCTGAGCCAAACTGGTCGTCTAGGTCTTCAATCAGACTCAAGCTTCCCAGATCAACGTTTCCAGTGTTTTCAACAACCAACTGATAGGTCACCACAAAGTTTCCAAGGTCGGTCAATATCGGGTCGCCTACAATTGACTTGGCCACGCCAAGGTCAGCGATTACCAACGGATCAACATTGACTGACTCATTCAGGTCATCG
>CAZLYM010000210.1:0-7126 GCA_964563475.1 uncultured Pirellulaceae bacterium
TCGAATGTGTTGACACTGATTCGACATTACAGTCGGAGCAATCGGTGTAACAGGAACAGTCATTTGAAACCGGTAAAGTTTACCGGACGTTCAGGGTCGCATATCTTCCGTCGATAAGGTCTGGTACACAACCACGATATCATTCTTTATGAAATGGCCTACTCCATGCTCCACGATCAGGAACGCAGTGAAACAGATAAAGCAGAACTATCGGAACTCAAATCAGCCCGAGTGAAACGAACCGGACGCGCACTGCAGTCACCATTGGAGACTTACTTGCGTGAGATCAACGAGACCGCGTTGCTGACGGCCGACGAAGAGAAACAACTGGCACGTCAGATCGCCGTTGGAGACGTTGAGGCTCGCGATCGGATGGTGCGAGCCAACTTGCGATTGGTTGTGAATATCGCTCGCGGGTACACGGGCAAAGGGTTGGGGCTTCAAGATCTGATCGAGGAAGGAAACTTGGGCTTGTTGAGAGCCGTCGAAGGTTTTGATCCTGATGTTGGAACGCGGTTTAGCACTTACGCCAGTTACTGGATCAAGCAGTCGATCAAACGAGCATTGATCAATTCGGCCAAGACGATCCGAATTCCTGCCTACATGGTTGAGTTGCTTTCCAAGTGGCGTCGAGCCACAGTGCGTTTGACTGACGAACTTGGTCGTGGTCCGACTCCTGAAGAAGTGGCCCGTTTGCTGGGGTTGCCCAAACGCAAACTGCCAATCATCAAGAAAGCGATCCAGATTTATAACTCGACCCCGCAAACCGATCAGGCGGACTCGGGTTGGTCACTTAGCGAGATGGTGACGGACGAGCGAACTCGAAGCCCGGCTGATGAAATGCTCGAAAACGATGTGATGAGCCACATCAAGTCGATGATGACCGAGCTGGACGAACGGGAAGCGAGTGTCTTGAAGATGCGTTTCGGCCTTGAGAATACTGAACCGCGCACGCTTAAGGAGATCGGCGAAATGTTGGGGCTGACTCGTGAGCGAGTCCGTCAGATCGAAACCGAAGCCTTGAAGCGACTGGGCGAAGGTTTGCGTGATCCTCACGACATGGAAATCAGCATGCCGTTCTGATTCGGTTCGCTGGAGTGATTGCTACGCTTCCATCGCGGCGATTTTGTCGACGCGTCGGGCGTGGCGACCGCCTTCGAATTCGGTCGCAAGCCATGTCGTAATTGTTTCCCGCACCTGTGCTTCGTCGAATCCGTTTCCGGCAAGGCACAGGACATTCGCGTCGTTGTGCTGACGACTGAGCCGCACCGCATCAAGGTTGCAGCAAATCGCGGCACGGATACCTTTGACTTTGTTCGCGGCGATCATCACACCGATTCCGGTGCCACAGATTAGGATGCCGAACTGGCTTTCGCCGTTGCGAATTGAGTTTCCGACCGTTTGCGCGATGTCGGGATAGTCGCACGATTCGGTCGTCATCGTTCCGCAATCAAGGACGGTGTGTCCTAATGATTCCACGATGTCTCGGATGATTTTGCGATGCTCGACGCCGCGGTGGTCGCTGCCGACGGAGATGTTCATGATTCGCGTGTGGGTAACTGGTGATTGAATGCCTCCACCCATTGTACTAGGTTCTCGCGAATCTGTTCAGCACATTGGCGATAGAGTTCGACCGGACCACCGATTGGGTCACTGATGTCGCCGTTATCTCGACGTACGGTGAATGTTTTCTTTTCCAAGTGAGGCCAGCGGTTGACGATTGCCGCCCGGTGGCCGTTGGTCATGGTCAGGATGACGTCCGAAAAATTGATCAGCTGAGGCGTTAACGGCTGGCTGGAATGCGTCCGCAGATCGATTCCCGATTGACTCATCACTTCAATCGCAGGAGTGGCGGCGGCTCCACCGGCCCCTGCCGAAATGCCCGCCGACATGACAGTTGCTCCACGCTGATCAATTTCGTCGGCATTACAATTGAGCCGTTCACTGAGCAGTTCTCGCAAAATTCCTTCCGCCATGGGACTGCGGCAGGTGTTACCGGTGCAGACAATGAGTGCGCAAAATCCGGAAACTCGCTGCATGGCGGCTTGATTAACAACGCCTTCGCGTAGAATTTTGAATTGATCGTCGGTAACTTGAACAACCGATGAAGGCGCCGCAAAGTGAGTCGGACCATCGTCAAGGACAACATCAACTCCAGCACCTAAGTCAGCCGCGATCGAACTACCATCGGTTGCCGGAGGCGTTCCTTGTTCATTGGCACTGGTTAGGATGATCGGTCCGGCACACAGCCGCAGAATTTGTAATGTTAGTTCGTGTGCCGGGACACGCAGGCCGACCGTTCCATTGGATACCACCGCGCGTCGGACGTCGGGGGACAACCGGTTTAACACGCTGTCACGGTGACTGCCGTCCAAGACCAGCGTCACTGGCCCCGGCCAGCAGCGTTGAGCAAATCGGCGGCCGAGTTGCGACATGTCTGGAATATAGTCGAGCGATTCCTCGAAGCCGCGAACGGCGACGGAAAACGGTTTGTCGGGTGTTCGGTTTTTGAAGGCCGACAGACGCTCGACCGCTCCCGGATGGAGAGCACTCACGGCCAAGCCGTATACGGTTTCCGTGGGCAGCGCCAAGATTTTTCCAGCCGAAAGCGCCTCAACCGCTCGGTGAACCACGTCACGAAGGTCCTCGGACTTCTTTAAATCGATCGTGACGGCGGGCATAGAATGTGGACTAGGAGGTCGGGACCAGAGCTGTGTCGGAAGTGTCTTGCAGGGAAAACTATATCCCTTTGCTTCCGATAGGGTCAAGTAGCAACGCGGCCCTTCGGAGTATCCTCTGATGACCACTACAGTAAGTAAAAGCTTACTGATTACGGCGACCCTGATTTCGGGGCAAGCTCGGTGTTCTGTAGGGTTGAGCTAGGTCTGAGACCAAGAAATGGCAGTGTTTTCTCGTTCTTTTGCGTAAAAGATCGTTTCCTGCCTAGCTTTCGAATATAATCTCTTCCAGTGACAGATTGGTTGCCGTTTCAGGTTCCTGATTCTGTCGTTGTCGATTTTGACTCTACACTGGTGACACGCGATCGTTTCTATGGTCAACTTAGGGTTCACCATACACTTTTTTGGGATTTTGATTATGAAAAACTGCTTCTATCTTCTGCTTTTGTGTGCCGCTGTAATGACAATTGGATGTGATGCCGCAACCGATGCTGCTAAATCAGCGACCGACGCTGCAGGAAATGCTGTTGGAGACGCTGCTAGTGCAGTGGGTGATGCTGCAGGTGACGCCATGGAAGCTGGCAAGGAAATGGCTGGCGACGCCATGGAAGCCGGCAAGGAAATGGCAGGCGATGCCGTAGACGGTGCCAAGGAAATGGCCGGTGATGCTATGGAAGCTGGCGGAGACATGGTAAAGGAAGCCACAGGAAGCGGCGCCAAAACAGAGTAAATTGGCACCAAGTAACGCATCGTAATTGCGTTCGGGTTCGCCTTGACTCTTTGAGTAGCCTTTGTGGCTGCGACTGGACATGCTACGGCTGGACAGGTCGCAACGTAAAACCGAATCGTCGGTAGTATTAACAGACATGTTGCCTCGGGTTTGAGGTAACATGTCTTTTTTAATGGCCATGGGGCCTTTCTTTCTTTTTTTCCACATCGCCGCTGATCATGAAACGGTCGGATCAACTCCTGCAAACCACGCGGCGGCCTCGCTGGGTTACGATGATCGTGTGTGCGGCAATCGCTCTACCGATCACTCTGCTCAACGGTTGTCACTCTGGCGATACGACTTCCCAAGTGGACGTGTTGGTCTGGGGCCGACGAGGTCTGGACGACGGCCGATTCTTGAAGCCGCGTGCTATTACGATTGACGATCAAGACCGATTGTACATCGTCGATATGACCAGTCGCATTCAAGTGTTTGACCGTGACGGGAACTTTATCCGGTCGTGGCGCACGCCAAAATGTAAACAGGGAAAGCCGTGCGGGCTTTCGATCAGTCACGACGGCTTACTGATGGTTTGTGATACACACTACTTTCGCGTTCTGTTCTACACACCCGAAGGGGAGCAAGTGCCTGACCGCACAATCGGAGGCACCAACGGGCGCGGGCCGGGCGAATTCGGATTTGTGACCGATGTCGTTCAGGACTCCAAAGGCAATTATTACGTTTCCGAATACGGAGACTACGACCGAATCCAGAAATTTTCACCCGACGGTCAATATGTTTACCAATGGGGGCAGCACGGAACTGAACCGGGGCAGTTTTTACGGCCTCAGGGGTTGGCGATGGATGACCAAGACCAACTATGGGTCGCCGACGCAAGTAACCACCGAATTCAAGTGTTTGACGTTTCTGGAGACGAACCCGTTTTTGTAAAATCGCTTGGCTCCAACGGTTCCTCGCCAGGCCAATTGAGCTACCCCTATCAGGTCGACGTCCGAAAAGACGGAGCGGTGACGGTAAGCGAATTCGGGAACCACCGGCTTCAACAAATCGACCGGAAAGACGGAAGTCCCGTCCGATCGTGGGGAGGCCCGGGGCGTCAACCGGGCGAACTTCACCAGCCGTGGGCGTTTGCGATCGATAGCACGGGTTCAGTTCACGTCCTCGATTCGTACAATCATCGCATTCAACGTTTCGAGTGGGATGACTCAGGCATGGTTAAGCCTTGAGCTTCCTGCTACGTCTGAGAAAAAGAAAGAGTAGGACTCCTAATGGCAGACGACGACAAAACTGAACGGTACTGGATTGGGTTTGATCTTGGTGGAACCAAGATGCTGGCTGTCGTGTATGACGACGACTTCAAACAGCTGGGCAAAGCTCGTAAGAAAACGCGTGGCCATGAGGGTATGGACGCGGGGCTCAAACGAATTAACAACGTGATTGCTGACGCGCTAGAAGATGCGAAAGTCGACGCGGATCAGATCAAGGGCTTGGGGATCGGCTGTCCGGGACCACTCGATTTAAAAAAGCGTCAGATTCGAGAGGCTCCAAACCTCGGTTGGAAGAACGTCCCGATTGCTGATTCGATCGAGAAAAAATTCAAATTTCCAGTCACGATCGCCAACGATGTGGATGCCGGCGTGTTTGGTGAATACCAGTTGGGTGCAGGGAAGAAAGCTCGTTGCGTTGTCGGGATCTTTCCCGGCACGGGCATTGGTGGCGGATGTGTCTACGAGGGCAAGCTTTTTCGTGGAGCCAATTGCACGGCAATGGAAATTGGGCACATTCCGATGGTCAACATGGGGCCCGTCGACGGGCTTGGGAACGAAGGCTCTTTGGAATCCGTCGCGTCGCGTTTGGCCATTGCCGGCGCTGCGGCTCAGGCGGCTTACCGAGGCCAAGCGCCGCACCTACTGAAAGAAAATGGGACCGACATTGCCGATATTCGAAGCGGAGCCCTTTCAGGTTCGGTTAAGGGTGGCGACAAAATGGTCGAGCAGATTATCCACAACGCCTGCATTCATTTAGCGAACTCGGTCGTCACGGTGGTTCACTTGCTGGCTCCCGATGTGGTCGTCTTTGGTGGTGGACTGATCGAAGCGATGGAGGACACGATGCTTCCAAAGATTGAAAAACTGGCTCGCGCGCGGGTTCTGCCTTCGATGCGTGACGTTTTTAAGATCGAGCCCGCCAAATTGGGCGACGATGCCGGCGTCCTCGGCGCTGCGGCACTGGCAAAGCAGAGTGTGTTGGAAGGGTAGGGGACCGGCCTCGGGATGTTCGTGATTTCATTACTGGAAATAAACTATGATCCCAAATTGAACCCCCAATTGGGATTCCTCAACGGACTTGTGACAACTCGTCACATGTGCGGGTGATCGCGCCGGCCAGAATCTGCGTTAGAATATCCGGGACTTAGGGTTTGTCTCAACAGTCTTGGACGAGCAAGAACTTCCGGCGTGTAAAAACCTCGGGCGGTTAGCAAGTTGGAAATATGTTTTGAGACAAAGCTAAACCTTGGCGCGGACTGGCTGAAAAAAATCCTCGCCAATACGCTCTTCGCAACGCTCGCATCACTGAGACCATCTGTGAAAAACTACTTAGACCCAAGGATCGGAAACCTTGCCGCCATTTGGGGCGTCGCCGGGGCGTGCATGTTGCTGGGATTTGCGGTCCTGCGAATGTTCCGGCAAGTAAGCGAAGGGTTTGAGCACCCGCTGGGCGTGGCTCATTACGCCGTGATGATTCCGTGGTTGTTCTTCATGCTCTACAGTGAAGGTTACAAGGGATTCCAGAAGGGTTATTCACCTCGAGTGGCCGCTCGGGCAAACTATCTGCGAGACCACGCCACGCTTATTCGCGCGTTGCTTGCTCCGTTATTTTGCATGGGGTTCTTTGATTCGACGAAGAAGCGAAAAATCGTCATTTGCTGTTTGCTACTGGGAGTGACTACTTTAGTCGTCCTATTTCAGCGTATTCCGCAGCCGTGGCGAGGCGTTTTGGATCTGGGAGTGGTGCTGGGCCTGAGTTGGGGCATTCTGGCGACGTTATTTTTCTTCTTTAAATACTGGTTTGGCGACGCTGCCGACGCGGACCCCGAAGTCCCGACCCTTGATTGACGACAGACCAATTTTGACTCTTGCAGATTCCGGCTGCTAGGCCACAATTGTGTGGCTGGCGATGGCAGCACGCACCAGACGCATTACAACTTGAGCACCAACAAAGCAGGGTACATTCTGATGGCGAAAAAGAAATCTGTTCGGACTTCCAAAGCGAAACGAATCACAAAGAAAAAGAAAGTTCGCAAGTCGCCTGCTGCCGCGAAGGCTTCAAAGAAAAAAGTGCCTCGAAAAGCCGCGGCGTCCAAAGCGAAGGCTGCTAGGAAGCCGGCCGCAAAAACGGTTGACATGATTCTTAAAGCTTTTGAAAAAGAACGAGTCACCAAAAACCGGTCGTTGACTTCGACTCGAAAGAAGATCGAAGCATTGACCAAACAGATTGCCTCGATCAAGACCGAGCTTGAGGGCTTGAAGAAGACGGCTGTTGAAACTGAGATCGCCATCGATACGCTCGACACACGTCGCGACGCCGAGGTCGGAGCATTGCTTTCGGGGATGGGGATCGATTTGGTTCGAGCCGCCGCATCTTCCAAGCCTAAGGAGCCGACCGAAAAAAGCACGCCTCTTTTTAACACTCCGGTCCAAGTGGATGTCCAGGACGA
>CAZLYM010000211.1:0-1642 GCA_964563475.1 uncultured Pirellulaceae bacterium
TTGCAGGTTCCATCTATCCGTTTTATCGGTATGTTGTTGCGTTTGCAGATCTCAAAATTGATCCCGAATCTGAAGAACGCAACTTCATGACCATTAAACTAATAGTGACTCATCCGGGCGGAGCCCACAAAGACGATTTTCTGGCCTGTAGTTTACTGGCACATTTACACGGCGTGCCGATCCAACGGCGCGATCCAACCGATCAAGATTTAGCCGATTCATCAACCTGTGTCGTCGACATCGGCGGCGCTCATGATCCAGAACTGAATAACTTTGACCATCATCAGTTCCCTCGTGACAGCCCGCCACTTTGTGCTCTTTCGCTGGTGCTCCAAAGCATGGGGCTCTACGAAGACGCGCTGTCATTTTGTGCTTGGCTTCGCCCAGCCGAATGGCTCGACACGCTCGGTCCCAACGAGACTGCCAAGCTGATGGGGATTCCGCGAACGGCTTTGGGGGAACTAAACTCTCCGGTCGACATTACGTTGCTTAACCGATTTGCTGGCCATACTGAACTTGGCCCAGAAAGCCCCATCTACAAAGTTATGTGCATGGTCGGCGAAGACATCGTCAACTACTTGCAGTCTTTGCGTGAACGACTGGACTACCTGAAAGAGCACGCGCAATATTGGACGATGGAAACCGATAGCGAACCGATCGTAACTTTGTTCTTGGAAAAGAGTGACACGATTTCCGATGATCCTTCATTTGGAATCTACGCCTTCGTCGAAAGTGAAGGCAAAGAAGATGAGATCCAAGCGTTGGTCTACCCGGACCGGCGAGGCGATGGATATGGATTGACGCGATACAATGACAGCCAACGTTTAAATTTTTCGCAAATTGAATCACTCGACGAAGTTCGATTCGCACACAAACGTGGTTTCGTTGCGAAAGTCTCGTCGACCGATCCAACAAGACTCAAGGAGCTACTGGAATTGGCCGTCGTCAAATCAGGCGGTTGAAGACTGATCAAGAAATTTAAGTCGTCTTTGATACCGCGCAGGCCTCGATTCATGCTCTTTTGCAGGGAAAAACGCAACCGTTGTCAATCAAGTGGCACCTAAAGTACTGAACCTTTTGCCCAAACAGCGAATTAAGCGAGCTTTCATCGCTTCGTTAATTTTATCGATTCCTGCCCGGCATCTATTTCTACCGTTTCCTGCTAGAATTCAGGAGCAGCGGTTCGGGCTGGACAACTTCGATTCAGGCGCACGCTGAACACTTCTTTTTAGGATTTGAGAATGGCTGAAGGTACAATTAAACGACTTACTGACAAAGGTTTTGGATTCATTGACGTTGGCAGCAACAAAGATTTATTCTTTCACGCCAACAGCCTTGAAGGCGTAACATACGACGACCTCCGTGAAGGACAGCAAGTCACATTCACCGAAGCGAACGGCCCCAAAGGCCCATGTGCCGAGAACGTTCAACTCGCGTAACGTGTTCAGACGGAAGGCTATTCGCTCAAACCTCAATTCTCTCGATCGTGGAGAAGCAGGATGAGTGACAAAGCTGGAAGCTGAGACAAGGGCAACCAAGAAGCGCAAAGAAGGCGAAGCAGAGTCCCAAGAAAATACAAACGCGCCCGCTGACCGGGCCTAAATGTCTGTGCACACCAAGACGGGTTCGATTTAATCGAACC
>CAZLYM010000211.1:1742-7018 GCA_964563475.1 uncultured Pirellulaceae bacterium
TCAATTCGCACAATCACTCAATCATGATCTGGCCCAGCTTTTTTTCTCAGGTGCTTTGGCGGACAACGATTTACGATCGATCAACATCTCGACCGATGTTTTCCCCAACAGTTCAGTCAGACGGGACGTCAACTGCTCCGTGATATCCACTTGGCGATTAGATGCCAATTCGACTCGCATGCCATCGTCCAGAATCACCTCGATCTTCAATTCCCGTCTTCCCGGGTAGCCACGAATGATCTCGTAAGCCGTCTTCAAACCGTCTTCACCATGCACGCTCTGATCAATCATGATTTTGATCCCGTGAGTCAAGTTCTGATCCAGTTGATCAATCGGAATCACTTTGTCGATAATCAGGTTTGCATCATCACCGCCACGATAATCAAGCCGTCCCTGTAACACGACCACCGCATCGGGGGTGATGAATTGACCACAGTTCACAAAATCACTGGGCCAACAGATACAGCGAATCGATCCACCCACATCCTCTAGATCGAACATCGCGTACTTGGTGGGCGAGTTCGGATCACGCGGATTCTTGACGTGCGACTGTTTGATCGAGCTAATCATGCCGCCCATGCTGACGCGGTCACGATCCTTGGTTCCCTCAAGCCCCGTCGTCTGATGCGAGCAATAGCGATTGAGCTTTTCCTCGTACGCCGCCAAGGGATGGCTGGTCAAATAGTATCCCAGCACTTCTTTCTCGTACGTCAACAACTCCCGCTCTTCCCATTCGTCCATTTCAGGCAAGACCACGGCCACCGGTTCACCCGATTCATCCACGTCGTCATCGCCACCGAACAATCCCATCTGGCCGCTCTTCTTATCCTTCTGAGCCGACGCACCCGCTTGGAGCGCGCGATCAACGATGGAGGAAAGCTGGGAACGCTTGGCCCCAAAACAATCCATCGCTCCAGCCTTGATCAATGATTCGATCGAGGAACGATTGCATTGGCTCGATTCAATGCGTTCACAAAAATCGAACAGGTCTTTGTAAGGCCCGTTTTCTTCTCGATCTGTGACGATCGCCTCGGCCGCCGAAGTCCCACAGCCCTTGATGGCCGACAGAGCAAAGAAGGCCTTGCCAGCGTCGACCGTGAATCCGACGCCGGACGTATTGATCGACGGTGCGACGACTTCGATGTCCATTCGGTCGCAGTCTTCCATGTGCTCGACCAGCGAATCCTTCGAAGTGAAGTTTCGCCCGGGAATGTCACCGGTCAGCAACGCCGCCATGAACTCGACCGGGTAGTGCGTTTTCAGATACGCCGTCTGCCAGGCCACCAGCGCGTAAGCGGTCGAATGACTTTTGTTGAAGCCGTAACCGGCGAACTTCAAGATCATGTCCCACAGGTCTTGGGCTTCTTTCTTGGACACTCCATTGCTATCCGCACCCGCCATGTAGGTGTCGTAGTTCGCGGCAATCAGTTTTTCCTTCTTCTTACTGATCGCTTTAATGCACGTGTAAGAAGAGGCCAATTCGATCTTGCCGACCCGATTCAGAATCTGCATGACCTGCTCTTGGTAAACCATCACGCCATTGGTTTCCTCCAAGATGTCTTTCATGACATCGTTCAAGTACTCAGGTTCCTTGCGGCCGTGCTTCACATCGATGTACTGCTGAACCATGCCGCCTTCGAGCGGGCCCGGTCGATACAAAGCGGCCGTCGCGATAATATCATCGAAATGATCCGGTTTCATTTTCGAAAGCAGGTCGCGAATACCGCCCGATTCCAACTGGAACACACCTTTGGTCTCACCACTTTGAAGCAACTTGAAGGTCGCCTCATCCTCCAACGGGAAGTCCAGAATATCAATTCGCTCGCCCGTCGTCTGTTCGATCAAGTTGATCGCGTTGCTCAACACCGTCAGCGTCTTCAGGCCCAAGAAGTCCATCTTCAGCAGCCCGGCTGCCTCGACATCGTTCATCGACCATTGAGTAATGACATCCTCTTTGCCCGGCACTCGCCCCAACGGCACGTAGTCCGTCAGCGGTCCGTCACCGATCACCACCGCTGCAGCATGCGTCCCAACGTTTCGCGCCAAACCTTCAAGCTTTTTTGCGAAGTCCAGCAGTTCGGTGATTTCCGGATCGCCTTCGTAGACCGACCGCAGTTCCTCGCTGGCTTCGATGGCTTCTTCAAGTGTGATTCCCAACTGGTCTGGCACCATCCCTGTAATCTGATTGACTCGCGCCAAGGGAATCCCAAGTGCACGCCCAACGTCTTTGATGGCTGCCCGAGCCTTCATCGTGCCGAAGGTACCAATCTGCGCGACGCTCTCTTCGCCATACTTTTTCTTGACGTACTTCATGATGTCGGCACGACGTTCCTTGCAGAAGTCGATATCGATATCAGGGGCCTCCAAACGATTTTCATCTAGGAATCGCTCGAACAGCAAACCGTACTTAAGCGGGCAAACGTGGCTCAAGTACAACGCGAAACAGACGATCGCACCAACACCACTACCACGAGCCGTCGCGGGAACATCCAATCGCCGGGCCTCGACCACGAAATCCCAACAGATCAGGAAGTAGTTGGCGAAACCGAGCTTGTTAATCACGCCCAGTTCACGATTCAGACGCGCCATCACCTGCTCAGACAGCACGCCGTCCTTGCACATTTCGGGGTTCTTTTTGTAGCGATCCTTCAGCCCTTCTTCGCAAAGCTCTCGCAATCGATCTTCGGGAGTCACTTCTTTGGGCAGTTCGTAGACCGGGAAGAAACGTTTCCCAAGCTCCAACTGGATGTCGACCGAATCCGCGATCTGCTGACTTCGCGCACACGCGTCCTCCAAGCCGGTAAAATTGCGATACATCTCCGACGGAGGCCGTAGGTAGAATTCGTCGCCCTCCATTTTCATTCGGCTGGCATCCGTTCGAAAACGTCCGGTGTTGATACACAGCATCACATCCTGAGCCGTCGCATCGTCTCGATCGACGTAGTGACAATCACTGGTCGCCACCAACGGCAGGCCAACTTTGTTAGCGACCTCGACCGCGCCCTGCAATTGCTGGCGCTGGATCTCTAGGCCGTTATTCATGATTTCGACGAAGTAACGATCACCGAAAAGATTGTGAAACCAACCCGCAACTTCGGCCGCTTTGTCGAGGTGTTCTTCGGCCCCGTTGCCGCCCCCCTTAAGCACCGCGCGACTGAACTCGCTGCTGACGCAACCACTTAGACAGATGATGCCTTCGTTGTGCGCTTCCAGCAGTTCTTTGTCGATTCGGGGCTTAAAGTAAAAACCCTCCAACGCCGCCGACGAAGCCATCTTGATCAGGTTTTTGAACCCAGTCGCGTTCTGGCACAACAACGTCAGGTGGTAAGAAGAATCACTGCGGCCCGTTCCTTTCGATGTCCTGCTCCCCGGCGCGATGTAGGCTTCGTAGCCAATGATCGGATTGATGCCGACCTGCTTACAAGTATTGTAAAACTCGAGGGCACCATGCAAATTCCCATGGTCGGTCAACGCTAGCGCATTCATGCCATGATCGGCTGCTCGCTGGACCAGCTTTTTGATCGATCCCGCTCCATCGAGAAGGCTGTAATGGCTGTGGCAATGAAGGTGAACAAACGGTTGTTCGTTGGACATCAAGGGGCTCCGGCTAAGGCTGTCGGTTTCTCGTCGCGTGGTGGACCGGATTTTAAGGGATCACAAACCGGCTGGCTATCACACGAAATGGCTTCGATTGTAACGGCTGCAAGGCTTGTAGCGGGGCATGACGACGAACGATTAACACCCCTTAAATCAACGCCCCAAGTCGTCAGAAAACAGCGTTTGGGCACAATTTGTAACCTATGATTTCTCGGCTCCCCCTTGTTTCGGGGTCGCCATCCGCCTGAGCGTTGTTCCGACGCTCTTAGATAGTCAAGATCGACGAACCTGATTTTCCCCACAGATGTAACATGGCCAGAAGACGAACCAAAAAACGCTCTCAAAAAAACGCTCAAACCGGTGCACCCGTAAAGAACTTAAAGCAAGAGGACGGCTCGTCCGATTCAACTTCGAAGTCATCAAGCAAGTCGGTTTCGAGCGTTAAGCCCACTGTCGATCAAGCGGAGGCTCACAGCACCAAGCCGGAAGCTTCGACCGAGCCAACGCACGCCGATCGAGTCGCAGCGACTTTGGCCAACGTCGAGAAACTTCTTAGTGAGGCGAACAACACCTCATCGAGCGACACTCCTGACTGGTCAAAAGTGCTAGAAGAGTCCCTACGGAAGAATCAAAACCAACTCTCCAGCCAGCTGAAGCAGTTCACACAAAGTTTTGAAAAGCAACTGAACGAAATGCAGCAGGCTATCTCAGAATGTCTGGACAGTGAGTCGGTCGCTCGCATTAATGCCAAGACGACCGAGCAGTCAAACAATGACACCACGGCTGAAGATTCAGAGAAACCTGAAAGCGACTGGGAACGTCAAAAGCGTGAGATGTTGGCCGAGTACGGCGATTCCACACCTGCCGCGAAAGACGCAACGAAGAATCCTAAAGCCGACGCTGAGCTTGAAGCCGACGCTACCAAGGATGACGAAAAGAGTGACGACGCGGACGAACTGACATCCTTGCAGGAATCGTTACACGACTCTATCGAGTCATTGGACGAAGTGCAGGCCGAAGAAATCGAAGAACTGCGTGCTCAGTTGACAGAGAAACTGCGAGAGGCGGAAGTTGAACTGTCGATCAATCGCGCCAAACTGGATCAGCGCAAAGCGGAGCTTGAGCGGCAGCAATTGGAACTAGAGCGTCGCGAAAAGTCGCTCGCCGACAAATACTCTAACGTCAACGGCACACCTCAGCGAATGGGTGTACTCGATCGTCTGACCCGGCATCTTGGCGTCCGCAAGCAGGCTGATTCGCTGTAGGACGAGCGTGAAACAACAATCAAGTGAAACGCATAGACCTACGGAAGTCGACAGCATTCCTTTATGGCAATGGGCTGTTCTTGTCGCGTTTCTTGTTTGCCCATTCCCATATGCTTACTTGCAATACGGTAACGCATGGTGGGGGTTTGCGATCATTTTCGCAGAACTTAGCATCGGGCTGATCCACCTCTGGTTTGACAGTTGCTGCAACTGGTTTTTTAACGACAAACCTTAACGGTACCGTTAGTTCGCATTGCATACACGGCTACGGTAATCCATAGCAAAACATATAGTAAGCGATTTCTTATCGCATCCTGAGGACGATTTAAGGTCTACGGCAACTTTATTGGGGCCCCACCCATTTTGCGTGAGAGCCAAGTAGTTTAACGTCGAACCGGAAGACGACCGTGTTTT
>CAZLYM010000212.1:0-5692 GCA_964563475.1 uncultured Pirellulaceae bacterium
GATGAGTCGACCGTTCGCCAACACGTTCAACAAGTCATGCAGCAAAACGACATTGCGGGTCCGCTGACGATCAAGCGGACTCACGTTGCCGGCGGCGAACCTCAATTGAAAACGACGATCGACAACTGGGTCGTGACCGAGGCTGAGGCCCAGACTCCATGAGTAAACTCAGTTGGTTGTTTGATCGAGCGACGCCTCGGTTCGGCCAGATTACGGTCTGGCTGCTGCTGCTATTCGCGGTCGTGCTTGCGCTGACTCCGATCGAGTTTGATCTAGGCCCACGCAACGAACATCCTGCGACAGTCTTTTCGTGGCTACCGGCGTCATTGATTCAAAGCCCACTGTTTTTCACAGCGGTTCGGGTCGGCCTGCTGGTCTCAACCATTTTATGGGCACTGAGGATTGGAATTCCGTGGAGTTGCTGGAGCACGGTCGTTTGCTTCACGTTGATGTGGTCGTTGCGGATGGAGAACCTGACCAACGGGGCTCACATTTTTAACGTCACCAACATGCTGCTGGTCATCCACGCGATGTGGTTCCATTTCTATCGGCATGAGATCCGCAACGGGATTCAACGTGGAACCTTCTGGCAAGACAGAACATACCCACGTTGGGTTTTCTGGCTCTGCATTTTCTATCTGGGTTGGTTTCACTCGTTGGCAGGGTTCACCAAACTGGCCTGCTGCGGCCTCACTTGGGGCAACGGAACATCGATGCAACTGTGGGTCAATCTTTTCGGCTTGAAGGCATCACCGTTGGCTCAACTGATGCTTTTTGATTCACGACTGACGGCCGTTATGCAATCTGGCGCGTTGGTGATCGAGTGCCTGAGCATTCTGGCAATCTTTCATTGGTCACTACGCTATCTAGTCGGCGCTGGGTTGATCGGGTTCTACGTGGGAGTGCTCGGCACGTTCGTGACTTTCGGTTTTCACTTCAATGCGATTCTGGTGGCATTGTTTCTGCTTCCGTGCGACCGCCTATTGGGACTCTGCTTCGACAGCCCAACTTCGGGTAAGTGTTCTGCCGATCCAGCAAGCGAACCTCCCTAGAAATAACACTTGTTCATCCCCGGTATTTTTCTCGGGCTCGCATGAAACAATCGGCGATTCGCTGCTGCAACAGTTGCGTCAACTGATCATCGTCTAGGTCTTGATACTCTTCGGCTTTGATTTCAGGACCAAAGACAACCTGAATCCTTCCCAAGCGAATTGTTTTGGACTTGGGTGGCATCGCGTCGTAAGTGCCCTCGATGCCGACCGGCACCAGCGAGGCGGAGGTTCGCCGCGCGAGCGAACAAAAACCCTGCCGCAGACTTTGCAATTCGCCATCGAGCGATCTTGCTCCCTCCGGGAATATCACAACCGACTCGCCGCGCTTCAATCGACGGAGTGTTTCCTTCATGCCGCCAATCCCGGCTCTGCTGCGGTCGATCGGAATCGCACCGTTCCAACGCAAAAACCACCCCATGGGTCCCCAGCGAAACAGCGTTTCTTTGGCCAAGTAGTTGACCGGGCGAAGGCACGAAGCTCCCACCACGATCGGATCAAGATTACTTTGGTGGTTCGCGCAGATCAGCGCCCCGTCAGATGAGGGGTAGT
Source organism: uncultured Pirellulaceae bacterium (assembly GCA_964563475.1). Lineage (GTDB taxonomy): Bacteria > Planctomycetota > Planctomycetia > Pirellulales > Pirellulaceae > Mariniblastus. Next base: position 1,602 of record CAZLYM010000212.1, read on the forward strand.
TTTCCAAACCATGAACTCGAATTCGGTACAGAACCAGCAATAGAACTCGAAAGAAACAGCGAACCAGACTTTGCCCCACATGAATCAGGACAGGCCTAGAATAAGCCGTTGAATGAGCACGCCGCCGCTTCGTGTTGTTGCCAGAATCGTCCATCCGCTAGACTTTAACACGAACCACCCCAACGTGGAGTCTCTGGGCAAAGGAAACCCACGAAAATCGGCAACCTCCACTTTTCTGTTTCCGTCGCAAGTTTCTGCCACAGTCTTTGGAATCTGTTGTTTCTGCCTGTAGAGCTTCAGGGGTCGATCGACTAAAATCAGGATGCGGGTCGCTGCCAAACAATCGGTAGCACGCAGTCTTCGCACGTCGCCAAACAAGGCACTCTGCTTCCTCCCTTCGATCAGCCGCTCCTCTTGAGACTCAACATGAAGTTACGCTGCTGCTTTTTGATTGCCTTGGTTGCAACGCTGTTAGGGATTTTTCAGTCCTTCGCTCATTCCGACATTTTGCTGCCCAAAGTGTTCTGCGATCACATGGTGCTACAAAGAAATTCCCAAGTGCCGATATTCGGGACCGCGAATCCGGACCAGAAACTGACCATCACGTTTCAGGATCAAGAGATTGCTGTCACAGCCAACGTCAAGGGCGACTGGTCGGCTCAGTTGGCTACCGGCGCGGCAGGTGGTCCGTACGAAATCACGATCGTAGCTACCGATGAAGACGCCAAAATTGTCATCAGCGACATCTTGGTGGGCGATGTCTGGCTTTGCTCGGGGCAATCAAACATGTCCCGGCCAGTGTCCACGGCATTGAATGCAGAAGCCGAGATCGAACATTCCGGTAGCTATACGAACCTGCGTTTGTTCCGAGTCGAAGAAAGCGTGGCGGCATCGCCCGAACGTGAATTCGCGAAAGTTGAGCCTTGGCAGATTTGCTCGCCCGAATCGGTTAAGGATTTTTCGGCAACCGGTTATTTCTTTGGTCGAGAGCTCGTCAATCGAGTTGAGAATGTTCCGATCGGCCTGATTTCGTCCGCCGTGAGTGGCACACCGTGCGAGGCTTGGCTGTCACGCGACAAGATGGACAGTATCGACTCATTGAAACCGTTGCTGGACCACTGGGATCAGAGCGACGAAGTGAACAGTACTCACCGACCGGCGAATCTATTCAATGGCATGATTGCTCCGTTGAGAAAATTCCCGATCCGCGGCGTGATCTGGTACCAAGGAGAAGCCAACGTCGGACGCGCGGCGCAGTACAAACAACTTTTCCCGGTGATGATCGAAGACTGGCGACAAATGTTTGGACAAGCTGAACTGCCGTTCTACTTTGCTCAACTCGCACCGTTTCGTTATCAATCGCTGGGACCAGAATCGCTTCCCGAACTTTGGGAGGCTCAATTGCAAACGCTTAAGGCTGTCCCTCAAACCGGCATGGCGGTGCTGACGGACGTGGGGAATCTAGAAGATATTCACCCAGAAAACAAACAAGAAGCTGGACGGCGACTGGCTTTGCTCGCGCTAGGAAAAAATTATGTCGCCGAACTCGAATCGAACTCCGAGTCCGAGTCGAAATCTGAGCCCGAGTCCGAGTCCGAACGGGAAACCGAGTCCGAATTACCGGAAACGGCTGTCGATTATTCCGGTCCGATTTTTGACGCGGTCTCTGTCGTCGACAAAAAGTTCCAAATCAAATTCAGCGCGTGCCAGTCAGGATTGAAAATCTCGAAAGATTCAGAAACACTGAACGGTTTTACGATTTGCGGCGAAGACAAAAAATTCGTTCCCGCAATGGCCACCATCGATGGTGACACCGTCCACGTGCACTCGGCCGATGTCCCCAACCCACAGGCCGTCCGATACGGGTGGGATATCGAAGCCCCAATGACTCTGATCAACGGAGCAGGCTTACCCGCATCGCCGTTCCGAACCGACGATTTTCCAGTCGCGACCCCGAACGCGGATTTTTGAGCGACTCGAGCATCCGCATCCCGCACGACCCCGTTTCATGGCTCGCCAACTCCGTGCCTAAGAACCTATTCTTAGGCCCTCGGCGCAAAATCCTAACCGCCGCGTGAGCGAGGGAATTCGTGGGGCTGTCCCTCGCTCACCAGGAAATTGCAGGGATTGCCGTAAGTCCTTATCCAACAAAATCTCAACCCGACACGTAAGTGAGGGACCGATCCCTCGCTGACACAACGGGTTATGATGACGCATGCAAAATCCTATCACGCTTCGGGTTTTGATCTTTTGGGATACACTCCATGTATTGCGGGCCCCCTTGGAAGCCTGTTTGTTCCGCTTCGTGATGGTTCGGCACGTTGAAATTGAGGCCGCGATTGGTTTTAATAGCAGTTGATCCGAGGCCGTCCTTCGTGCCCCTTTTGGCAGCAACACTTCAGTTGCCAGCGTAACGATGGATGCTTCGACGACCCAACTTCAGCTTTCGCGAAAGACGAGCGGTAGAATTCCCATGAGCGTTGACCCCGTGCAAGATTCAAAACCCTCGGAAACTAGTTCTCCGACCGATGCCGCCGCCACTCCTGCGCCAGAGAAGGTAGCAGACTCGGGCGCTCTATCGGTCTCAACGGGTGAAGCCAACACAGAAACACCGCAAGCCGCGGCAACAACAACTGAAACGGGCAACCGAGTTGCGATCGGGTCTCAACGAGATGCCGCCGCCAAACCGTTGCAGCCCAAAGCCGTGCAAACGGCGGTGACCAACCGGATCGACTTGGGTGAAAACGATGCAACCAAAGCCAAGGGCGATGACCTTGGAGAAGTTTTGTCGGACGCTGGACTGGGCGATGACCTTGATGCCGAAATCGAAGCAGCCTTAGGCGGTCTGTCGATGGACGCCGTGGTCGAAGAAGCCACCACGTCGGAAGTCGATATCGAGCCCGGCACTCGAGTCCAAGCGGTCGTTTCGAAAATTCACAATGATGATGCCTTCGTAAAACTGCCTGACCAGAGCGAGGGCGTTGCCGCGTTTCACCAATTCAAGGAAGAACCGGCTGAGGGCGACACGGTGGAAGTGATCGTTCGCGGCCGCAACAAAGAAGACGGCCTGTACGAACTATCCGTCCCCGGTGCTGCGGTAGGCGGAGCCGATTGGGACGAACTGAACGAAGGTGACATGGTCGACGCGATGGTGACGGGCTCAAACACCGGCGGCTTGGAAGTAAGCGTCGGCAGCCTGTCGGGTTTTGTACCCGCCAGCCAGATCAGCCGTTTCCGCGTGGAAGATTTCGAAGCTTATCACGGCCAGAAAATGCCTTGCATCGTCGTTGAAATCAATCCCGCCAAACGAAAGTTTGTGCTCAGCCACCGAGCGGTTTTGGAACGGGAGCAGGAAGAGAAGAAAAAGAAGTTGCTCGAAGAGTTGGAAGTCGGGCAGATTCGCGAAGGTATCGTGACCAAGCTGATGGACTTTGGTGCGTTCATCGATCTGGGCGGCATGGAAGGACTCGCTCACATCAGCAAACTCAGCTGGGCTCGTATCAAACACCCATCCGAAGTCGTCAAAGAAGGTGACAAGGTCAAGGTTAAGGTCGAAAAGTACGACACCGAAACCGGTAAGATGTCGTTGTCGTATCGTGACACGTTGGAAGATCCATGGCAGTCGCTGGGTGACCAGTTTTCAGCCGACGACATCGTCAAAGGCACCGTGACTCGTGTTGCCGACTTTGGAGCCTTCGTGAAAATCGCGCCGGCAATCGAAGGGTTGGTCCACATCTCAGAACTGTCCTACAAGCGAGTCGCACGGGTTAGCTCGGTACTGAACGAGGGCGACGAGATCGAAGTCAAGATTTTGACTATCGACACGCAAGCTCAGAAAGTCTCCCTATCGCTCAAGGCAACTCAAGCTCCGCCGAAGCCAAAGGCTAGTGGCGGCAAGCCAGAAGAACCGGATGAACCGGCTCGTGAGCTGGTCGTGCCGGCATCCAACACACCGCTCAAAGGCGGTCGCGATCGAGGATCCGGCGGCGAAGGCATCGGCCTAAATCTGTAAAGCAAGCCTGAAACCGCAGACTGCAAACTTGAGGTGACGCACCTAGGCACCGAAAACCTCACACCGAAAACCTCACACC
>CAZLYM010000212.1:5792-6992 GCA_964563475.1 uncultured Pirellulaceae bacterium
CACCGAAAACCTCACACCGAAAACCTCACACCCTAAAACCAAAAAATGCTCTGGAACTCGGCTCGCGACCTGCTGTTTCGACTCCCTGCCGAAACGGCGCACGAGACCTCGATGGCCGCGTTCGAAAAATTGCTGGCGCTCAGGCCGGTTGCCTCGTCGTTTCGCAGAAAGTACTCAGTCGTTGACGATCGCTTGACGGTCGAACGGTTCGGTTTGGAGTTTTCCAATCCGGTCGGGTTGGCTGCCGGCTTCGACAAAAACGCACGCTGGTTTTCTAAACTTTCCTGCATGGGCTTCAGTCACATTGAAGTCGGCACGATCACCGGTCAGGCTCAATCGGGCAACCCGAAACCGCGACTCTTTCGCCTGCCTCCCGACAAAGCCATCATCAACCGGATGGGATTCAACAACGAAGGCAGTGACGCCGTCGCGCGTCGCTTGGCGGGATCCGCTCGGCACAGCGACGATGACATTTTGGGTGTCAACATTGGAAAAACCAAAGTCGTTCCCGTCGAAGAAGCAACAGCCGATTACCTATTTAGTTTCGAACGACTGTTCAGCTACGCGGATTATTTTACCGTGAATGTCAGCTCACCCAACACACCGGGGCTGCGGACGCTGCAAAACCGTGAGCCACTGATCGAGTTGCTCGGGAAAGTGATGGAGCTAAATAGCCGCTTGGCGAATGACCACGAAGTCTCCCCCAAACCGGTGCTGCTGAAAATTGCTCCGGATCTATCGAATGAACAATTGGAAGACATTGTGGCGATCGTCCAAGAAACCGGAATCGCAGGCCTGATCGCAACCAACACAACGCTTTCGCGTGACGGTTTGCAAACGGCGGCAGCAGAAGTTGAAGAAATCGGCAACGGCGGTTTGTCTGGAGCGCCATTGACGAGTCGCAGCAGAGAAGTCGTTTCATTTCTCTATCAAAGGTTGGGTAAAGAAGTGCCCATCGTTGGCGTCGGCGGAATCATGAACGGCGAAGACGCTTGGCAAATGATCTGCGCCGGTGCCTCGCTAGTTCAGATGTACACCGGCTTCATCTACGGCGGACCAAGCATTGTTCGCGATGTGAACAAGCACCTGCTCAAGCGGCTTGAAGAAGCAAAGCTTGATTCTTTGGACCAAGCGGTCGGGAGAATGGCTTAGAGCCTATCCCAGAACATCAAAACCCGAAGCGTGAGCGAGGGACGACCC
>CAZLYM010000213.1:0-1434 GCA_964563475.1 uncultured Pirellulaceae bacterium
GGGAATACTCGACGGGCCACCCGTGGCACAGGCTGACCAACCTGCCTGTTGCGCGTTCGCTCGATTTTCTTATCGCCACTTCAGAATCTGATAAACACCTTTGCCTTCCCGAATTCGTTTTGGCAAACTCATCAAGCGATCTCGGTAGATACTCATCAGCAACGCTGCGACAAAGAGCACGCCTCCGCCAACCATCATCATGACCGATACGTTTTGCAACTGATCGGGCAATCGAATCAACGTCAACAGCGACAACAAATAGATGCCTAGCAAACCGGCTCCAGAAATCGTGGTCGCACGAAGTCGGGCCAGCACGCCTGTCCCAAACAACGTTAGTGCTGCCACGATCGCCGTCATTTCATGAAACTGCATCCAGTTTGGATCCGATGCTAGGCCCAATCGGTAAACCAACAAACCGACTGCCAATGGAGCAGCGACCAACAGACTGCCAGTCAGCAGACTGGCCGAGGCAACATCGTCCGTTTGACCGTCCTCTCGCATCCAAGTCATGTGCCCCAGCACCAACAGGATCGATCCGCCGAGCAAACTGCACAACTCAAGTCGCTGCCAGCCATGCATGTCCAACCATCCATCGAACACGCAAATGCAGGCCCCAACCGTCGCAACAATCAGAGCTCGAAAACCCGTACGCCAAGCCTGATTGGTCGTCAGCAAACTGGTCAACGTCAAACAGACCAACTGAACAATCATGACCAGCATCAGTGCACCCGTCGCATCACTGGACAACCAATGGCTCAATGCCATCAGCACGCCACCGACACCTGATCCAAGCACAAGTGAATTCGCGGTCAAGGACAACGAACCGTCCTTCGCATCGGCGGGCAGTTTTCCAACCTGAGCTAATGATTCGTACACTCGCATAGCCGTGCCGACAATCATCGGGGCCAACACTAAGCAGAACCCGAACGCGAATCCGAAATGGTGCCCCACAAGAGCAACCGCGAACGTAGAGCAAAGGTAGCTCATTGCGCGACTTGCACTACGAGCCTTGCCGGCAGAAATCATCCAGTACACAGTAGCCGAAACGAAAAGCACTGCACTCCATTGCAAAGCCGGCAAGTCAAAGACATGAGACTCGTCAGCCACAGCGTTCAAATCAACGAGGCCTCGGATCGCCAGATGCGCCGTCATCAAAACACCGGCCATCAACTGCAACGCATCTTTGACGATCGGTTTCTTAGCGAAAATGGTTGCCGCAGCGACCAGAGCAGGAAGCACCAACGCCAACCCCATGGCTACCTGCACTGACATGAGTAACTGAGTCTCAATCGCAGTCAGCAAACCGGCTGTCATCAAGGCCGGGCCGGACCCAATCATCAAACGTGCCGTCTCACTGTCCTTACCTTGGCTAGTAATCAGCGTTCGAACGCCAAACGCACACGCGGCCAATCCAGCCGAAAGGATCTGAAACAC
>CAZLYM010000213.1:1534-6864 GCA_964563475.1 uncultured Pirellulaceae bacterium
CGGCTTTGCTTGGCTACCGCTTGTAGACCAAAACCGATCATCGATGACGCGATGATTCCGAGAGCCCAGATTTTCTGAGGCTGACTTGATACCAGCGACCACACCGGATCTCCTAGGCACCAATTGATCCAAAGAATTACGTGATTGCCAAACAGCAATGCTAGACCACTGGTCACGACCAGCAAACCGGATCGCTGAAAGGCCAATCCAAAGTTCTTGCGTGAAAAATCACCGTCATCATCATTGAACAACCGTTCAGCAAATGTACTGATCCACCCGATCACAACCAGAAAGGTAACCGGCGGGGTTAAGGTCCAGAAACGACCAACCGTCTCGTCCGCTAGGAACAACATCCCAGTCATCACGACACCCCCGACTAACGCGTAAACGAAAGTCGAATCCTTGAGCACCCGGGCGACTCCGGCATAGATCAAACAGCACAGCGCTGCCGGGATCCACAAATGCCCTCCGTCGGCCAGCGTAACCAACCCTTGAGCGTCATACAGCCACAAATTGAGCGGCAATGCGATCGATCCCAACATCGCAACGCCTCGTCCAGCCAGTTGGTATCGAGTCAACCGGACCATGGCGACTCCGGCCGCCAGCGTACCAATCGTTGCTGCTCCGACAAGGCTGGCGACAACGATTGGGTTTTCGAAAATTCCGACCGACCACAGCCAGATTACGAAGCCAAGGATCAACACCCCGCCTCCACAGATCATCATCCACTGCATGGCGTACGGACTGAGCACTTGCTCGATCAACGCCTTGCGAGTCGTCTCGGGTTCGCCCGATTTCGTTCGGTCATCGGCCGGCAGTTCATCAGGCATTAGCTCATCCGGCATTAGTTCTGCTTCGACAATTTCATCTTCAGGTCGCATGGTTCTTTCTCCCCAGAAAGGAATGGTTCAGAAAAATGTTCGAAGGGGAGTAACGCACCGCCGGTGCCAAAAACGGGACGAACACGACCAATCGGCCTAAAACCCAGATAAAACCGACCCCAAACGACCAAATGCCGAAAAAATGAGCCTATCACCAAGGCATTCACGATGTACATTTAATGCACACACATACAAATAATGACCGAACCATATCAACCGCCATGCCTTCAATCCGCAAGTCTGATCAACGCCTGCTGGCCCAACTTTCCCAACTGGCTCTGTGCAATCCTTTCTCGCCCGAGCGAATCAAGCTTGAACAACAGGTACTGGGCGACCGTTTCAGCCCCGAGGACATCGTCGCTTGGAATCGACAGCACGAGGCTCCCGACAACGAACGGCCCAACGTCACGCTGCTGTCTGAGATCGCGCGATCCGTGATCCAACGAGCGCAGCAGGACGCCATCGAAGGTAAAACGATCCCACAAGAATCGTTCAATGACTACTGGAATGTGGCAACCTACGCACTGCTGTATCGCCACATCGTTCCACTACCGATGGACAACCTGACCCAACCAACCAAGATCGCAAAAACTTGGAAGGCGTTTGACGCCGACTACCGGCAGCTAATCAATCTGCCTGGACTGACGGAGTCGCAAACCCAACCAGCGCCTCAACTGTTTGCTTTGCTGTGCCAAATTCACCGTGCCTTTTACAACATCTTCACTTTCATTCTGGGCGACTCAATCCCGTCTGCCAAATTACGTGCCGCCGTTTGGGAATCCATTTTCACGTGCGATCTGGAACGCTATCGAGGTGGGTTGTTCGATCGCATGAGCGAATTGCCAACGCTGATCACTGGCCCATCGGGAACCGGTAAGGAATTGGTAGCTCGAGCAATCGCATTGTCCCAGTTCATCCAGTTCGATGCCGACAAGAAGCGTTTTGTCGAGTCCGAACAATCTGGGTTTCTGCCGCTAAACCTTTCCGCCATGTCCGCCAACTTGATCGAGTCAGAATTGTTCGGGCACCGCAAAGGATCATTTACCGGCGCGATTTCGGATCGACAAGGCTGGCTGGAACTCTGCCCACCATCGGGTGCTGTATTCTTGGACGAGATTGGTGAACTGGAGATGTCATTGCAAGTGAAACTGCTACGAGTCGTCCAGCAACGCACGTTTTCGCGAATTGGAGAAACTAAGGAACGCTCATTCGTCGGGAAACTGATTGGAGCAACCAACCGCGACCTGAGCGATGAAATGAAGGCTGGTCGTTTTCGCGAAGACCTGTACTACCGCCTGTGTGCCGACCGAATTCACACGCCAAGATTGCGAGAACAATTAGACGCGTGCCCCGACGATTTGCACTCGCTGACCCAACATCTGACCAGAAAAATCGCGGGAGAGAACTCAGAGAGCCTAGGCCAGCAAGCGTGTGACTGGATCTTGAAAAATCTTGGGCCAAACTATCCCTGGCGAGGCAACATCCGCGAGCTTGAGCAATGCGTCAGCAGCATTATGATCCGCGGGTGCTACGTTCCCGTCGATCCATTGACCGCGACTGCCGCCAACGCCGACTGGACGCAGGACGCGGTCACCTGCCGATTAACGGCCGATGAACTGCTTCAGCGTTACTGCACTTGGACTTACCACCACACGCAAAGTTACGAAGCCGCCGCCCGCAAGTTGAAAATCGATCGCCGCACCGTCAAAGCGAAGGTTGATCAGTCGATGCTGGAGCAGCTAAACTCTTTGACTGCATCCGATCGCCAGTAAGATTTTTGGCGATGGTTTATCGTTCAAACAGCTGCAAGCACGCTTGTTGCAAATTCCGTCAACGAAAGAGAACTTACCATGCCGCTTACCATTGTTGCTCACGTCACCGCCGCCCAAGGCAAGGAGGATTTGGTTTTCGCTGAGATGAAAAATTTGGTCGCGCCAACCTTGGCCGAAGCGGGGTGCATTCAATACGACCTGCATCGCGACAACAACAATCCAGCTCATTTCATGTTCTTTGAAAACTGGGAATCGCGTGAACTGTGGCAGGATCATATCGCTTCGGCGCATATCGCCGCGTACGTGAAGGCGACCGAGGGCGCCGTCGTGGATAAAGCGATCTACGAAATGACCAAGGTCGATTAGTGCTTTGTTTAGTTAAAGAATTGGGGTTAAGGTTTCGTTTCAACACAAATTTGGATGGCGAAACGAATCACCAACCCCAAACTCGCTAGAACGGCAACGGTGCCTCGACAGGAGCCTCTTCCGAAGGTTCTCTCGATCGCTCCCCTTCGGCCGAAGCGTCTTCCACGCCTATTGACTCGACTGCCCCCGCGCCCCCATCAGCTTCCGCTTCTGATTTCGCGTCTTCATCTTCTTCCTCATCTTCCAACAAGCGAATGTGAATCGCGTCGTCGATCACTTCGATGGAATCGATACGCCGCAGGATCCTAGCCGTGTCCGGATTATCATAGATGTCCTTCGCAAAATTCTGTTCCTTCATTCCTTCCATAAACGCGTCCGGGAGTGGCTCGCCCTTGACGGTCGCGTCAACCAGCTTAACGACCAGAATCCCACGCTCCATCCAAACCTCAAGCTCCGCATCCGCATTGAAGTAGCGGCCCTTCCCGCCGGGAATTTCATCAAGAGGGAAACTGACTTCGCCGCGAACGTTGCCGTCCTCGATCACCACATGTATCTTGCCTCGAAGCGACTCATCGGAATGAATCAGCGCGTTGATCTCATCGGCCGTCAGCACCAACTCCATCGGAATCTCTGCGGGCTGACCTTCGGCGTCACCCAATCCCTCGGCGTCATCACTATCCACCAATTCGCCATCTGGTTCGCCGGGCACTATTCGCTCTGAGAACGATTCGATTCGCTCCTGCAAGCGTTTTATTTCCTCCTCTTCCATTTCGACCGCGGGGATGTCAGCCGGTTCGGTATCGGTGTATTTTTCAACCTGCTTTGTGTAAAACCAATATCCGCCGAATCCTAGGCCCGCCATCAACAACAGGCTGCAGACCATTAAACCAGCGCAGCCCCAGACCCAGCAGCCGCAACCCTTTTTTTCCGATTCGTAAGTCGCCGTCGCGTTACCGGCAGGCGTGTAGGGCGAGTCACTTCCAACTGGCAAAGCCTCAAGCACGTTGGAACCTCGAGGCTCGTTCGAAACCGATTCGCCGAAACGTTCTGATTGAATATCGTCTGCCATTTGGATGCCCCTGTCTTCGTTTCACGGCTGCGGCGTAGTAAGAATCGCCCAGTCCGTTGCCTTGTTGATCTCTTGTTCAAGTATACCGCAACCGAATCAAACGGTCTTGTGACGAAATCAATTCGCTTACTTCGCTTACCAAACCCAACAATTTCAAAGGGTTTTTAGTAGGTCTACTCAAACTTGCTGATCTTCGCCAAATAAAAACCGTCGAATCGATCGTTAGGAAGGATGCGTCGCGTATGCTGCAGTTCGTCCCCGAATTCGTTATCGTCAAATGAGATCAAACCCGGCTGCCAGTTTTCGAACGGCATCTCGATCGGCTGCAATTGAGCTTCATCACCGGCGACATCAATCAAATGAGCCACAATGGCCTCGTTCTCTTCAGGAGCGAAACTGCACGTGCTGTAAATCATGGTGCCGCCAGGCTTGAGGCACTTAAACGCTGACTCGATCAGCCCTTTTTGCTTTCGCGACTGCTCCTTAATTTTACGAGGCCCCCAGAACTCGTACGACTTCGGATCGCTGGTGTGAATCCGTGACTCGCCGCTGCACGGAGCATCCAACAACACACAATCAAAACGCTCGGGGACTTTCTGACCGGCTTTGCGACCATCCATCAAGTACGTCTTGCTGATCGAAACGCCCAAACGCTTCAAGTTGTCAGCCAGACGATACATGCGTTTCTTGATGGGTTCGACCACCGAAAGCTTCCCCTCGTTTTGCATCAACGCCGCTATATGAGAAGCCTTGCCACCTGGGGCCGCCGCTAGGTCAAGATTCCATTGATCAGGTTGAGGATCCAACATCAACGACGCGAAGATGCTGGACAACCCTTGAACGTAAATCTTGCCGTCGGTCGCCAATTGCGAATGAGTCACCGCTTCTCGCTGATCGAGTGCGACCTCGAACGCGTGATCGCACCACGGAACCGCGTCAAGAGATAGCCCATCGGCCCGTAACTGATCGACTACCGTGGACGGTTCCGCCCGAATCGTGTTGACCCGAAAAGATGTTCGTTTCGGTTCTGAAAAACTAGCAACCACCGAATCGAAATGCTCGTCCCCTACGATCTGTCGCAGTCGATCAAGAAATTCAAAGGGCAGGGGAGGGCGGCTCATGGCAGGTTCGGATCAAGCCGAAAAAATGGAAGTCATCTCAAAACCGGGAACCCTTGGCGCCCTTAGCACACGTTGCGTCCTGACAAGATAGCAACCTCATCGAACACCACCAACACCACCA
>CAZLYM010000214.1:0-6840 GCA_964563475.1 uncultured Pirellulaceae bacterium
AGGAAATTGCATGGATTGCCGTAAGTCCTTATCCAACAAATCCCAACCCGACACGCAAGTGAGGAACGGATCCCTCGGTGACGCAACGAGTTATGTTGACGTATGCAATTTCCTGCAAGGAAGCGGGATCGGAAATGTCCAAATTAATCGTAACTCGTCAGGAAATTATGCAATAGAACTGGGCATTGATCACATTAGCGAAAAAAGCACATGCGTTTCGTCGCTTTGTGGCTTTCAGCGATTGATCGCAGGAGAAGATGGCCTAGCGTCAAAGACTCACCCCATGAATTGCTTTCAGCGGACAAAACTGCCATTTTTCCGGCTATCGCGAGGCAAAAAGAATGAGATAATTCGAAAACCCGGTAGAATAAAACAAACTCGCTTCGTTTTAATATTCGAGACAGCAAAAAATCAATGTCCGAACAACTGACCGATCTGCACGAACGATTGATCGCAAACGATCGGGAAGCACTGTCGATTCTATTCGACAGGCACCGTGATCGTCTGTGGAAGATTGTTCATTTTCGCATGGATGTGCGGATGGCCGGACGACTGGACCCGGACGACATTTTACAAGAGGCGTTTTTGGAAGCGTCCAAACGCTTGCATCACTATTCTGAAGAAAAACTGTTTTCTCCTTTTGTGTGGCTGCGTATGATTGTCGGACAAACCCTGATCGACTCGCACCGTCGTCATATGCAAGCGAAGCAACGTGACGCCAGCAAAGAGGTTTCGGGACGGGTTCATTGCTTTCCGCAGGCGACTTCTGTTTCACTGGCAGATATTCTTTCTGCCAACGTAACCACCCCCAGTCAGTCAATGACGAAGGATGAGCAGAATTCGCAATTGCAACAGGCAATCGAAACCATGGCGCCGATCGACCAAGAAATTCTGGCACTCAGGCATTTTGAGGAACTGACCAACAAAGAAATTGCTGAAGTGCTTGGCGTCGAGCAGAAAGCAGCTAGTATTCGTTACGTCCGCGCATTGGCTCGGCTGAAAACCACCCTGTCAGCAATTCCGTACTTTCATGATCAGCTGCCAATGCCCTTCCGCGAATCGACCTCGTGAATCGAGAAAAAAACGTGTCGTTGTTTTAACAGATTTTGTAAAGATCAACCTGAACTGAGAGACCTCAGAAACGCAGCCGCGAAACGTTTTTGAGGTCAAACTTTTTGAACAACCAGCTACCATGGACATACCTGAAACCCAAGATGACTTGCTGGACGAACTGGTAACCCAGTACATCGATGGTTGTCGGCAAGGAACTCCTCCTGATTCCGAGTCCTACATCGAACAGCACCCGGAACACGCAGTCACGATTTCCGAGTTGTTTCCAATGATTGCAGCGTTGGAGTCGATGAAACAAAGCAGCCATCGTGAAACCGCACGAACTGCAACGCAGCTGCCATTGGATTTGAAAGAACTGGGCGACTTCGAACTGATTCGCGAAATCGGGCGAGGCGGGATGGGGATCGTTTACGAGGCTCGGCAGCGATCGCTGGGACGACGCGTCGCGCTGAAGATCCTGCCCAAGCAGTCGCTGCTAGATCCGGCACAGCTGAAACGATTCAGGCGTGAAGCGAGAATCGTTGCTCAACTTCACCATACGAACGTTGTGTCACTTTTTGGTGCGGGTGAACATCAAGGCTATCATTTTCTTGCGATGGAACTGGTGTCAGGACATTCGCTTGCTCGCCTGATCAAGTTCTTAAAAGAAGGACGAACCAACTCGATCGACAACTTGCCCGATTCAGTCAAACAATATGGCACGCAACAGTATTGGAGAGAAGTCGCACGCATCGGCCGAGACGCCGCGCTTGGTTTGCAGCACGCGCATGAGCGGGACGTGCTTCATCGCGACCTGACGCCGTCCAATCTGCTGCTCGAAGAGCATGGGAATGTCATGCTGACGGACTTTGGCATGGCAAAAAGGGTATCACCAAATGACAACACTCGGACTCTATCGCTCGGTGGAACACTCGGGTACGTGCCGCCCGAATGCTTTTCAGGGCGGTTTAGTGAGCGAAGTGACGTCTTTGGGATCGGCGTCATTCTGTACGAATTACTGACGCTTAAGCCGGCATTCAACGACGCCAGCCCGGCCGAAGCAATCAAACGCGTCGCCGAAAACTCGTTCCAGCCAACGCCCCCCAGTTCGATCAATGCATCGATTCCTAGAGATTTGGAAACAATCGTCCAGAAGGCCGTTGCGGAACAGCCGTCCCAACGATACGGCAGCGCCAAACAATTGGCCGATGATCTGGAACGATTTCTAGAACATCGATCCGTCAAGGCGCGTAGAATTTCTTCGCTTGCGCACGCATGGCGTTGGTGTGGACGCAATCGGTGTGTTGTAGGGTTGTCGACGCTGACAACCTGCTCATTGATCGCAATCTCGATCATAATGACTTACAGTTCCATTCAAGAGCGCAACGCTAAGCAAGCCGCCAAAGCGGCGTTAGCTCGTGAAATGGAACAGCGAGAGCGTTCGGACGCGACCGTGTCCGTCGCAACAAATGTTTTGGACAACATTTATGAAGCCCTGATCCCGACCGATTTGCAAAGTTTTGACACACCGGCCATAGATGCAGAAAAAAACCACAGCTCAGGTGCCTTACCAGTATTGTCCGACGAGATGGTTTCCGTCATGGACAAGCTGTTGGAGTTTTACGATCAATTGGCCGATCGCGGTGGCGACAATCGAGCGTTGCTGCTGTCGTCTGCGATGGCACTGGGACGAGTAGGTGATATTTATTGCCAGATCGGTCAGCCCGACAAAGCACTCAAGAATTACAATGGCGCGTTGAAAAGGATTGAGGAGTTGGAGACACGATTCTCCGGCAACGTCAATTCGAAAATTCAATGCGCCAGACTCTACAATGCTATCGGCCGCCTGTACCACATGGATGACTGTCTCGACCAAGCCATCGACAGCCACCGCCAAGCGTTGGCTATGTTGGAGACTGCTGAGGATCCCCAGTCTGACCAGAATGCTAAATTGCTGTACGAAATGGCACGGACCCACTACTTCATGGGAAGGCAGAGAATCCATGAAGCTTCTCATATCGCAATGATCGAACTTGGGAATGGCAGGCGTGGTCCATCCATAGACCATCCACCAGAGCCCATCTCGGGTCTTGGTCGGCCAGACCATTCTCACCTAGAAGCTGAGACGCAAGAACCGCAAAAAGAATACCGGCACGTGCACCTGCGGAGCGCGATCGAGATTTTGGGGACACTATCGAACGATGACCGGACGCGCCCCGAGCACCAATTCCTGCTTGCGTGCTGCACACGAGAATTCTCAGATCCTAGGGAGCAAGTTGACCCGGCAGATACAAATCAAAGCGTAGACAAGGCCATCGAACTGCTGGATGACCTAGTTGAGCGTTTTCCAAAGAATGCCCACTATCGGTACGAACTGGCAGAAACACTCCGACTCAACGATGGGATGTCGCCCGGACGTGAATCGGTAACCCCGCGCACCATGGAGATATTGAAATTGGCTCTACGGCATGCCGACATTCTGGTGACCCAACATCCTAACGAGCCTCAATACGCGATGACTCGGATGCACGTGCTGCACCGAAAAGGGCACGTTTTATTGAATCAAGCTCGATCCAATGACCTGAAGCCGGGAGAAGAGACCAAACTGATCAAGAAAGCAGTTAGTAGTCTGAGTAAAGCGGAGACTCAAACGAAAGTTCTGCTTGAACGTTGGCCGAACCAATCCAACTATCGACTCTGGTCTGCCGTCGTCCAAGGGTCTCTTGCCAAGGGACTATTGGAACTGGACAGAAAAATTGAGGCCTTGATATGTCTGAAGCGAGCGAGCGATTTGCTGAATGAACTTGAACCGTTGAAAAAAGAGAACCCGCAGTTCGATCGGCAGCTTCCGGCCGTCCGCAGCACTCTTGATAATTTGGTCAGGTTTACTAAGGGCAGTGATGCCAGATAGTTTCGAAGGCCTGATCGTGATGATGGGCGTTTCTGGCTGCGGAAAGTCGACTCTCGGTACGGCGTTGGCAGAACGTTTAAACGTTCCCTTTGTCGATGGCGATGACCTGCATCCAGAACCCAACAAACAAAAAATGGCGTCCGGCGTTCCATTGAATGACTCGGATCGAAAGCCCTGGCTGCAGGCGATCTGCGACACGGCGGAACAAACGCTGGGTGAACAACACGGTAGCCAGCCGGCGTCGGATCGAAGCTTGGAGCAACAGGGCAGGCCAAACGCGATCGTCGTGGCGTGCTCAGCATTGAAAGCTGCCTACCGTGATCAACTACGTTCAATTTCGTGGCCCGTCTCATTCGCACACCTTCACGCACCGCAAAACGTGATCGCTGAACGCCAAGCGAACCGGCCCGGCCACTTCATGCCGCCAGAACTTCTTGCCAGTCAGTACAACACGCTTGAGTCACCGGCCGACGAACCGAACGTGATCGAGATCTCGGTCGAGCAAACAATCTCTGAGATCTTGGTTCAGCTAGAGTTAAGTCTCGGGGCGCAACGCGAATAAACCGACAATCGTTTCTCTGCACGGGTGCGCTTTCACCCATGCACGCCAAAATCCTCGACATCCCAACATGCCGTGGTGAAAATTATGCGAAGCCTCGTTAACATGGTACGTCTCGTATTCGATTTCCGTGGCGGGCGAGTCGATACGAACCAGACGCAACACGAACGGCAAGTGCAGAGGCTTGAATAAGATGAAAGTTGGATTGGTCGGTTGGCGGGGCATGGTCGGCTCTGTTTTGATGCAGCGGATGCGTGACGAAAAAGATTTTGACGCGATTGATCCCGTCTTTTTCAGCACCTCAAACGCAGGCGGCCAAGCTCCCGACGTGGGCAAGGAAACACCTGCTCTGCAGGACGCCAACGATATCGACACCTTGGCCCAATTGGATGCCGTTATCACTTGCCAAGGCGGTGACTACACAAAGTCGGTCTACCAAAAACTTCGCGACGCCGGCTGGGACGGTCATTGGATCGATGCCGCATCGGCGTTGAGGATGGAAGACGAGAGCGTAATTGTTCTCGATCCGGTCAACCGCTCCGTCATCGATCGGGCACTTGATCTGGGCTGCAAGACTTGGACAGGAGGCAATTGCACGGTCAGCCTAATGCTGATGGCTCTTGGAGGGCTATACGAAGCGGGCTTGGTCGAGTGGATGTCGGCGATGACCTACCAAGCAGCGTCGGGATCCGGTGCCAACAACATGCGAGAGTTGATCAAGCAGATGGGTGTGGCACATGATTGCGTCGCCGACGAATTGGCAACTCCATCGTCCGCAATCCTTGACATCGATCGAAAAGTTGCCAACACAATGCGAGGCGAATCGTTTCCTACCGAGTACTTTGGCGTGCCACTGGCAGGTAGCTTGATTCCCTACATCGATTCGCAGTTGGACAGCGGTCAGTCGCGAGAGGAATGGAAGGCTCAGGCGGAAGCCAACAAGATCCTCGGCCAAGACCCCGGCACGATTCCTATCGACGGGATCTGTGTCCGCATTGGTGCCATGCGCTGTCATGCACAGGCTTTGACGATCAAGCTAACCAAGGAAGCTTCGATTGAAGAGATCGAGCAAATCCTTGCGAATCACAATGAGTGGGTCAAAGTAATACCCAACGACCGAGACGCGTCGATCAGTGATTTGACCCCGACTTCGGTCACAGGAACTCTGTCCGTTCCCATCGGCCGATTGCGAAAGCTGAATATGGGCGACGACTATCTGGGCGCGTTCACCGTCGGCGATCAATTGCTCTGGGGGGCCGCTGAACCCCTTCGACGAATGCTGAAAATTCTAAAATCGCTTTGAACGGCGCTCGAATCTGGACGCTTTGCCGGACTCGTTGCAGCAGATCGTGCGACAGGCATCTTCTCTTGCTATCGGCGTTCTTGCGCCGGAACAATCGCTCTAGCAAACTGATGCTGCTATTCCAAACGGCACACTCGTTAATATCGATACTTCCGCAGGGCACCGGTGTTCCTGCGTTGGTTCGTTAAGTGACATTGCGGACTAAACTCTTTAAAAGCGGGCGTGCCTAGCGACAAATCTTTCCCAGTCGCACTTAAAAGTTGTAAGCTTGGACATCCGTCGAGCATTTGTTTTATTGCCGATTGGCTTACATCTTTTTGACCCCTAAAAGCTGGAGCATCGCTTGACCCGCTCACCCTATTCGGCCAAAACGCTGAACTCGCTGGACGAGTTTCAGCAATACGGGCAGCGTTGGAACGAGTTGTGGGATTCCTCGCAGGCTTACGAGCCAACTTCGCGATGGGAGACAACCGCACTCTGGGTTCGAAGTTTTGAAAACTCGTCCAACTTCCGTGCCGTCGTCGTTGAAGACAATCATGGTCGTGCCGTCGCGGCGTTGGCGTTCTTGAGGAAATCCAAGTTCGGTTTCCAGACATTAACGTTACCCGGCAACGAATGGGCCAAGAGTGGCGAACTACTGATCGCGGATGATGTTAATCCTCAAACGGTCATCCCGTTGCTTGTCAAACAACTGAAAACCGAAGGGGAAGTGCTCGATTTCGATCGCATCCAATTCGAAAAGCCGTATTGGCAAGCATTCGCGAACTACTTGACCGGGACCGGACAAGTCCAAGAAGTGTCACGAGTTCACCGGGTTGGATTGATTGAGATCGGTCCTGACTGGGACGACTATTTCCAACGTCTTTCCGGCAACCATAGAAGTGCCGTTCGACGTTCCGAGAAAAAGGCAGCCAAGCAAGGTGACTTGCAATTGGTACGTCGTTGGAATCCGTCGATCGACGAAACAACCGAGTGGATGAATGAATCGTTTCGCATTGAGCATCAAGGTTGGAAAGG
>CAZLYM010000215.1:0-6820 GCA_964563475.1 uncultured Pirellulaceae bacterium
TAAGCGACGCGGACGGGACTCGAACCCGCAACCTCCGGATCGACAGTCCGGGGCTCTAACCAATTGAGCTACCGCGCCAAAATGGCGGTCGTCAAGCATGACGCTCGACATTTCTATCGAGTATTCCCCGATCGAAGATCAAGAAAATATCTGGAATTACCCAGATTTGCAAGACGTCTGCGCTGCCAATGACCAGAAATTTTGACTAACAAGTTCGGAAAATTCGTGGATTCAGGGCAATTCCTCCAACGTCGCACACCGAGACTTCGCGGAAAAGGCCATTGCCGCTGTTCAGACTCCACATCCACCCCATACGCTTGGAATCGACTACGGAATCATCGGGCGACGAAATGGGTTCAGCCTGCCCGCGAGGACTACCACCAATTGGGTGGTCAGACTCTTACCCCACCAATCGATCCATGACTCGGCGGCAACTGCTCGCAACACTTCAGGCTCAAAATTCGCCATCGCAACCCGCACAAGCATCAAACTTAGACATCAAATGCCCCCCAAACGATAGATTTTATTGCGGAAAATCGAAATTCCCCCGAGTCGGTAGCGAAGAGTGGTATTGTTCAAGTAGGCGATTCGTTTCGATAGATCGCTAATGTGAGCAGACAGCAAAATGCTACAAAAGGTTCGCTCCTACTGCTTTGGCAAAATCAAGTTTGGCGGCTGAAATTCGTGCCAAAACGAAAACTCAACCCGAATCCTTGAGCGAGACAAAGCACGATATCGTTTGGCCCCTATTCTCATTGCCTTTTTCTGGATCCGACATGGACTACATCTTTCGCTACCTCCGATTACTGAACACTGAGTTCGCGGAAATGACTTACCATATGAAACCCGAAACGGTTGGTTTGCTGGGAGTTGTGACCATCGCGGCAGGCTGGTACTGCCTTCGTGGAACAACCTTCAAACGCTAACGATCTCTTGGCTGACATTACGGTCGTGGCTGACGCTGCGGCCTCATTTTTGCGCCCGTGACTGTCAATCAATAGAGATTGCCATCCGGGTCAAACCCCAGAGACTCAATTCGTTTGCGGTCCGACTGCACCAAATCTGCGTTCCCGGCTTTCTTATTCACACCCACCCGGTGGGACAGCACCACCGCGTAAAATCTATTGAACCGCGAGATTTCTTGCTCCGTCAATTCGTTTGATGTTTGGGGCAGTCGCTCAAGCACTTCACAAACCGTGACAGCAATATTCAAATCCGTGATCGCGTCCAAAGCGATTGACTCTTCGTCGTCCAATTGACTCATGTCGCTCGACGGCAACTTGCTCAGTACAAAAGCGCGTGTATCTAAGTACGCGCTCACTCTGAGTGCCATGGTATAACAGACGTCGTCATCAGGAAGCAAGTCCGCCACCGCCTGCGGTTGAAGCCCTGACTCCGCAATCTGCGCTCGATCAGCGTCACAGCGTTCAGGATGCGCTAAGTCTTCGTGCATTAGCGCTCGACAAACCGTTAGAAACGAAATTTCTCGTCGACTCAATTCGATTTCCAAGCGAAAATCCTTGAGCAACCCCTCTTGAGTTTCACCAAGCGGAAAAGACCCTTCCGAAAACTCGTCGAGTGAATCAGCAAGATGTTTTTCTCGGGCTCCCAACACTCGTTCTACGACGTCGATACGTCGGTTCAATTGCGGCATCACAAGCGATTGAGCCCCAGCATGACGCGACAGCAGGCTGGCAAATATCAATGCTTGGCTGGGCAGCGGCAGCTGAAAATTGGGGATTCCAGAGTTGTACGAGGCCTTGGTCACAGCTTCCTGAATCTCCGATCTAGCAATTTGCAAATCTTCGTCGGCCAGCGCACGAAAGTAAGCTTGCTCATTTAGTTCCTCTGCGGACAGGTTCACACTCCGAACCTCCAGCAATCTCAACTCCTTTTGCGTCTGCCACGCCGCTTTAAAATCTCTCGCTTCACATTCCGATTCCCGCCTCATTGAAAGCCAAATCGCAGAACTCGGATTACGTTCCAGTTGTTGGTTACAATACTTGACTGCTTTATCAGCTTGACCAGCCTTCGCCAGCCAATCAATCAATTTAGACTGGACGTAATAGTCGCTGGCAAGCTTCGGCGCAACCTGTTGGAGCGCCTCGATTGCTGCATTTTGGTCGCCACTTTCGTATTGAGAGACGGCTTTTGCGGCCTGCCATTTCAACGGTTCGTGCTGCAGCAACGCCGGCACAAGCACTAGGCAGGCAAAAAAGATCAGCGTCAGAGCTGTTGCGTATGGGCGTCTAGATTTTCTCATCACTTGAGACGAATTCATGCTTTCGGGCTTTCGTCTTCGCTGGCTAGGAACTTAGTCACGGTATCGTAGAGCTCCCGTTTGATGATTTGGATTTGATTTAAACTACGAATTTTGTTTCCGGCGACGTCCGTCACATAAAACACATCAATCACCTGATGACCGTACGTCGCAACCCGCGCGAAACGCAGGTCCAATCCCAGTTTGTAAATCTTTTTAGTGATTCGATACAATAAACCGATTTTATCGTAGGCAAAAATGTCAACAATCGTTGCATTGTTGACCGTTTCATTATTGATTCGAACTTGAATCTTTGGGCGTGAAAGCTGAGCCGCACGGCTTTCGTCCGTTTCAGAGCCCCAGACTTTACGAAACTTAGGCGGGCCGTCCTCGACACCGTTGATCAAATCTAAAATCCGCTGACGGATCTCTTGGAGCCGCGACGGGGATGGCGTCCGATTCTCACTGTCCTCAAACTGGAACCAGTACCAGAGGATTTTGTCGTCAAGCATTTTGATATCGGCGGACTGGATTCTCAACCCCATCGACATTAGGAGCCCGGTCAACTTGTAAAAGTTGCCTGAGCGTGGCCTGATTTGTTTACCAATACAGACCTCGTGCAGGCGAGTATTCTGAACGGGATTCACCCAACAGAAAACATCTTCACTGGTCAATCCTTGCATCGTCAGCAACTGAGCCGCAACGATCTCGGGCAAGTGCGAGGAGCAATAGTTGTTGGGCAAACCCTTGACCATTTCACGCAGCCATGCAGCAGTTTCTTCGTTTTCAGCTTGTTTCTCCACTTCGGCATAGAACGAGGTGAGTCTCAACTCCGAGGCCTCCCCTTTCGTACCCGTCAGAACTGCCCGAGCGTTAATAAACAGTTCGTCCAACAAACTCTGCTTCCACGGTGTCAAGACTCCTGGCCCCACTGCGGTGATGTCGGCATTAGTCAAAACATAAAGCATCGACAACATCTCCATCGAGCCTAAATTCGAGGCGAATTCAGCCACCATCGCCATGTCGTTGATATCGCGGTGAAACGCCAGATGCGACATAACCAGATGATTGTGTACCAGAAACATGACGTCCATCGTGTCGTCTTCACTCAGGCCAAGCCGCTCTCCAGTTTCTTCGGCAATTCGGCGACCGACTTCACTATGATCTTCATCAAACCCTTTGCCCAGATCATGCAGCAAGAGCGCTAGGTGCAGGATGTTCTTGCGTTTGATCTTTCGATACACCTTACCGACTTGAGTAGGGGCGTCTTGGAAATCCAACGCCGCCGCCACCGCGCGAAGAGAATGCTCATCGACCGTGTACTTGTGATACTCATTGAACTGCAACAGTCCTCGCACGTGTCGAAATCCGGGGATAATCTTCTGTAGCACCAGCATTTCATGCAGTCGCCGCAACAGTCCTGCCAGCCGAGCCGTTCCCGACAACAGTGCCATAAACCGTTGAGCACACTCGCGAGTGAATTTGACGTCCGGATTTTTCAGCATCTCGTGCCGGATCGCAATCCAAGTCTCATGCTCCAAGTCTTTTTCGTGCAACGATGCCAATTGCATCAAGTGCAGTACTCGCTCTAGGTTTGACTTGACGTCTTCAATCGACGAAGACGCAACACCAATCTGCATCGGCCCAATAACGTAGTGATCATCGATTTGCTGAGCCAGCAAAGGTTGCAATACCGCCGAGGCAGGGCCTCGTTTTCGCGCGACCATTTTCGACACAAAGTGATTGCAAATGTATCCAATGCGACTGGTGTAGCGAAAATAGTCTCGCATGAAAGTCTCGACCGACAACAGGGCGTCAGAGCCCGAGTACCCAAACAACTCGGCCAGTCGGACCTGTTCATTTCGCCCCAACAAGTCCTCTGCCTTGTCCGCATGAAAATGCATTTCATTTCGAACCCGCAGCAAGAACTCGGTCGATTCGTTCAACTGCTTGGTATCGGCCGTTGAAAGCCCGCCTTTTTCGAGCAGTTTTTGGAGATCGGTGACGCCGTAACGTACGAAACCAAGCCATCGAATCAGGTGCACATCTCGCAACGCACCACGTGATTTTTTGATATTGGGACGCAACAGATAAACCGTTTCGCCGAACTCAATTCGTTCTTCCTGCCGCGCAGCGAGGATCCCGCGGATCATGCTGGTCGTCCGACGGCAAACGATTCGCTTGAATCGCTGTTTGAACTTTTCCACCAACGGTTCGTTGCCGCACAAACATCTGGCTTCGGTCAGCGACGACAGCACGTAGGCATCCTGAAGCGCCATCGAACAGGCTTCTCGAGGCGTTCGCAGGCTGTAGCCCAGATGCATCCCAGAATCGGTGACGTCCTGACTGATCCGACGCGAAAACTCAACGACTTCATCCGTCAGACTGCCTTGATACAGCGTCATCAAGTCAACGTCCGACCAAGGAGCAATGTCACGCCGACCGCAACCGCCCAGCAGAACCAACGAGACTCTTGATGCAAGCTTCGGCGAATAATCCTGCATCGCCGCGTTGTAAATATCGATCAACACCGCATCGAGCAAGTCACTCATGCGATGGCAAACCATCCTCCCTGGAGCGCCGTCATCGTGCAGTTTGCGAATTTCCGCGCGGCCCTCGGCCCAGCGCTGACGCGCAGCGGTAACCGCCGGACGCATGCCAATGCTGGAGAAATTCATCGGATAGCTCCGCTGTTGAAGATGGCTTCAAAAGTAGCGGTCACGTACATGGACGATTTGCAGATTGAATGTTGGCAGATTGAATCGAAAACAACAGGTGGTCAATGTTGTCCTTCGATTCTTCTGCAACTTAGATCGTTCTTCGGCTGAGGTGGTCAGCACAGCCTATTTCACGACCATTTACCTACAAACGAATGGTTTACATGAACATCCGTAAACCAAACGTTTCTAAACTGCGTCAGCGCCAGTCTCACCAGTTCGAATTCGAATCACTTCTGACAGATCAGAGATAAAGATCTTTCCGTCGCCCATCTGGCCAGTCTGAGCCTTGGACATAATCGTATCGACTACTTTCTTGACGATGTCTTCACCAACGACAACTTCCATCTTGACTTTTGGAACAAAGTCGATGGCGTATTCGTTGCCACGGTACATTTCAGTATGGCCTTTTTGACGACCATATCCTTTGACTTCTGTGATGGTCATACCTTCCACACCGACCTCAGTCAGGGCAGTTTTAATGTCATCCAGTTTGAAATGGCGAATGATTGCTTCGACTTTTTTCATTTGCAAAACTTTCTCTAGAACGCTTAATCAACATGGGAAATTTCGGCAACAATGGACCGGACCTCCCGTTTCTAACCACCGATTGGAAACAGACCAATCGACCACCGATATCGGTTCACGCAAAGTATAGCCGATGCGGGTTAATTACTCACCCTCATCGGGTACCCACGAGGAAAAATCCACGGTTTGAGACGATAACAGGCGCTTTCTCGATATCGAGTCGCCGTAAAACCACTTTAATGGACGCGTACCGCCCTTGAATCCGATCAATCAGGCTCATTGGCTCGATTTGCCTTCCACTGCGTCTCCGTCTGACCGGCGATTTGATTCATCGATCGAGCCAATACAAACAGTAAATCCGAGAGCCGGTTCAAGTACACGCTTTCCGTAACCAAAGCATTACCATCCATGGATTCAACCAACGCAACCAGTTGCCGTTCGGCCCGGCGACAGACGGATCGAGCCATGTGCAACCGGCAACCAGCAGGAGACCCACTGGGCAGGATAAAGGCCTGCAAAGGTGGTACCGTCGCATCCCAGTGATCAATCGCTGATTCGAGTTCGGCAATGCGGTTGTCGGAAATCGGTGCGGTCGAGGCGGAATCCGCTAGACTCCCGGCGATGCAACTCCCAATATCAAACAAGTCGTTTTGAATCTGTTTAAGTAGTTGATCCATCGCGGCGTCCATATTCTCGCTTCCTGCCAAGCCCAGCCAGCAATTGGTTTCGTCCAACGTGCCGCAGACTTCAATCACTTGATGAGACTTGGAAACGCGCAATCCGCCCAGCAGGCCCGTTTCCCCATCGTCACCTGTGCGAGTATAAATTTTCATGGCTACCTGACACTATTTAACTTGCTGACAGCAGCGATTGGCCTCATTACCAAACGACGCCGCGCTGATTTATCTATAACTGAAAAGATGGAGTTTAACATGCAACTTGCAAGATCGTGCGGTTTCTTAATTTTTCGGCGGCAGCCGGATCACGCTTTCCTGCTAATGAAGCATGCTGATCGCTGGGATATTCCCAAGGGCCACGTGGATCCGGGGGAAACTGATATGGAAACCGCCCTGCGCGAATTGGTTGAAGAAACAGGAATCGCGGAATCCGATATCAAGGTTGACCCCGACTTTCTTTTTCAGCACCAGTACGAGGTTAACCTGAAACGTTACGGTGATAAACCGGTCATGAAAACGTTGGTCGTCTACTTAGCAGAATTGATTCACGATGTCGAAATCGTGGTCACCGAACACGAAGGCTACGAATGGCGATCATGGTCACCGCCGCACAAAATCCAAGCGAAAACCATCGATGG
>CAZLYM010000216.1:0-3643 GCA_964563475.1 uncultured Pirellulaceae bacterium
CCCTGCTGAGTGGTGGCTGAGCCTTTCTTCGCCGCGCTACCGGAACCTTGAGGTTTTTTGAGCGTAGACTGAGCGAGGCAGCCTGACGAAGAGATTGAAAAAACTAGCAATGCCGCAAAAGCTACGGCCGATTGAAATCGGAGACTTGAAATCATCTGGTAAAGGTCCTTCCGTGTTCGGTTATCAAAACGTCCCACCACTATCGCGGGAAAGCAAAAATTTTGCCCGCATCTTACCGCTCGCCCGGACCCATGTCGAGCGACTCGAACCTGACTGGTTAATATTGTCCTATTTATCAGATCACAGTGGATTCAGAAGAACTATTGACTGATAGCATTCTTGATTTTGGGACGCCACGCCGTTCCGCGGTACCATTCACCGCCACATGTTTTCAAATGAACTGGCGACAGACGCTTGGTCGCTGAGCATCCATACAGCGGTGAAGATCGCCAGCAAAACGGATATCGAGATGAACGGCACGCCAATCAGATTTGAGCCGACCGGGATTTTTTCGAGTGCTTTTTCCAGCTCGATCTCCAGCGTCATCCAACCTTCCTGACTTTGATCGTGTCCAACAGCAGTTAATTGCACATTGCGAAGCCAGCGAACGGGTTCAGCATGTAGGTGGACACCAACTGACGGAATAATCAGGCTGTCTCCCGCCCAGCGACTTTTTCGGTCCATCTCCATGGCAACCATCGTGAGTGCCGGACGTAGTTTTTCCATCGACACGTTATAAATAACAATGCGAGACCTCATCAACAGAACGATCAGAGAAATACATAACCCATAGAACACTAGCAGCATCACCCACACCCAAGCGCCGAACTGGCTGGCCGCACTCTCTGGAAAGAACAGTTCCATGGGCCCCGCGATTATGAAGCCAACAACTCCGACGCCCAACGCGGCGATATCACGTGCTCCGGTTGTCACGAACGGCCGACGACGCAAGTTCAGCAACCCCAGCATCAGTAGGTAAACCGAGAGCGGAACAATCGCAATGCAAAAGTGAAGCGGGTCCATGATGAGTTCAAAAACGAGGACGGGCAGAAGCCCCTATCTTACTCAATTGGCTCGCATAAGCTACTGGCACACCGGTCGTTCGGTTCTGCCCCTGTTTTGGAACTAACCGCTGAGCCAATTCAAGATGCAGCGGGTTCCGAGCCGACGAGCTTTTGTCCCAACGTGATTCCAATGGCGACTGCCAGTAATCCTAGGATCAGACTTACCCCGACGTTTGTCCCGGCAGCGGTCCAACGTTCCTGCCGAAACAAGTCCATCGTTTCAGCACTGAAGGTCGAAAACGTGGTCAGCGATCCTAGGAAGCCAACGCCCACGTGATACTTGCACCACGGCAAGCGTTCTCCAATTCGGCTGCCAATGAGCAACCCCATTAGAAAGCAGCCGACGATATTCGCAATGATCGTTCCCAGCGGAAATGAGACATCAAAGCGGAGTGCCAGCGAACTGATTCCAAATCGAGCCATGGCTCCGAAGGCTCCTCCTAGAGCAACAAGTGCGACATTCATGTGGGACTCGTTCGAAGTGAATTGCCAAGCCGGTAAGAGGAAACTGGAACCATTACAGGCTTAAAACTTGACTCGAAGGCCACCGAAAACGTTGGACGTTTCATAGTCGAATCCAAAATTGCCCAACTGCAAAGAGTCTGCCTTCAAGTATCGATACTCGCCAAAGATATCCACCGTTTCGTTGACTCGAAAATTCAGCCCGCCAATTACCTGAAAGGCGAAACTAGAGTCCGAATCATCGATTCCAGCGAAGGCATCAACCCCAGCGACGGTGGCCTCTGCTTCAACGTTGACGAATCCGAATCCGGCACCAACGTAAGGTTTTACTCTGGCAGACCGGAATTCAACGAACTCCCAAATCGCATTGGCCATTCCCGAGAAAGACCTGACGTCAGCGTTCTCAAAAGCCGGTGGGACAAAAGTTGAGTCACCCGGAGAGGTAATGGAAGTCAGTTCGTTTTCTCGGAATGAAAATTCGATTTCTGTTCGCAGGTTCAGTCCTTGATATTGCCCCAACGCTGCGCCCAGTCCATACCCATCGGTTGCGTCGAGCCTAAAATCGCCCGTCGGATCACTGATTGTGACCGGTGCCAAGTTTGTGTAGCCACCAAAAAGTGACAGGTAGAATGTCGATTCCAAGAAGCCGTTGACGATGCCATTTCCGTGCCCAACCGAACACCCATCTGGACATCCGGCGTTTGCAACGGAGCCACCAACAGCCGAAGCGATCCCCAGTCCACTGGTTGACGGTGGCGAGTAAACGCCAGCACCAGCGACAGGATAACTATTTGCTGGTGGAGCGTAGCCCGGTGGCGTCTGAGCCGTAGGATAACTCGGGTGTTGTGGTGGGTAACCTAGTTGCTGTGGAGGATAAGCCGGTTGCTGTGGTGGATAGCCGGGGTAGGGCGGGGCATATCCCGGATACTGAGGTGGATAGCCAGCCTGAGGTGGGTAGCCCGGATATTGCTGAGCATAACCTGGGTAGCCGGGAGCGTAGCCCGGATAGGGAGGTGCTACGTTCGCACCATACAGGTTCGGGTTGTACTCGCCCGGAAGTGGCGCAAGAGGTCTTTGGTTGCCTGGACGATACCACGATTCTGGACCGTTGTTTGCAGTCGGGTGCCGAGGATCCGCTGGATCGTAGACGTTCGGATCAAATTTCCGAGTGCCACGCTCAGCGTCTGGGGCGTCGGTTTCATCGCGGGCGTCACCGCCATCGTTCGACTCAGGCGTATCGGTTTCCTGGGGATTGCTCTTGGGGTCAAAAATACTGCCGGGGCGAGGAACTTTCTGATCGGGGATGATTCCAGGCATTTCGCCTTTGTTTTCGAGAAAATTTGGTTCTTCTAACGCATTTGGTGGGAGTACCACACCACCTTGTTCGATGGGTTCGCCTGTATCAGGGATACGTGGATCCTTGGGAGGATCTTGGGTTGTATTCGGAACAGGGACGTCCGGAAGTGTAGGAATCGTGTCGGTTACAGGTGGTTTAACTTGGCCTTCGCCAAAATGGTCTTGACCACCGCGTGCAGGTGATTGGGCCGGCGGCTTTGTAGGAACTTGGTCTTCACCGAAAATGTCTTGACGACCGCGTCCACGCGGTTGGGCCAGAGGTTTTTTGGGAACTTGGCCAGTATCGAAAACATCTCGACCCTCACCTTGGCCCGGAACCTGCTGCTCACCAAAAATATCGTCAATCTGTTGCTGTCTTGCTGGTCGCCCAAAACTGGAGGATCTCGCTCTTGTTGGCACCGTAGATATCGTGGCGCCACGCGATGAAGTTCCGCGCGAGTTACGGACGGGTTTGCTCCAGTCGGGCCGTGACTTTTGAGACGGGAGCGAAAATCCATTTTGCGGCCGCGTAAACCTTGAGTTACCGTCGGCTTGGAATGGATTAGAGTTGGTGCGCACGGGAAGCTGATGGTTGGCCCGCCGAACGGCCGAGCCGGTACGATTGGCGGGTTGCACGTAACGCTGCTGACTTATTTGCGGTCTCTGCTGAGGCCGTGGACGCGCGGTGGGCTGCCGCTGCGGTTGAGGTTGCCTAAGTCTCTGCTGTTGGGGGTTCGAATCCCTCTCCGTCCGCTGTTGAACCGGTCGCTGCTGAGGCGGTC
>CAZLYM010000216.1:3743-6779 GCA_964563475.1 uncultured Pirellulaceae bacterium
CGGTCTTTGCTGAACCGGTCTTTGCTGGGGCGGACTTTGCTGAGGTTGATTCTGGTATCCCAGCCGAGCGCGGTAGTGATCGATACCGGATATCTGGGACAGCGCAACCGAGCCCGTCGCCCCGGAAATCAGGGTGCCAGCCAAGGCCAGAACAATAATGCTGCGGTAGCTTCCCATTGGGAACTCACTCCAAATCCATGCAAATTGATAGCACGCGAGCATGGAAATCGTACATTTCCTAGCATTCGCGGCCTCGGTTATCTTCGGAGCATGGGGGGAGTGATCCGAAACGCCCGGATTATTGGAATAATCCGAACAATCCAAAAGATCGGCACAACCGATACATCTTCACCAGCCGGAAGCGACAACTCGGCAGGCTTTCATAGAAAAAATGTTGAATCAGGCCCCTGAAGCGCCCTCGGGTGGCTTCGCGAAACGGGCAGGAGACGTAAAATACGCGATTCCACGTAACTGAAAATGGCAACGTGGGCTCTGTTTGATCAACTCCTATCCTGTCCCTGAATCTGCCTGAATGACTCACCAACAGATTATTCTCAACCACCGGTTCGCGAACGGTTTAACGCTAGTCGCTCAGCCGATGCCGTGGTTGGAATCCGCAGCGTTTTCGATCTCGGTGCCTGCTGGGTGCCGCTATGACCCAAGTGACAAGAAAGGCCTTGCCAATTTCACGTGCGAAATGGCCCTGCGAGGCAGCGGTAATCTGACAAACCGGCAGTTCGTTGAAGCGCTTGAGTTCAACGGGGTCAGTCATTCGTCAAATGTATCCGTCTACAACACCAACTTTGGCGGATCGATGCTGGCGTTGCATTTGCACGACACCATGAAGATTTTCGCGACCATGCTTCGGCAACCGTTGTTCCCTAAGGATCAACTGGAAGACGGGCGGCAGGTTTGCTTCATGGAAGTTGCCGCGCAGGAGGATGAACTTGCTCAGCGAGCGATTCAGGAATTGCGGTTACGATTCTATGGTGCTCCGGACGGTAATTCGTCTGAGGGTTCGTTTGAATCACTGAAATCAATCACCATCGAAGACATCAAGTCTTTTCACGACCAACACTATCGTCCGGACGAGACTATCATTTCGGTCGCTGGAAAATTTGACTGGGATGCTCTCAAGGATCATATCGGATCGCTGCTAGGTGATTGGAGTTCCAAGCCGGCGGTTCCAATCAATGTTACCGAGCCCTCTCGGCAAAGCCATCACATTTCATTTCCTAGCGAGCAAACTCATATCGCGATCGCGTACCCTGCCCTGCCCTATTGTTCAGACGACTATTTTTTGAATCGCGGGTCGGTGGGTGTGCTCAGCGATGGCATGAGTTCGCGTCTGTTCACGGAGGTCAGAGAAAAGCGTGGTCTTTGTTACACCGTGTCCGCGTCCTATCATTCGTTACGTGACCGCGCTCATGTGGTCTGCTACAGCGGCACAACAACTCAACGGGCACAAGAAACGTTAAACGTGCTGATCGAGCAATTGACGTTGCTCAAAGACGGCATTGATGAGGCGGAACTTCGTCGGCTTCAGGTTCAAGTTCGTAGCAGTTTGATCATGCAGCAAGAAAGCTGTCGCGCACGAGCCAACGCGATTGCGGGTGACTGGATGCACTTGGGTCGAGTTCGCACGCTAGACGAAATCAATGAAAAAATTACTGGGTTGACCGTCGAATCCGTCAATCAATTCTTGACCAACCATCCGCCACGCGACTTCGTTGTGGTAACCCTCGGTGCTGAATCTCTGGAGTTTCAACGTGACATCGTATCGGCAACATAAATTGGACAATGGCCTGACGGTCATTGCCGAGTGCAATCCGCAGGCTTATTTTTCTGCTTTTGGATTTTTCGTTAAGGCCGGCTCACGCGATGAGTGCGAGCAGAACAGTGGCGTGAGTCATTTTCTCGAGCACATGGTGTTCAAGGGAACGCCCAATCGTTCGGCCGAACAAGTGAACCTTGAGCTGGATGAACTGGGCTCGAATTCGAACGCTCGCACGGGCGAGGAAAGCACAATCTACCACGCGGCTGTATTGCCTGAATTTCAATCTCAGATTGTGGAGCTACTCAGCGACACGATGAGGCCTTCTCTGCGAGCCGAAGATTTCGAAACTGAGAAACAGGTGATCATTGAAGAGATCAAAATGTACGCGGATCAACCGCCGTACGGTGGCTACGAACGAATCATGGCCGAGTTCTTCGGCGATCATCCGCTTGGCCAAAGCGTGCTGGGGACAACCGACACCGTTTCCGCGCTGACGCCCAGTCAGATGATGGACTATTTCCAACAGCGGTACAGCCCGTCCAACATCGCGCTGGCCGCATCAGGGAACATTGATTTTGATGCCTTGGTTCAGGATGCTCAGCAGCACTGCGGATCGTGGGAACGTTTTGATGCCGATCGCACAATCAAACAGGCAGATTATCGGTCGGGTTTTGTTTCCATGCATCAGCCGGTCTCCAACCAGCAGTATATTCTGCAGTTGGCTCCTGGTCCTTCGT
This sequence comes from uncultured Pirellulaceae bacterium, assembly GCA_964563475.1. GTDB lineage: Bacteria > Planctomycetota > Planctomycetia > Pirellulales > Pirellulaceae > Mariniblastus. The sequence goes on from CAZLYM010000216.1 coordinate 6,258, forward strand.
ACCATGACGATGACCGTTTTGCGACTCGCCTGATGAGTACCATCTTGGGTGACGATAACGGCAGTCGAATGTACTGGGAATTTTTAGACACGGGCTTCGCTGAATCGGCCGGGATCGGCGGCTACGAATACGATGGCAGCGGGTCCATCATGACTTTCCTTTGCTGCGATCCGGAGCGTGCCCAGGAGAACCTAGAGCGTCTGACGAAGCTGCAACGAAAGGTGAAGGCGGAGGGTGTCACCGAGCGAGAATTAGAGCTGGCCAAGCGGAAAGTCGCATCTCACATCGTGCTGGCCAGTGAGCGAACAGAGACTCGCATGTTCAGTGTTGGTTCCCAGTGGCTGACCGGCATGCCGTACCGGACCGCGGCCGAGATTGCCAGCAGCTACGAAGCTGTATCGCTGTCTCAAGTTAACGCCGCGTTGGAAAAATGGTCGCTGGATACCAACATGACATTGGTCGTCGGACCTTGCGAAGATCTAGTTGCCGCCGTCTGAAATCCTTCGAAAGCGACCTGACGGC
>CAZLYM010000217.1:0-6759 GCA_964563475.1 uncultured Pirellulaceae bacterium
GCTGCTTCTTTCCGGATCTTGTTGATCTGCCGTTTGTATCTTTGGCGGATCTTGGTGTCGCTCTCATTCAGCCGTCTTTGCATCGAATCCTTGAGCGACTTCACTTCTGGATGTTCTTCGGTCTTTCCGGAATCTAGCTTGGCGTCGATCTTCGACTGAAAATCGGATTTAATTCGAGCGGCCGCAGAAGCCAATTGCTTGTCACGTGCTGTCTCAATCGCTGAGATTTTTTCAAGCACCGTCGTTTTTTTCAAAGCCTCTGCTTTCGCTTTCGCGTCTGCTTTTTCCTTTGCGTCCGCCATCGCATTCGCCTTTGCGTCCGCTGCTGCTTTTGCCTTGGCCTCTGCTTCCGCCTTTGCCTTCGCGTCTGCTTTTGCTTTAGCTTCGGCCATTGCTTTTGCTTTTGCTTTCGCCTTTGCTTCTGCTCTAGCTTTCGCCTTTGCCCGCGCTTCTGCTCTAGCTTTCGCCCTTGCTTCAGCTTTCGCTTTGGCCTCAGCCTTTGCTTCTGCTTCCGCTGTTTTTTCTGGAATCAAAGAAATTTGGTCGTCTGGCTGCCCGGCGTTAGCGGTTTCAGACTCCATTTTCATTTCAGCTTGACTGGCTGCAGCTAATTTTGCCTTCAACTCTTCCAGTTGTTTTTGGTTTTCAGCGGCTTGCCGAGTGATCGCCAGAGACTTTTCTTCGGCTTCACGAGCACTCAGTTCCGCTGCCCGCAGTTTCTTTTTCAACTTTGCGATTGGCTTGGATTGGGCAGCAAGTTTGGCTTTCTCCTTTGCCATCTTTTCTGCAGACGCGTTGGTTTTGGCAAGCTGTGTCTTTAGCCGCTCCATTTTTTTCTGATCGTCAGCGGCCTGCCGAGCGACCGCGAGCAGTTTCTCTTCGGCTTTACGGGCACGCTGTTCAGCCATTTGCATCTTTTGCTGTAGCATCGCGATCCGCTCAGATTCGGCAGCAAGCTCGCTCTGTTTCATCGCCATCTGCTCTGCCGACTGAGTTTCAGTGAGTGTCGGTATCACGACGTCTGTTTCTGATATGGCGCCTTGGACCACTGGTTCGCTAGGAAGGTATTCGATCTGCCCCGGTTCAACTGCCGCGTCTTCGGATCTGACATTGCCCACGACGACGCCGGGGACTGTTGGTGCCTCAGGGGCTGAAGATAACGACTCGGAAGATAACGACTCGGAAGCTAACGAACTGCCCTTAGCAACGATGACGCCATCGATCGGGTAGTAGCCTTGGAAATCGGCGCCGGGAAATTCAATCGGATAGGCCGGATCATAACCTTCGGGAATCGTCTGATCCCATTGAGGCGGCAGTTCAGATTCGGCTCCAACCATCACTTCGTTCGAAGTCTCAGCGACGGGAGCAGCGAGGTCTTGTGGAAGCGCTGGGGCAGAATGAGAAGGCGGAAACGGTATCTCTTGTGGGTACTCCGTTCCAACAATCTCCTGCGGGTACTCCGTTCCAACAAACGCAGGCCCGAGTACCTCGTGACCTTGCATTGGTTGAGCAACCATCGGCTGAGCAACTGCGACGGGTGCGCTCCATTGGTGAAAACCGGGTTGAGACACTTGGTGTGATTGGCCCCAAGAAGGCTGAGCCTGATGCGGCACATGCAACAGGTTGACTGAATTGTAGGATCGATAGCGCGTGTCAAACTCAAAACTTTGGGCCAGTAACTGACCGGGTAAGAACATCGCTGCCGCGAGGGCCGGCAGTGCGACACGAACAAGATCGGTGGTAGATTTGAGATTCGGGTACATGCGTCTAACCTGAAGTGGAATCAACAATGAGCAATCAATGGACCGCACACGATGGAACTCCCAAGCATTTACCGGCTGGAGAGACCCCATTTGCGAGTCCCGATTTTAACATGACCACAGTGCTTTCCAGCTACCCAAAATTGGGAATCAAGCAGGCGTAGAGCCAAATGCGCGGCCTGTAGCGGATTTAGGTACCCTTGGCGGTGAGATTGGTGCCACCAATGGCCGTTGCAAATGCGGTTGCGTAGAGTTTGCAATGAGAAATACTGATCAGCATGTCCGAGATTCCTCGGTCGTCACAGATGGTTTTTGCGACTCCCCCCAGCTGAACAAATGGCTTGCCGCCCATCTGATTGATGACCTCGATATCGGTCCATTGGATCCCTTTGGCCCAGCCGGTTCCCATTGCTTTGAGGATGGCTTCCTTGGCCGCCCAGCGTCCGGCGAAATGCTGGACCGACGCCTTGCGCTCAGAGCAGTAGGCGATTTCTCCCGTCGTGAAGACGCGAGTGATGAATGTGTCGTCGTGCTTCTCAATCATGTCCGCAATGCGGTCGCACTCGACGATATCTGTTCCAATTCCAACGACGTTATTCATGTCATCAATTATCGCCGGAATTGATCCGAATGCCATCCCAGGCGAATGCTAGGACTGGCAGATAACTGAGTGGCAAGTCCCTATTCATAGCCCGCATGCCTTTTTCGCTCGTGCCAGCACCGCGCCAGCCTTTGCCCGAGCCTTCGCGGCACCGTCAGCCAAAATCTGATGGACTCGTTCGGGATCCTGCTCAAGCTGTTCACGGCGTTGCCGGGCCGGTTCAAAGTATACTTCGGCAGCGTCAGCAAGCGCCTTTTTGATTTCTCCATAGCCGAATCCACCGGCTTGGTACTTGGCCGCCATCTCAGCAGTTTGTTCTTTCGTGCCAAAGAGCTTAAACAACTGAAACAGATGATCGGTTTCTGGATCTTTGGCGTCTTCCATCGGGCGACTGTCGGTCGCGATCCGCATGATTTTTTTTCGCATCGGTTTGACGGGTTCAAAGATCTCAATGAAGTTGTCGTAGCTCTTTGACATTTTCTCGCCATCGGTGCCCGGAACTTTTGCACTGCTATCCAAAACCTTGGCCTTGGGGAGTACGAAAACTTCACCGTACGCGTGATTGAAAGCCTGAGCGATATCGCGACAGACTTCGACGTGTTGAATTTGATCTTCGCCGACTGGGACGGTGGTCGAGTCGTAGGCCAGAATATCGGCTGCCTGCAAGACTGGGTAAGCAAACAAGCCGCTGACCACGGGCAAGCCCTTGGCGATTTTGTCCTTGTACGACACGCACCGCTCGAGCAGCCCCATTGGCGTACCAGACAACAGAATCCAATTTAGTTCAGAGATCTCCGGCACATCGGACTGAATGAACAGTGTCGCCTTGTCGGGATCTAGCCCCAAGGCCAGCAGGTCCATGGCGGCATCGAAGCTGTTTTGCCGAAGCTGATCCGCGTCTCGGATGGTGGTCAGAGCGTGGAGGTTCGCGATGAAGAAGAACGCTTGCTCGGCTTCTTGCAGTTCAATGTACTGCGAGATCGCCCCGAAGTAGTTGCCCCAATGCGGACGGCCGGTTGGCTGAATTCCTGACAGAACTTTCATGAAGATTATCTGGGCGTGGTTGGCAGTAAATGAGAGCCGTGACCGGCACCCCGGCAATTTTGCCTGAGCCGGTCGAGTTGTAAAGGCGATGGACGGCCGATTTAGTCATGCGCACGCAAAAGGCCACTCAGATAATTCAGGTGGCCTGATGGGATGGATAAATTGTAGCCGCTTGAAAAATATGGCTTACAAGATGCCGCCGTGCGTACGGGTAGGCGTCATGTGGCTGGGCTGGTCCAGGAACCAGACCCGCTGCCATTGTTCTCGCAATGCTCGCAAATCTTCCGACGTATTGATCAATTGACGGGCTCGGACGGCCGGATCAGCATCGTAGATGGGCAGAAAGCAACCGACATTTCCACTGATAAACAGGGCCAGCCCGATGGCGACCATGAAACGGGCTCGGTTTCTTACGTTTGGGCGATTGAAGTTGAACACGAAAGCAATCCTTGCTGGTGTCACTAAAGTTCGACTGGGGGAATTTGACTCAGGCTTACACAAAGGAATCCGAGACAAAGCCTTCATCGGCCCGGGCGGTGCATCAGGTTTAACCCGAAACGATGAAATAATCGGAAAAGTTTGACATATCAGGGAAGAGGTGGAAGTTTGAGATTCGATTTGTTCACGCTAAGAGGTTAGTCCGGGACTGCAGTTGGGTCGTCTTTGGACGGTTTGGGAGCGTTTGCGACGTCTACTGCCGCCGTTTTTGCTGCTCTAGCCGTGAAGCCCAGTCCGCTGTCAACGCGGGACTAAATCAAAAAACCCGCGTTGGAGTAAACCCCAACGCGGGCGGTATCGTAAATGAAGTGTGCCAGCATTGCTGTCACTTCTCTACGAAAGGTGGATGCCGCGGAAACCCGCCGGCGACCGTTCAGGCAGTACCACCTACTCGGCTGATAAAGACATAAATCACAAAAACACCTCCTTTCGTACAGACAAGCTCTCGGGCGTCGAGCCGTAAGAAGGACGCCGTCTGAGCCGAAAAACCATCGCACTGCGTTCGTGCGATCCGAAGAATCAAGTCTGACAACAGACCCATTTTCTGGCAATCGAAATTTCGTGGAATTTCACGCAATTCAAATATTGCCAGCCGGAGAGGACGTACAGGCCGACTAATGGTTCACTCAAAGGTAGGTTTTTACTTGAAAATCCGGGCCAAACTGCCGATTACGACCATTGCGAGAGAGCCTTTTAGTTGCTACGATCGCGGCTTAACGTATGGATAGCGTTGTCTCTGACAGACTCTAACCGCCGTATTTGTGGCTGAAACACTTGATTTTGGCCACAAACTGCTCGGCGGTTTCAACAAACAGCCTATCCATGGACTGAACTTTAACACCTGTCGCGAATCTTCGCGCAACCCACGAAGTGCCCCTTGGTGCCCTGCTACCGTTGTCAGCGTCTCTTTGCACTCGCACTCGTCTAAGTAATTTTCATGGTAAATCGTAACCTTATTCACTCCCTTCACGACGACTCAATCGACCAAGAGCTGGGAAACTTGTTCTCCACCACAGCGGCGGAGGATCTGGAGAGCCTAGACCTGACCGACCTGTACTACCCCGATGACGGGCAACCGGATCAGAAATACGAACTGAACGAGATTGTTCAGGGAACAATCGTTCGAGTCGATTCCGATCATGTTGTGATCGATGTCGGCTTCAAGAGTGAAGGAACCGTCTCACGCAGCGAGTGGGATGATACCGTTGACGAGCCAGAAGTGGGCCAGACGGTTAAGGTACTGATTGAAGATCTCGAAAACGAGATGGGCCGAGCCGACGATCCGTCAGGCTTGATCGCGATCAGCAAGCGCAAAGCCGATCACATCATCCACTGGATGGACGTGATCTCGAAAGTGGCCGAGGGCGATATCGTCACCGGAACTTGTACTCGAAAAATCAAAGGTGGTTTGCTGGTCGATATCGGCGTGCCTGTCTTCCTGCCAGCCAGCCAAGTGGATATCCGACGCCCTGGCGACATTGGCGACTACATCGGTCGCGTCGTTCAGTGTGAAGTGCTGAAGATTGACGACCAACGTCGTAACATTGTTGTCAGCCGACGATCACTGATCGAAAAAGAACGTACTTACGCTCAGCAGAAGCTGATGGCCGAACTGGAAACCGGTCAGGTTCGCAAAGGTGTCGTCAAGAACATCGCGGACTTCGGTGCGTTCGTCGACCTTGGCGGAATCGATGGCCTGTTGCACATTACCGACATGTCACACACACGGATTTCTCATCCGTCTCAAATGGTCTCGATGGATCAGGACCTCGACGTGATGGTTTTGAATATCGACCGCGAGAAAGTCAAAATTGCTCTGGGATTGAAGCAATTGCTGCCTAACCCATGGGACGAAGTCGAAGAGAAGTACCCAATTGGATCGGTTCAGAAAGGTGAAGTCGTCAACGTGATGAACTACGGTGCCTTTGTGAAGCTTGAGCCTGGCATCGAGGGCTTGGTCCACATCAGTGAAATGTCGTGGGTGAAACGAGTCAATCATCCGAGCGAACTGGTTAACATCGGCGACGAGATCAATGTCAGCGTGTTGGGCATCGACAAGTCGGGCGAACAGATGTCGCTGGGTATGAAGCAGACTCAGAAGAACCCGTGGGACGAAGTCGAAGAGAAGTACCCAACCGGCAAAGAGATTGCTGGAAAGGTCCGCAACCTTACCAACTACGGTGCGTTCATCGAGTTGGAAGAAGGGATCGACGGCCTGTTGCACGTTTCGGATATGTCTTGGACTCGCAAGATCAGCCATCCAAACGAAGTCCTAGAAAAAGGACAGGAACTTCAGTGCAAGATTCTTTCGGTCGATACTGATCGCCGCCGAATCGCACTCGGCCTGAAGCAACTGGGAGACGATCCATGGTCGACCGATATCCCGGCTCGCTACCAGTCTGGACAAGTGATCAAAGGCAAGGTCACCAAGATCACCAACTTCGGTGTCTTTGTCGGTCTCGAAGACGGGCTAGAAGGCTTGCTGCATATCTCGGAATTGTCGGATGACAAAATCGAGAACCCGGAAGATCTGGTCAAAGTTGGCGAAGAAATGGAAGTCAAGGTTCTGCGAGTCGATACCGACGAGCGGAAGATTGGACTTTCCAAGCGTCGCGTCGATTGGAGCCCTGAGCAGGAAGCGGCCGAGAACAAGAAGAACGGTGATGACGGACCTGTCACTGCCGCAAGCGGTCGACAGATCGCAGATTCTGATCTCAAAGGTGGATTGGGCGGCGGCGGTTTGCTGATCCAAACGGCAACAGCAGACGAAGAAGCGACTGCCGCTGAAACGCCTGCCGCGGACGAAGCACCTGCCGCCGAAGCAGAGCCGGCTGCTGAGGAAGCACCTGCTGCAGA
>CAZLYM010000218.1:0-3778 GCA_964563475.1 uncultured Pirellulaceae bacterium
GCCGCGCTGTTGATGATCGTCAATGGCGTGATCTCGATCGCGATGAAGCTGAAGCTAGAACGCACGTTGCTAATTGCCAGTTTGCGAACGGTGATCCAATTGACGCTGGTTGGCATGGTGTTGAAATACATTTTTCAACTTGAGCGTTGGTACCTTGTGATCGCTCTGGCGGCCGTCATGACCTTGATCGCGGGCGTCACGGCGTCCAATCGCAACAAGCGAACCTACCCCGGCATTCGCTTGAACACCATTGTTTCAATCTTCGCCAGTTCATGGTTGGTCACCGGCTTTGCTTTGTTCGCCGTGTTGCAGGGCATCGACAAGTGGTATCAGCCTCAGTATGCCATTCCGCTATTGGGTATGGTACTGGGCAATACGCTCAACGGAATCTCCGTCGGTTTGAACACGTTCACCGAAGCCTTGTTTACTCGCCGGACTCAAGTGGAATCCTTGCTGGCGCTCGGAGCGACTCGCGCCGAGGCCGCCGCCGAACCTTTGCGCGACGCGGTGCGAACGGGGATGATTCCGATCGTCAATTCAATGATGATCGTCGGCTTGGTCAGCCTGCCTGGCATGATGACGGGCCAGTTGATCTCGGGGATGGATCCGATGTCGGCGGTGAAGTATCAGATCGTGATCATGTTCTTGATCGCCGGAGCCACCGCTCTGGGCACCATTGGCGTGGTGTGGCTTTCGTATCGACGCCTATTCAACGAGCGACATCAATTCCGCCGGGATCTGATTCAGTAAATTCACAACCCGACGCGTGAGCGAGGGACCAAGATTCCCTCGCTGACGGGCCGGATTCGGATCAAATTCAAAGCCCCTGAACGCCTAGAGGCTTTACTACCAACGGCACTACAACGAACCTTCGATTTTCCGACCGAAGAACAACCAATCGGTTTGCTCTTCATTGATCAAGTCATTCCAGACGGTCACCTTCTCGACCGAAACATCGGTAAAAACGTGTTTCATCTTTTCCAATAGTGGCGTGTTCTCGTCATAAGACCAGACCGCCAACACGCCATTCGAACTCAAGTGCTCGCTCGTTTGGCGAAGCCCGGCCTCGGTGTAAAAACCGTGACTCTGATCGCCCAGCACGTCTTCGGGCGAGTGGTCGACATCGATCGCGATCAAATCAAACTGAGCCGGAACAGAATCGACCACCGCCGGTCCGGTCAGGCGAGCGTAAATATCTCCCTGAGTAACTTGCAAGCGAGGCTCTGCGTTCAACTGCTCTGCCAGCGGGATCAAGCCGTCGCGAAACCAACCGATCACTTGGGGAAGAAACTCGACAACCTCGACATGCGTTACCGCTGCGTCCTTGAACGCTTCCGCCGCCGTGTAACCCAATCCGAAACCACCGACCAAAACTCGCAGCTGATTCGAACTTGATCGTTCAACATTTTGCAGCCGCTCAAGCCCGAGTCGCGTCAACGCTCGCTCGGACTCGGTCAGGTAGCTACTCATCAGAAATTCATGATCGAGCGTTACTTCGGTCACCATTGTGCCGGGCTTGGAAAGCAACTCGCGCCGACGCAGGCAGAGCAAACCGAGCGGCGTCGGTTCGTACGCCAGAATTTCTAAGCTCAATTGCTCTCCGGCTGGCAATAAGACAACGCCAGCAGCGCATAGGCAGTCACGAGGTTGGGATCGCTTTCGTACCACCGGTCCGCCGCATTGGTCCAAGAACCGTCTTTGGCTTGCAACTGAGCCAATGTCGAAATCAACTCGGCTTTCCAATCGTGAGCCTTGCCATCGGCATCGGTCACTTCGGTCAGTTCGGCGGTCGCCAACGTCTTGGCAAACGTGTGATAGTAGTAGTACAAACCTTGAGGCCCCATGCCGGGGTTGGTCTTCAGATCGTAATGACGGCTAATCCAATCCATGGCGGCTTTGACTCGCAGGTCGTCCTTCGACAAGCCCGCATGCAACATGCTTTTCAAGCCCGCGTATGTCATTGAAGCGTAGCTGCGGAGTCCGCCTTCAGGAGTCTTTCCCGCCTTGGTCTCGCCCTCGCCAACGGGCGAATAAATGAATCCGCCACGGTCATCCGCTGAAACAACCTGTGCGAATTTCGCGGTATTGTGCTCGCTGGGCAGATTCTGACAACGCGACATGAACGTCAACGCTTTTTGGATTGCTTCACTATCACTATCTTCCCCCGCCTCTTTCAAAGCGTCCATGAAAAACTGCGTGTTCGATGCATCGGGGCGTTTGTGGCGGCCATAGCCCGTCCCTCCATAGAACCCGCTGGTGATTTCGTGACCTTCGCCTTCGTCCCACTGCAAGCCCTTGAGAAAATCAGCGGCTTTGCGGATCGTTTCGTCGTACTTTCCGTCAACATTGGCTCGTGAGAAACACATCAACGAGACACTGGTCTCGTAATTCCTCAACGTGCTTTCTTTCGCGTAGATACCGCCGTCAGGCTTGATAGCCGCTTCTAGGAACGTCAGTGATTTTTGCACCTGAGGATGAGTAACCGGAATCCCATGGTCTAGCAAAGCCCGAGTACACATGGCCGTGACGGCGGGGCCCAACTGCTTGCTGTAAGAACCATCTTCACGATCCTGCCCCAGTTCGAGCAAATATCGAACGCCGGTTTTGGAGATCTTTTGCAACTGTTGCGATGTCTCGTTCGAGTCCGCAACAACCTGCGCGTCGACGCTACCACCGGTGATCAAAAAGATTCCTGCAAGCAGAGCCACTTTTGTGAATGATCCAAGCATAATGCTTCCCATCTTTTTCGAACTATTGAAAAAATCGCCAAATGATCAACAACCAAAGCTGACCGGAACCCAATCAATCATGATTCCGGTTAACCGCTTGTCTGATCTAGGCTCCGCCAAAACTCTAGCCAACAACGGCTAAGATGTCGGACTCGCTCATGATCAACAGCGGACCACTGTCGACTTCGATCTCGGTCCCCGCGTAGCTGGCAAAGATTACTCGATCGCCTTCTTTAATCTGAGGTTCCGCTCGAGTCCCATCTTCCAGCAGACTGCCCAACCCAACAGAGAGCACGCGGCCCTCCTGAGGTTTGTCGCGTGAGCTGTCGGGCAACACAATTCCGCCTGCGGTCGTTTCCTCGGCTTCGGTTCTCTTTATTACGACCTTGTCGCCCAGCGGTTCGATTCTCATTAAATTCTCAAGATAGCGTCGGTAATTAATTATCTGAGCATACTCCAAAAAGGCGGCTGCCAAGCCAACTCAGAACAACAACATTGTTTCATGGCCGTCAAAACGCTTCAAGCCACACGTTGCTGCTGACACACGAAGTCACAGAAAACCATGGTTTTGAAGGACCAATCCGATCAATCGGCAAAGTTGCTACGCATGCTCTTTTTCCCGGACTGAGCAAAATTTTGCCGATAACTGGCAGCGATGGGCGAATCACGGGGCGGTGGAAAGTCGAAGATAATATTTATTGGGAAAACCCGTTTGCCCTCGAATCGTCGCTAATTTTTGATGCGAAACATCATTTTCCGGCTCTAAGCCTTTGAGTACCGTCGACATGATTTTCAACCGACGGATTGCTAACACTAAATTGACCTCAAGTCTTTACAGGAAGCCAAGCCATGTCCGCTTTCAATATGCACTGCCCATGTGGCAAAGAGCTTTCCGTGCCAACATCATTGGCTGGCAAGCAGGTCCGGTGTCCATCGTGCTCTCAAGTGATTGACACGTCCAACGCGTCCGTCCTTGCGACTCCCCAAGCCGTCAATCCAACCGGTCATCCAAGCTCGCGCCAACGATGCCATGAAATCGACTACCAGAT
>CAZLYM010000218.1:3878-6684 GCA_964563475.1 uncultured Pirellulaceae bacterium
ATCCAACCGGTCATCCAAGCTCGCGCCAACGATGCCATGAAATCGACTACCAGATTGTGGGTGACGATTTGCAAATGGTAATCGTCGAACTCGATCCCGGCGAAACCGTGATCGCCGAAGCGGGTGGAATGACTTACATGGAAGAGGGGATCCAATTCGAAACGAAGATGGGCGACGGCTCGAAGCCCGAACAAGGCTTCTTTGGCAAAATGATGACGGTTGGAAAACGCATGCTGACGGGCGAGTCAATTTTTATGACGCATTTTACTCATCATGGCATAGGGAAAAGCCACGTCGCATTTGCGGCCCCGTATCCGGGCAAGATCATTCCCGTCGATATGGCAACGATCCAAGGCAATGATTTGATTTGCCAAAAGGACGCCTTCTTATGTGCCGCAATGGGCACGGAGGTCACTATTTCATTCAACAAAAAATTTGGAGCTGGCCTGTTTGGCGGTGAGGGCTTTATTTTGCAAAAGCTGGTTGGCGACGGGATGGCGTTCCTGCACGCCGGTGGAACCATTGTCGAACGGGAACTCAACGGTGAAACACTGCGAGTCGACACGGGTTGTATCGTCGCGTTTGAACCACATATCGATTACAGCATTGAACGAGCCGGAAACCTGAAGAGCATGTTTTTTGGCGGGGAAGGCTTGTTCCTTGCCACCTTGCAAGGCCATGGTCGCGTGTGGCTGCAGAGCCTGCCGTTTGCTCGACTGGCTGGCCGCATTCTTCAGAACGTTCCATCAGGCGGCCGAACCGGCACCGGCGAGGGCTCCATCCTCGGTTCCCTCGGCGGCATGCTCGACGGCGATTAACATTTAGCCAGCCACAACCGACCGGAGTACTACAAACCACGAATCGAACCAATCCAACGAATCCCCAGACACGCGCGGAATTCGTTGGATTCGAAAGATTTGTGGTTCACCTGCTTGGCTATTTTTTGCTAGCACGATGATCCGTCTAGGTGCTTCGCCCTGCCCCGACATAAAATCAAGGCTTGTCTTGGATCGTCGGGAAAAGGAGTTTCCATCGTGCGTAGCATTGCCATCATCAATCAAAAAGGCGGAGTCGGTAAAACGACCACCGCAGTTAATCTGGCCGCCGCTTTGGCGGAAGCCGGAAACCGTGTCTGGCTAGTCGACCTAGACCCTCAGGCGCATGCATCACTGCACCTAGGCGTCGGCATGGAAGAAGACTACTTGTCGATGTACGACGTCCTGACCGACGACGTATCCTTGGACCAAGTGCGACACCAAGTCGACGACCATCTCTGGATCAGTCCGGCTCATATTGATCTCGCTGCGGCAGAAATGGAATTGGCCGGTGCCGTCGGTCGGGAGATCATTCTGCGTGACAAAATGCAGGATGTCCGCGAAGACTTTGACTATATCATTTTCGACTGCCCACCCTCGTTAAGCGTGCTAACACTCAACGCGTTGACGACCGCCAATGAAATCTTCCTGCCACTACAGCCTCACTTTCTGGCGCTGCATGGTCTGTCGAAGCTACTCAAAACAATCGACCTAGTCGCCAGGCGCTTGAATCCGGCGTTGAAGCTGACCAATGTCGTGTACTGCTTGTACGACCGAGGAACTCGGTTGGCGAACGAAGTCATCAACGATGTCGAGTACTTTCTGACTGATCAGCGGAACACGGGCAGCGTGTGGTCGGATGCGATGAGCTTTGACACTCGGATTCGCCGCAACATCCGTTTAGCCGAGGCCCCCAGCTACGGCCAATCAATTTTTCAGTACGCGAATGACTCCAACGGAGCCCAAGATTATCGCTCTCTGGCCATGGAGGTCATGCAGCAAACGCAAGCTGCGGCTCCTGCGAACGATGAACATTTCCTAGAAGAACCGTTCACACCGCCTCATACCTCTTCGCAATCCATCGCGATGGAAGTCATCTCGAGCGAATAATCGGGCAGTACCGAGCGAAACGATTTGCGGCAGAATGATCAAATAACGCTGCCGCAAGTTATACGTGCTTTGAGTCGCAGGGCGACGGCATGATGAAGCCCCAGACTTTAGTCTGGGGGTGGGGGAACAGTGAAAAAGCAGTCGCGGAGCGACGATAGGTGCCTGATCACCTGTCGTCGCTCCGCGACTACTAGGCTTTGTCCCAACACACAGTTCCGAGCGGCTGAAAACCGGGGCGTTTTGGCTCTACAAACCTTTTTGGAACAAAGCCTCACAACACGACGGTCCGACCCCAATGAGTCTGGACGACTACTCGTAGAACGCTGGCCACAAAATCCAATCGCCGTCGATTGTCTTAGAACCAAGATTGTTAATAACACTCAACACAGGTTTGCCATCTGAGTCCAGCGACTCCACGCCACCATCGTCATCAAGATCGACTCCGACACTGTAGATCATTGGCAGCCCACCCTGCAGTTGGTACTTCAGTGGGTGGCCAGTGATCACGTCCATCGGAATCGATGGGAGAAACTTCGGCACCAATTCGTCGGCAGTTTCTGGGAACCGGTCATGCCTTAAACGAAAACGGTAAGCTGCCACGCCAATCATCGCGGCATTGCGAGCACATTCGGTTCGCTCCCCAGCCAAGGTGATCTGATCAAACGCAGGCATCATCATATCCATGAATACTTTTGCGACTGGGTTCGACACATGCTTGTCGACCAACTGCTCGAAATAGTCACGATCACGAGCCGATCGCATGGAAAGCGGTTCGTCAGCAGCAGTGACCACAGCTTCCATCACGCCATCAATCCCGTCTTCCAGATCTTTTCTCGATCCGCCAAGAAACGCAACGCCCGGTCCGAAGACGTTGATCGCTG
>CAZLYM010000219.1:0-1664 GCA_964563475.1 uncultured Pirellulaceae bacterium
GCAACTGTCACAGCAGTCGCGAGGCACTCAGGGCAGCATCCACTACTGCCGCACGATCCATTGCCGCCGCACGTTCCATTGTTACCGCATGAGTCGAGTCGGTCTGGGTTCCAGTCACCCCCCAGCGCCTTGTGGGTCCGAATCAGCTGTTCGATGGCGGCTGCTTGTTGGGTCGCCTGCTGCTGCCGGTCGAGCAACAATTGTTGTTGAGCATCTAGCACACGCTGAAAATTGATTTTGCCAATTTCGTATCGTTTTAGACTCAGTTCAACTGCTTGTTTGTCTTCCTCGATCGCGGCAGTGAATGAGTTCCACTGGCGGAAGGCGCCGTGGTGCTGGGCCAGACCATCTTCGACTTCACGGACGGCCAGTAGGACGGTTTGTTCGTATGCAAGCAAGGCCTGACGAAACTGCGATTCGAAAATTTCAATGTTGCTGAAGATACGACCGAAGTGCAGCAAGTTCCAACTCAACGACGGACCTATTGAAAATGCGAGCGAATCGGTCTGGAAAAGTTGAGACGGGCTCATCGCCGAAAGTGAGATGTCTCCCAGCAGGGAGAGTCTGGGGTACAGATCCGCTTCGGCGATACCAATTCTCGCACTAGCTGCAGCAACGGCTCGTTCGTCGCGGCGAACGTCGGGGCGGCGACGCAGAAGGTCTGTCGGGATGCCAGCGGCTGGAAGCATCGGAATCTGTGGCAAGGGTTGGGTGCCGACCAACTGAATAATATTCTCGCCCGGAGCTTCGCCCAATAGCCAGCTTAACTGATTGAACTCGACCGCCAGCTGTTGCTCCAATGACGCCAACAACGCTTCGGAGCGTCGAAGGAACGATTTTGTTTGTGCTCGATCCAGTTCGGTCGACGCGCCCGCAGCAGCGCGGTTGTCGATTAATTCGACCGTTTCCTGTTGAAGGCTCAGGCTCTCCTGGGTTAAAGAGATTTGTTGTTGCAGTAGTCGAACTCGCAGGTAGCTGCTGGCAATGTCGGCAACCAGCAGTTGTCGAATTGCTTCAAGGTCAAACTCCTGAAGCTCTACTGAAGCTTCTGCTGCTTGGATGCTGCGCTCGATCCGGCCAAACAGATCCAGTTCCCAAGTAACGCTCAGCCCCGGGGTAAACAAGTTGAACGGATCACCATTTGATCCAACGAATGGCCGAGCATTGGGGCTTCGCTTCAAATATTGATATTCGTTTTGATAAATTCCATCGGGTAAAAGTTGTCCGGTTTGCAGATGGAAATTCGAACGTGATTCAACAATTCTTTCGTACGCAGCTTGCAGGCTAAGGCTCTGATGCATCGCTCTTGATACAAGATCATTGAGGATGGGGTCGGCAAACGTGTGCCACCACTGTTCAGCTGGAACTTGCCTCGTAGTGACTTCCAAGAATTGGCCGTCGACATGGTTAACCGGGGCGTTGGTAAAATGGTTTGAAATTCGGCTGGATGTCGTTAGTCCATAGTCGGGGCCAACAACACAACCGCTTAGCAGTGCCACGACGGTCAGCATGATTAAGAGCCGTCTCAACTCTTTTATGGGGAATCTAGCCACGTTAAATATGTTAAGGGGCATTGTGCCAGTCTTTGCTGCTAAGGATCCATGGAAGTTGCGATAGCAGTCCGTGTCTGTGAATAGTGTCGAGCGTCGGAGACTCTGCCGGTT
>CAZLYM010000219.1:1764-6681 GCA_964563475.1 uncultured Pirellulaceae bacterium
TCCGTAAACTCGACTCTTAGTAACCCGCACAGCTTATCAAATAGGCTTTCCCATCTGTTCAGTCTTATCCATTCTTAAACAATGAGCTAGCAATTATGTCGGTAGAGAACCAAAACTACATTCGGTTGGATGCGAGTCAATCAGATGTCAGGCAGTTGACCGTCTTTGGGTTCAGGACGACTTTGTTGCCCGATCGCTCGGTGGGCGATCAGCTTGGCGGCGAATTGTTGCTCGACGGGGACGCGATCGATCTTCAGTTTCGCATTCGCCAAAAAAATGGCGAAGAATGTATCTGCACCTTTTTTGATCTTTCGCTGACGAAGCGCGAGGCGATCGAGCGGTACGTACGATCAAAAACACATCAGACCGTGGCGGACGCAACCTTGGAAGGGCTTAGTTATGACGACCTAGCCAAGGGCCTACCTGCTGCGGAGGATCCGC
The DNA here is from genome assembly GCA_964563475.1 of uncultured Pirellulaceae bacterium. GTDB lineage: Bacteria > Planctomycetota > Planctomycetia > Pirellulales > Pirellulaceae > Mariniblastus. The sequence goes on from CAZLYM010000219.1 coordinate 2,206, forward strand.
AGCCTGAAAATCAACAGGTAGTTGCAGCAAAAGGCCCTATGAATAAACGATTGATTAAGTCGATCGTAACGCTTGGAATGTTCTTTGCATTGCTGGCGATGGCTATCCTAGTCGTGATGTTCCTTCGCTCTCGCAGTTCTCTAGGCGTGGATAACTCAGCCTTGGTCGGAAACTATCTACCTGTCAATGCTCGTGTGGAAGGCGAGATCGTCGAAGTTTTGGTCAAAGAGGGCCAGCGTGTCCAACGTGGAGACGTCTTGCTTCGTCTGCACAATCCAGAAATTCGCGCCGGTAAGGCATTAAGCCAGTCAGAGGTTCGATTGGGTGAAGCGAAAGTCGCCGCGTTGCGCAAGAAGCTGAAAAACTACCTTGCCAACGTTGAGGTCGCCAAGAAAAGGCTGGCACTTGATCTTAAGGTGGCTCAATCGGATGCCGAGTCCACCAAAATGCAATACGAAGGTGCGAAGACGACTGTTGAACGAACGAGACCTCACCTAGGTACTGCAATCTCGAACTCTGAGTTCGACGTATTGGTGAATGAAATGCTCGCCTTGAAGGCGAAGTATGAAGCCAACGCCAGCAGGATTCAGCTGGCCGAATTTGCTCACGAAATGTCATCTAGTTCCGTTCTGATGTTGGGAGATCGGATTGATGATGAAGTGGGGCGCATCACGGCGGATCTGGAGTTGGCGGAAGCCGAATTGGCGGCCAGTCGCAGCGGTTTGGAGATCGCGATTCAACGGGAACAGCAGTTGGACATTACGGCTCCCCGAGAAGGACATGTTTACGCGACCTATCGGCAATATGGGGAGTACCTTCGCGTGGCGGACGAAGCCATCGCGATCAGTTTTCGTGGAGAAACGTGGGCCGCTGGCGTGGTATCGGTGGGGCAAGCTTCTCGAGTGCGTCCTGGGCTGCCAGTCACTGTCAGCATCCCTGCCCTGAAGAAAAAACTCAACGGAGTCGTTTCGGCCGTCGGTCACCGTGCGATGTACGGAAAAGGTGGTTACTCGGCAGATTTTCGTGGGACTACTGTGACAGACGTTCCCGTGAAAGTGTTGATCGCCGATCTGCCGGAGAATATTTCTTCCGGAATGAGGTTGGACATGGAAATCAATACTGGCTTTGGAGTCGAGTGGATTGATCACTTAGTAGGTTTCAAGTTGCAACCGATCAACGGCATTGAACCGGAATCCGAGCACAATCGGCAAGTGCGAAACGAATCGGAAGGGAACGATTTGGACAGTTCCATTGAGGTGACAAGCTTCTGAATCGGTGCTTGCGTCAGACGCTGGTGGAGAATTGACACTTGATACAGAGTGGCCCGCCGGAGTTTCGCTCTGCTGGACGAGTAAGTCCTAGTCGATGATTTTAGGTAAGTGAGTATGGAAAACAGTATCCGCTACGACGTATCCTTGGGGATGCGTCTTTTCAGAGCGATCCCAGTGGTTGCGTTCTACTTTAGTCTAGCGTTATTGATCTTTCTGTTTTTGCCTGAGCGTGCGCAAGCAATTCCGTTGGAATCGATTGCGGTACTCGGGTTTATTGGGATTTGGAGATACGTGTGGCTGCTGACTCATTGCGTCCGTGCTGCACTTTATGAACATGTTTACTACCCAAGGCTTCAGTTTCGCGCTGGGCAATTGCCGGAATCTGAGAAGTATCCTTCGCGACTTTATTTTCTGATCCCTACGTTCAAGGAAAAGCCGCAAGTGACGCGGTCGATGTTCAATTCAGTGTTGAACGAAGTCGGACAAATTCCTTCCGAGGTGGTCGTTTTTGTAAACGCTGGTAGCGAGTCGGAAGATGACATTTTTCGCGAAATCCATGAGTCTCATCCAGCATCTGATGGTGTGAAGTTGGAGTTTATCAGGCAATCGGCAGGTAAGCGGCAGGGGATGGCAGATTGTTTGTACGCGCTTTCTGATTTGCCAGTCGACGATTCTGATATCGTTGTCCTGATGGATGGGGATACCGTTTTGGGCAAAGGGATTTTGCAAAAATGTCTGCCACTGTTTGGGCTACGCCCCAATCTTGATGCTGTTACGACGGACAATATTTCCGTCACCGAAGGGAACTGGCTTTACCGAAAATGGTACACGCTTCGCTTTTCGATGCGGCATCGTTACATGAAGTCGCTGAGCCTTTCGGGACAGCTTCAGGTTTTGACGGGCCGTTTTTCGCTCTTTCGTGCTAAAGAATGTGTGAAGCCCGAGTTTATTTCGTCGCTCGAAAACGATCGAATTAAGCACTGGCTTCACGGCGAGATCAAGTTCGTCACCGGTGATGACAAAAGTACGTGGTACACGCTGTTGAAAAAAGGCAGTGAAATGTTGTACGTGCCTGATGCGATTATTTACTGCATGGAAGATTCGGGCCCCACTCCTGTGCGGATGAGCATTCAAAAAATGCACCGCTGGTTTGGAAACATGCTACGAAACAACGGGCGTGCGATCGGTTTGGGGATGGGTGGCCAGAAAACATTTGTTTGGTGGTGCCACGTTGATCAAAGGCTCTCGATGTTTACCAGTTTGTTGGGGCCAGTGTCGGCGGTTTGGGCAAGTATTTGGCTGAGCCCTTATTATCTGCTGGTGTACGCCATTCTCGTGTTGTTGGTGCGGACGCTTTATATCCTGATCCTTACGCTCGAAGGCCATCGGCTGTCGCTCGTGGATATCCCGATGTTGCTATACACCCAATGGATTGGCAGTATCGTGAAGATTTACACCCTGTTTCATCTTCACAAGCAAAAATGGAATTCTCATCGAACCAACATGGCTGACGACCAGAATCGAGAGTCGCTGCTGGACTACCTGATTCCAAAAATGGAAATGGTATTGTGCTATGCCGGCCTGTTAACCTTCGTCATCAGTATCGTCGGAAGCAAGTAGACCTTAGTCTCTGTCCACTTGCTACGGCGATCCTTGGTCGATCGAAGTTTGCTCCACTTCGGTCGAATCGGTTTGAGGTCGTAGCCAGACTTCAGATTCAGCCGTTGGCAAATCAGCAGGCGGTGATTCTATGTTTTCAGTAGAAGCATTTTCCGTGCCTAGCGCCTGCTTGGCGTCTGGTTCCGATTCCGATTCATTGGTCCAACCAGCTGGGGAATGCGGAGTGATGATCGTGTCGGTTGGGTCGATCCGGCCCAGATATTTTTGCGGCAATCGACAATGGACTTTCACAAAGTCTTCGCCGTACTGTGTCGAAACGATTTCACCTTTGGCGGCAAGGTAGGCCATCAGCTTTCCGTTGCTGATCGACATCTCGATATCGACATCTTGAAAAGAGCGACTGAGTGCATCACCAACGACGCGGTGTAATTTCTCAAATCCGATCTTTGTCTTCGCACTCACAGGGATCGCGTTGGAGTAACGATTCAGAAGTGCATCCAGTCGCGAGGGATCGAGAATCTCGTCGACCTTGTTCAGAACCAGTAACGCATCCTTTTCTTCGATGCCCAGTTCTTTCAGAACGTCGTACACCGCTTGAATCTGATCGATCACCTGAGGATTACTTGCGTCGGCGACGTGCAACAGCAGATCAGCTTGTCGAGTCTCTTCCAGCGTGGCCCTGAAACTTGCGATCAGCTTGTGAGGCAGGTCGCGAATGAAACCGACTGTGTCACTCAGCAGGACCGGTCCCCACTTGGGCAAGTGCCAGCGCCGCGTGCGTGTGTCGAGCGTGGCGAACAGTTTGTCTTGGGCCAAGACGTTCGCGTCGGTCAATGCATTCATCAACGTGCTTTTTCCAGCGTTGGTGTAGCCGACTAGTGAAACCGTCATCGTGCCCTTGCGTGACTCGACCTGCCGCTGTTTCCGCTTTTCAACTTTGCTCAGTTCATTTTTGAGATCGTGGATACGTTTTTCTACCAAGCGTCGATCGGTTTCCAGCTGTTTTTCACCCGGACCACGCATACCAACACCCATTTTCAAACGGGAAAGGTGAGTCCACATGCGTTTTAGGCGTGGCAGTGAGTATTCCAGTTGAGCCAATTCAACGGCAAGACGGGATTCGTACGTTCGCGCATGAGTCGCGAAGATGTCAAGGATTAGCTCCGTCCGGTCGAGCACCTTGCAGTTGAGCGCTTGCTCTAGGTTGCGATTCTGAGCCGGAGAAAGATCGTTGTCAAAGATGACCACATCGGCAGCATGGAATTCGACCAATGTTTCCAGTTCGACTAGCTTTCCTTTCCCTAGGTACGCGGCAGGATCAGGACGTTCACGCCGTTGCACCAGTCCTGCCATCACCAGCGAGCCCGCAGTTTCTGCCAAGCCCGTCAACTCTTCCAGCGGATCAAGTTCCACTGGATCATCCGGCAGAATTACGCGCACCACGAGCGCGACTTCTTCGTCATCTGATTTCCGAATTCGTTCGCGATCGTGCATGGTCTTCTGTATGGAAAATTGCGGTTGGGTGATCAAGTATAGGTTTTATTACGACTCAAGGCGAGCTGAAATCGGCGTCTGAGCTGAAAGC
>CAZLYM010000220.1:0-6658 GCA_964563475.1 uncultured Pirellulaceae bacterium
CGAAATCAGTCCTCATTACCAGCGAGTTCAAGCGTTCCACGATCTGGAAAGTGGATTTGCCGAGCGATTGAGGTCCAATTCAGTCGCTGGCTTCACGACGCGCACTGCACTTACGGCATGTCCAGATAAAAGAACACTGATCTTCTCTAATCGGCACTAATTACGAGGCTTCTAGCTGAACGTCATTGTTTTTTTCATCGTCAAACTAGCCCGAATATTGCATCAGTGTTTTCGAATTGATAAAACCCTGCGAAAATCAAGGCGCGCAAGGCCGACGAATTATTCGGGCTAGGCGAGCCCCTTTGATTGCTGAATTTTCAACCGCGAATGGACGCTAATAAACGCGAATACAAATTCAGGTTTTTATTCGCGTCCAATAGCGTTTATTCGCGGTTCTTCTAGTCCGTCTTTGCCGTACTGAATTCGATTTCGACAATTTTAAAGTGGTGGTATTCACTGAGGACTGTCCTAACTACGAGTATTTCATTAGTGAAAATCAGGGGCGATTAGTGTTTTGAAAAGGCAGCGAAATAGCCAATCGTGAACCTCGCTTCGCTCGCCCTGTCTATCGTGCTAAACTGGCGTTTGGAAACGATATACGGGAATAGTTATGACTCAAGATACATCATCCAAAACAATACTCGCAGCCGCTGGATTGGCTGCCGATCCTCGAATTGCTGAAGCTAAACGCCTGATTCAGGAGGCTATCGCCGAGCATTCGGCACCGCTGACGGCGGTCGCTGATCCGGTGCCGGCATTGGTCGCCGATTACCAAGCGATGTTCGACGAGTACAGCAAGTTGCGTGGCGGTAAGGTTTACTTTCCGTATCTTGGAAGCGGCATTGGAAACGGGCCGTTTGTGGAACTGGCCGACGGCAGCGTGAAGTTGGACCTGATCAGCGGGATCGGTGTGCATGGATTCGGTCACAGTCATCCGAAGCTGGTCGAGGCCGGCATTGATGCGGCCTTGTGTGATACGGTAATGCAAGGAAATTTGCAGGCGAATCCTTCGATCGTCGATACCAGTCGGTTGCTGGTCGATCTAGCAAAAGAAGGTGGATCGGGGATCAATCATTGCTTCCTGACGACCAGCGGTGCGATGGCCAACGAGAACGCATTGAAGCTGGCTTTTCAGCAGAATGCTCCGGCCAATCGAATCGTTGCGTTCACTCACTGTTTTGCCGGGCGGACGCTCGCGTTGGCTCAGGTGACCGACAAAGCTGCCTACCGCCAAGGGTTGCCGGACACAATCGCGGTCGACTATATCCCATTCTTTGACGAATCAGCGCCAGAACGAAGTACCGAGATTGCGGTCAATCATTTCAAGTACTATCTGAACAGGCATCCGGGAAAATACGCAGCGATTTGGCTTGAGTTGATCCAAGGGGAAGGCGGCTACTATCCTGGTCAGACCGAGTTCTTCCGACAGTTGATGACGGTGGCTCGCGAGCATGGTGTTGCCGTGATCGCCGATGAAGTCCAGACGTTCGGACGGACCTCACGCCCATACGCGTTTCAGCATTTTGGCGTGGATGACCTGATCGACATCGTCACCGTTGGCAAAATTACTCAGGTCTGTGCGACACTGTTCACCGATCAATACGCGCCTCAACCGGGTTTGATCAGTCAGACGTTCACGGGCAGCAACATGACGATTCTCGCTGCCAACGCGATTCTTCAAGGCTTGGTCGACGCGGGCAATTTTGGTGACGACGGGAAGAATATGGCGTTGCACAGCCACTTTGCCAATCGTTTGACTGAGCTGTCAAAAAAGCACGCAGATTGTGTCTCGGGCCCGTTTGGGATCGGAGGCATGGTCGCGTTCACGGCGTTTGACGGTTCTTCAGCACGCACGAACGAGTTGATCGATCGCTTGTACGCTGCCGGTTTGATGTCGTTTATGGCCGGCGGAAGTCCGTCGCGCGTTCGATTCCTGCTGCCGCTGGGGTGCATTGAAAACGAGCACATCGACGTTGCTTGCGAGATCATTGACCGAGTGGTTGGCGACATGGCCGCTGGTAAACAAGCTTAAGCTGGGCTTAGGATTTGCCCAAAAATAAACTGCCGGATTCGGATTCAAATTGCTCGTGAAATACCGACGATACAGCATATTCATTGAGCAACGTATTGATCCGGAAATCCTTAGTCGGCGTCCGACTCTTTCTTTTTCTCAGCCCCCGCTTTTGCTTCTGCCTCGGCTTTCGCCTCTTTTTCTGCGTCCGCTTTCGCTTCGGCAGCCTTCTGCATCGGGTTCTTCTCTTTTGGCCTTTTGATAATCTCGAACCGCGATTTCTCAATTTTCTGAGGGAAGGAGTTATTGAAAACGTTGCTGTCAGCCGTTTCCAAGTTGGGGTCAACTAAAACGGACTTGATCACTTTCTCTGAAATCCACAGCTTCGTCACTTGGCGATTGTTCTTGCCCCAAATTTCAGCCGGAATTCGGACGTGCTCTTTCGAGCCATCTTCGTAGGTGATGTCCAACAAAATCGGCATCACCAATCCGCCGTGATTTTTAAAGTCCAGCAAGTAGAAGTGGCGCTGGTCCTTGAGCATCGCTCGTTCTTCGTCGGACAGGCCTTCCAGTAACTTTTCGTAGCCCTTGCGGTCTTGAGGCGTTACGTCCAGTTCGTCATACGAATTGTAGAAATCCTTCAACGATTCGACTCGATCAAGCAGACGCTCCAGCGACTTGTTGCGCCGAGACGTGACAGATTCAGGCATCTCGTCACGTTCTCGTTTCTTGATCGCTTTTTCGATGTCGGGATCCTTGGTGTCGATGTTCAAGTGGCGAACGTTGGTGATCGCGATATCGGTGTGGTCGGTCGAGTAAAACCAGCCTCGCCAGAACCAATCGAGATCAATCCCAGAGGCGTCTTCCATCGAACGGAAAAAATCGGCAGGCTGTGGGTTCTTGAATTTCCACCGATTGGCGTATTGTTTGAAGGCGAAATCAAACAGCTCACGCCCCATGATTGTTTCTCGCAGCACGCTTAGAGCAGTCGCCGGCTTCGCATAGGCGTTGGGGCCGAATTGCAAAATCGATTCGCTGTTGGTCATGATCGGCACTTGAAGTGGGCTGGTCATGTAGCTGATGATTTTGCGAGGACTGTTGCGTGACGGGTAGTCGGGTTCCCATTCCTGCTGAGCGATGCCCTGCACAAACGAGTTGAGTCCTTCATCCATCCACGTCCACTGTCGCTCGTCCGAGTTAACGATCATCGGGAACCAGTTGTGGCCAACTTCGTGGATAATGACTGAAATTAAACTGTGCTTGGTTCGCTCTGAATATGTGCCATCGGTCTCGGGACGCGGCCCATTGAAGCAGATCATCGGGTATTCCATCCCGTAGACTGGTCCATTGACGGAAATCGCGACGGGGTAGGGATAGTCGAACGTGTACCGCGAGTAAACGTCCACCGTATGAGCCACCGCGCGGGTTGAGTACTTGCTCCACAGTGGCTCGGCTTCTTTCGGGTAGAACGACATCGCCATGACGCTGCGATCACCTACCTTCTGAGCCATCGCGTCCCAGATGAACTTTTTGGAGGACGCGAAAGCGTAGTCCCGAACTTGATCCGCCTTGAAAATCCACGTTTTCGACTCGGGAGCCTTGTCTTCGGATGCTTTGGTTTCCTTGTCCGATTCTTCGGATTCTTCGTCTGCAGAATCTGACGAACTGGAGTTCTCTTCCGACGAACTAGAACTCTCGTTCTGAGCTGCTTCCTCGGGAGTGACAATGAACACGGGGTCCGATGCGGTTCGCGCTTCGTCCAGCCGTTGCTGCATGGCTTTGGTCAGGACTTCGTCTGGGTTCAACAGTTCGCCTGCCGCGGCCACAACATGATCGCCGGGCATGGTGATTCGAACGAGATAGTTACCGAACTCCAGCGCGAATTCGCCTCGCCCCAGAAACTGTTTGTGTTGCCAGCCGGTCGAGTCCGTGTAGGCACAGAGACGCGGAAACCATTGAGCAATTTCATAAATTCGGTCGCCGGTGTCAGGGAACGTTTCAAACCCCGAACGACCACCAACGTTTTTCTTGTCGTTGATCTGGTAATTCCAATCGATTGTGAACTGGAATGTCTGGCCGTGCTCGAGCGGTTGCGGCAGATCGATTCGCATCATGGTTTTGACGACGGTGTGCTTGAGTGGTTGTTCGCCATCGGTCGTTACACAGCGAGTGATTTTGAGACCACTGTCAAAGGTCTCTCGCTGGAGCGTGTACCTGAATCGATCGAATTCGACTTTGCTCAGGTCTTTTGTCGTTTCAATTCGGTGTGAGTCGTTTTGAGCCACACGAACATTCTGATCTAGCTGTAGCCACAGATAGGCCAGCGAGTCGGGGCTGTTGTTTCGGTACGTGATTCGCTCACTGCCGAAAAGCTTTTGCGTATCGTCGTCGATGCGAACGTCGATATCGTAGTCGACTTGCTGTTGCCAATATTCTTTTCCAGGAGCTCCCGATGCGGTTCGGTAAGCGTTGGCAGTCGGCAGAATTTCTTCAAGCTGGCGGAATTTATCTTCCTGCTTGTACTTGTGATTGGTTTGACCGACCACGATCGGCGAAAACACAATCGTTAGCCATGTTGCCAGTAGTACAGGTTGCAAAGAATTGAAAAAAGAGCGGCAAGTCATTGTCGGTGGCCGGAGTAATGCTGGAATACGATTTCGACACGTGGTGCGCACCACGTCTACCGTACCTAGGTTAGCTTACAGTTAGGCGGTGGCAATGCATGAAATTCGAAGCCGTTCACTCTCTAACAGTTTCGGCTTCCGATCCTCCGGAATCTCCGCCTGAATCCGTCATATTGCTGTAGTCGGGCGCCGGGCGGAGGTGGGAGTAGTCGGGACATCCGGCACAGCAGGCGAGACCCAAAATCAGGGCAGCGTACCGCAGCCAGAGTTCGGGTTTGAAGGATTTGCGAGATTGGATCATTTGGTCGACCGCAAATGGATGTTGCACTAGGGGTTACTCAAAACGAAACCCGGAAGCCGGAAGTTTGGTCAGAACGTCGGAGTCGGTTGTCGATCGGCCCGGTTACCTAGATTTTGCATGACTTCGGTTTCGATAGACGCGTCGAGAAAATGTGTCGAACCATCAGCGAAGGAGAAGTTTATTCCGTCCCCTGCGTGCCAACTGGCAAAGCCAAACGCCATGTCGTCGAAGAGATTCCGACGAGCACTCGCGCTAAGCGTGCTCAGTCTTTCGTCTCGAAACCGGTGGTACAAGTTTAATGGAATCGCTGTCGAACCCATGAACTCCGACATCTCAATGTTAAAATCAATCTGATAAGAGCCAATGTACCAGTGATCAATGCCCTTTGAATCGCCTTCGAATTCAGATGTGTCGAAAACTGTTTCACCAACGAGCAACGTGTTGGAACTTCCATCGACGCAATCACTGAAGCCAACAACCGTTTTCAGTTGAACATTGCCAAAGTAATCCGCTTTCTGGTTGGGGACCAGCATCCCATTGCGTAACTTCTGCACGTCTCTGCGGTCAGAAGCCGATGTCAGGTAGAGGTCATTTTGATCCTCTGCCGTGCCGGAGCAGACGCCGATATAGCTGCTGGGGACTCGATTGGCGATGATGGGATTTCCAAAGCTGTTACCGCTGTCGATATGCGGAGCCACTGGGTCGCTTGCGCATCGGAACAGCGGAATGAATGTCGCGCATGCTTCCTCATTGGATCCGTTGGTCCAGTGGCTGGCATTTCCTGCTCCGTTAGGCGCGGTGGATGTGTCCTGCAGATCGACTTGATTCGCGATCGCATTTTGCTCGATCTGGTTGAGGATAAACGCCGACCAACCGGCTCCTTGGCCCATGACGCAGCCTTCTGGGAAGCGTTGCTTGGCCGATTCAAAGTTATGACAGGCGAGAGCCAGTTGTCGTAGATTGTTGATGCAGGTCGAAGTCCTTGCCGCTTCGCGAACCTGTTGAACGGCCGGCAGTAGCATGCCGACTAAGATGCCGATGACCGCGATGACGACCAATAGCTCGACCAGAGTAAAGGCGCTGCGGGAACGTCCTGATAAAGCCGTCGTCTGACCGGCCGCTGCCTGACCAGCTGATGGGTTAGTGCGCAAGCCGTGTGTGCACGTGAACGCGAGAGAAAACATGCCTGACATGACGGATCCCCTTGGAAGTGGAAGAGTCGAGTGATGGCGGTCGGAACTGAGAGGTAACGCGGTGCCTTTTAGCCATCAACATTTTACCGGCTCAAGGTGGGCATAGCAAACATAAAATGAGCAACCTAGAGCGTGCGGGAGTTCACAGAGTTTGGCTCGTTTCGGGAGCCGTTGGTAACCGGTGAGCAAACAATATATTTTGACATTTCAAAGTACAGCAAGTGGTTCATTCCGTGCTCGGAATTTCATGCCGTACTAGGCAATCGTTCTTTGCCTTAGTGTTCGATGGATAGTAATTTCAACGATCTAGGTCACTCCAATCCGAATTTATTCCGGCTACTCATGCTTTTTGGGGCTCTGTCTTGTGAATTTGCTGGCGAGGTGTTTGCGAACCTTCGGTATAAAGTCCCCCCTATCATGTACTGATCCGGCCCCTTGTTTGCCCGGTATGGCCGTTTAGTCGACCTAGCAGTCTTCTGTCGCACTCTTTGCGTCTGTGTTCTTTACGAAACCCGTTCCGTTTACGAGA
>CAZLYM010000221.1:0-1566 GCA_964563475.1 uncultured Pirellulaceae bacterium
ACGGCAACCGGTGCCAAGGCACTGTCGACGTTTTCGATCGATGTCGACACGGCGTCCTACGCCAACATGCGTCGGTTCATCGAGCAGGGACAACTGCCGCCACCCAATGCCGTTCGCTTGGAAGAGCTAATCAACTACTTCGATTACCAATACGATCAGCCTGACGGTGACGTACCGTTCTCGACCAATCTTGAATTGGCGGGGTGCCCATGGAACGATAACCATCGACTGTTGCGAATCGGTTTACAGGGCAAAGATGTGCATGTGGCAGAACGACCAGCTACGAATGTCGTATTCCTGATCGATGTCTCTGGTTCGATGCAGAACCAGAACAAACTGCCGTTGCTCAAGCGTGGCTTCCAGATGATGGTGGAACAACTTCGCGAAGACGACCGAGTCTCAATCGTGACGTATGCCGGAAACGCCGGAGTCGCTTTGGAGCCCACTTCGGGCGACCAGAAGAAGGTCATCAACGACGCCATCGAAAAACTCACCTCGGGCGGATCGACTCATGGTAGCGCCGGAATCGAAATGGCCTATCGATTGGCTCAACAGAATTTCATCGCCAAGGGCAGCAACAAAGTGATCCTTGCCACCGATGGTGATTTGAATGTCGGCGTGACCAGTGACGATCAGTTGGTAAAACTGATCAAACAGAAGGCTGCCGAAGGCGTGTTCTTGACGGTACTGGGTTTTGGAACCGGAAACCTGAAAGATGGCAAGCTGGAAAAAATTGCTGACAACGGAAACGGAGTGTACGCGTACATTGATTCCTTACGAGAAGCGAACAAGGTATTGGTCCAGCAGCTTTCGGCCGCTTTGCTAACGATTGCCAAAGATGTGAAACTTCAGATCGAATTCAATCCGGCGGAAGTGAAGTCGTATCGCCTGTTAGGCTACGAAAATCGAGCGTTGAAAACGGAGGACTTTGACAATGACCGCAAAGACGCGGGCGAGATCGGGGCCGGTCATTCCGTCACGGCCCTCTATGAAATCGTCCCAGCGAAAATGGCCAAGAACCGGCGGTCGGCGACTCCAGTTGGACTGAAGTACCAAGACGCAGAAATCCCAGCAACACCTGACAGTCCTGAAGCTCGGCTTGCGAACCTTCCCGCCGCAGCGAAGACGGGGGAACTGGCCACCGTAGCGGTTCGGTATAAGTTGCCCGATGCTCAGACCAGTCAAAAGTTAGAGTTCGCAATCAAGAACCAAGAGAAGAGCTTCGTGACTGCTTCGGACGATTTCCGATTTGCAGCCAGCGTCGCGGCTTTCGGGATGCTATTGCGAGGATCGGCCTACTCGGGAGATGCAACCTTCGATCAGATCGAAGATATTGGGGCGGGTGCGATGGGAGCAGACGCGTCGGGCTATCGAGCCGAGTTCATTGACCTCGTCCGCAAAGCGGCGGCCATGTCGGATCGTCGGTAACTTTCGTCGGTAAACTCAAGGTCGGTAACGGGCGAAAATGGCATTCGCGTGGCGGTGGAACGACTGCCCGCAAGTGCCGCCTGTAAGCATGTCCTGCGTATGCCTTATCGTCGGCGTATCGTCTGACTTATCCGGTCG
>CAZLYM010000221.1:1666-6652 GCA_964563475.1 uncultured Pirellulaceae bacterium
CCGGTCGCTAGGGCGTGCTCCTTGAGCGACTTGCCAGTCTGCCAAGTCGAACGATCTACTTGGGCACTGACGGTACCGGGAATGAATTTGACTCGTGAGAGTGGCACTCGGGTCGTGTTCCAACGTGCTTTGTAAGGTTCATCGCCACGCAGAAAATCGAAGGCCTTGAAACCTTGATCGATCGATCGCTTGATGGCACTGGCAACCATTTGGTACCTAGGTTCCAATGCAGCACGCTTGTCGCAACATCCCGACTGGTACATGTAAACCGTTTCTCCATCGTTAAGCAACAGCATCGATGCCAGTGGCGTGCCCTCATTGAGGATTTCAACGATCTCACCGTGCCCCGATTCGACCAGATCCTTCACCGCATCATGAAGAAACGAATGAAAATTTGGGTCCGCGAAGCAACCAGATTGGCCCATCACTTGGTAACGTAATTGGTGCATTTGCACAAACGTTGGCCAAAGCTCCTCGAAGGGAGTGTCTTGGGTGGATCGAATTTCGGTTTGCTCGCTGGCTAGACGTTGTGTCGCTTTTCGCGTTTTCCGTCTCATTGACTTAGAACATTGGGATTCAAACTCGGACCAATCCGATGGGAGTTCTGTTTTCCAACAGCCCTCAAGTTCCAGCGTATGACGACCAAGTCTACAGGCGGACAGTGTGTCGACAAAATAGCTGGTTTCGGGATCGTTCAATGTGATTCCATCCAATTCGATCGAGTCGATCTTTCCGAAAGGACCATCAGGACCGACGTTGTCGACCAACCAGTCAGCCACGGCGCTCAAAAAGCCTGTTTCATCTTCCGCGCTTGAAATTGGACGCATGTAGTCAGCACAGGCGACGCCGCTGGAAATGTATCGTAGGCGTTTCGCCATGTTGTCCGAGTGATCGATGCACCACGGCACGATTCCTAGCCACTGACCGTCGTCGTCAACGGCAACCAGCACCGCCAGTTGGCATGACTTCCCTAGGTGTTTGATCCAACTGCCCATCCAAGCAAAACGGAAGAACGGAAAGTCACCTGCGACAGCATTCCATTGAGCGGCATGTGCTTCTAGTGTTTCGTAGTTGGTTATCAACTTGAGTTTCATGATTGTCGATTCCGTTGATGAGGAAACAAACAAACGGATTCATGGAGGATGCCAATGACAACCGTTTGGGACACGGATTACTACAAGCATCTTGTGTACCCGCGCAGCAGGAGCTCGCGTTAGGGCGTAGAAACCCGTCAATTCACAGGTAACATGGGAGAAAATCGTGCCGGAAGTCGCTATGATGATGCTTTTTCGCGACATCCCCCCAATCGAGAGGTCGAAAATTCGACTCATGAATCAACACGTATCGAACGATCAACACCTGCAAGAAAACGAAGACGCTGAAAAAGCGGACAGGCAGAAATCCAATAGGCCCAACAGTGGATATCATTGGCGATTTCGCGTCGCTGCGGGGCTTTTTGGTGCGTGGTTGGTGTACCTCGGGTGGGTCGCGTGGAAGGTGGTCGTTCAATGAAAATTGTTGTACTTGATGGGGTTACCCTTAACCCCGGTGACAATCCGTGGACGGCCGTTGAACAACTGGGCGAGCTGACGATATACGATTCCACTCGGCCAGATGAAGTCATCTCACGATCGGTCGAGGCCGACGTTCTGCTCACCAACAAGGTCGTGCTGAACCGCGAAGTCATCGCCCAACTACCGAGCTTGAAATTTATTGCTGTGACGGCAACGGGTTACGACGTGGTGGATCTGGATGCTGCCCGCAAGCGACAGATCTCAGTTTCCAACGTTCCGGTGTACAGCACCGACGCGGTTGCTCAGCACGTCTTCGCAATGCTGCTGTCTTTCATTCACCAACCGGAAACGCACTCACAAGCCGTCGCGGACGGGCAATGGATGGCTTCAGGGCAGTTCAGCTTTTGGCTGAATCCACTGACAGAACTGAAAGGCAAAACGTTCGGCGTGGTTGGCTGGGGGCGAATTGGCAAAGCAACCGCTGCGATTGCCAAAGCTTTTGGCATGCGTGTTGTGGCATCAAGTCGCAGACAAACCGATCCGCTCGAAGGCTGTAATTTTCAATGGATGACGGTCGACCAACTGATTGAAGAATCAGATGTTGTGTCACTCCATTGTCCTCTCAATAAAGAGAGTGCAGGAATGGTCGACACCGCTTTCCTAGGACGAATGAAGTCGAACGCGATTTTAATCAACACCGCGCGTGGCGGTTTGTTGAACGAGTCAGAGCTTGCCACTGCACTTGCTGAGAACAAAATTGGTGGTGCCTTGCTGGACGTGGTTTCAGCGGAACCGATGCCGAATGACCATCCACTTCGTTCAGTCGAAAACTGCTTCGTGACGCCCCACATGGCGTGGACGACCGTTGAGGCGCGTCAGCGACTGATGCAATCGACCGCAGACAACATTCAGGCTTTCCAGAACGGTTCGCCGCAAAACGTTGTCAACGCTTAGCACCTATCCAAGTTCTTAAACTAAACAGACAGACGGCTCGGAATCACAATAGATTCGCCAGCAGGCGGTACTACGAACCGTTCAGCTCAGAGCTCAGTTTCGACAAACCATTAAGCGAAGAATTCGTGGTCACTTTGTGGGCGGCAGCTTCGTTCCCCTCATGAAGCGGAACCGTCTTGGCAACCTCGACAATGGCAGCAACCAATTGCTTCATCTGGTCAGTGGTGTGCAGCGCGCTGGGCGTCATGCGAATGATCGATGTTCCGTACGGCACCGCTGGGTACATCACAGGATTGACGATGATCTGATGGTTTTTCTGCAACAAATCGACTGCCGTAAGCGCCATCGCGCCACGAGTGAAAATGGAGGTGACGGCGCCTTCCGGATTACCGATGGCGAACCCAGCATCACGAAGCCCTTTGCGTAGAACTTTGACGTTGTCCCAGAGTTGCGTTCGCCGCTCGGGCATCGCCTGCATCAGTTCGAGTGACTTGATCGTGGCCGCGGTAATGCATCCGGGCAATGCTTTGGTCAGCATGAAACCGGGAGATACAAACTTGATGTAGTCGAGCACCTTTTTCGGACCGCAAATGTAACCACCAAACGTTCCGAATGATTTTGCAAACGTACCACCATGCAAGTCAATCTCGTCCTCGACACCAAACAATTCGGGCGTGCCGCGTCCGTTGGGGCCCATGACTCCGGTTCCGTGAGCGTCGTCGACGAAAAGCTGAGCGTTGTACTTCTTTTTTAGTTTGACCAGTTCAGGCAACGGAGCTAGGTCACCCGTCATGCCATAGACGCCGTCGACCGCGATCAATTTGGGTTGCTCCAACGGGCATTCTTTTAGTTGGCTTTCCAAATCATCCATGTCATTGTGGCCAAACCATGAAGCTTCACCCTTGCACAATCGAGCACCATCATGAAGGCAGCCATGAGCGTAAGCGTCAACAAAGACTTTTTCTTTCCGGCCAACCATACAAGCAATCGTGCCAGACATCGCTCCAAGTCCAAGATTGAAAACAAGGCTGGACTCAGTGCGCCGGAACTTGGCAAGTTCAGTCTCTAGCTGGATGTGAAGTGCCGTGTTGCCGGTCAGCGGTCGCGCTCCCAACGGCGTTCCGACTCCACTTTCTTTGACAACCTCAGTTGCCGCGGCCACCACATCCGGATGAGTCGCCAGTCCTAGGTAGTCGTTGGTAGAAACCTGCAGATGCTCGACCCCGTTAAGCGTAACGGTAGGCAGGCAATTCGTGACGGGAAACTCACGAAAAAAAGTTTTGACACCGTGGTCAAAATGCTCTCCGGCGACCTTCTTCATTCGAGTCCAGAATTCGTCGCACTTATCAAACACATCAGCCATAGGGTTTCTGCTTTCCAGGTTGTCGATTCACGTATCGTCGGCCAAGTGTCGTCCGACCGGTCGAGCAGGCAGTCTATTCATGTCACCAAGATGCAACAACGTCAAAATCGGGTGTCAGGCGAGTAAAACCGTGTTTGTGGGCATTGTAAACCTGTGATTTAGGCACCTGCGTTGTTCCGAATTGGCTCAGAAAGCCAAACGCACTCACCTGTGGCTTTGTGGCTGTTTCTCGGCAAACTAACCGGTTCCCCAGCTACTGGCTAACCGATTGATCGCTGTCCAAATGCTTCTATGTACTCGCATTTGGCCTTTTACGGAGTCGAAACAGCATTCCGGCGGGTCCAGCAAGAATCGCCGGCAATAGGATCAAATCCCCGACGAGAGCGGTAAACAGCATCACGCACAGCAACAAAGCAAAATTGACCGTCGGCATGAACACGCCAAACAAAAACGGCGCGACACCCAATCCGCAGATCAACGAGGTATCGATCATGGCTTTGGCGCAGTGTTCGAATGCATACCGAATCGAGGCGTATCGAGACAAGCCTTCCAAGGTTCCGCGTCGATACCAAGTGAGAAAATGGATCGTATCATCCACCGCAATCCCCAGCGCGACACTGGCGGTCATGACCGAACCAATCTCAATCGACCGTCCCAGCCACCCCATGGTGCCGAACACCACCAGAGGCGGAAAGACATTCGGAATCATGGCGATCAACCCTGTTCGCACACTGCCAAGGACAACCATCAAAATGATGGAGATAAAAATAAATGCGGTCACAAAGCTAATACTTAGGTCGCGCAAGATCTGATGCTGAGCCTTATAGACCAAAGGGATACCACCTGTCAGAAATGACTCGACCCCCGTTGTCCCAAGATCTTCCAATTGATGCTGAACGTTGTCGCTGACACTTTCAAGGAACTGCCCGTAATCAATATCGTTTAACGCATCGACGCGCAAGCTGATTCGCCAGTATTTATTGTCGGACTTCAAGCTGGCCAAACCGTTTTCCTCAAGCACCGGCAGTCGTTGCTTCCATTGATCGACAAGCGTCTTCCGTTCGAATATCCCTAGGACACTGCGGCTTGACGGTAGTCTTGGGGCGAACGTGCCAGCGGACAGAGTTGCGTTCACAGCGGTGGTCTGGCGAATCG
>CAZLYM010000222.1:0-6645 GCA_964563475.1 uncultured Pirellulaceae bacterium
GAATCACCCGCTAAGGAAACGTTCGGGAACAACTTCGGGATTTTGGTCGTCCTAGGCCCCAAAGTATCCAGCGCAATCCGAAAGCCAGTTCGAAGTCGTTTCCGAACAACTCATAAACGGTTTTGGCCACTTTTCAGAAAGTTTGGCACGCGCCTTGCATTAATGTTTTTTCGGAAGTGGTTCGTGCAGGCAAGTTAATCCCTTGTTTGTACGAAATAGAGACGAGGCAGTGCCTGAACTGCCCACTTGTGGGCAGTTCAGGTCGCTTTTATAAGCTATTTTAGTTAAATCATCATTAATCGGCTGGCAATTCGTTGCTTGCCGATTTTTTTTATGCGTGAAGCAAAATTGAACACTGTTCAATTCTAATACATGCCGAATTGATCATTCCTGCACTGGCAGAGCGATTCGAACCGACCATCCAAAATTATTCGCAAAGCGCAAATGTTTTTTTGAGCGCGGCGGGAGGCAGTTGAAAGGTATTTAACCCATCTTCAACTACTGGATTGGCAGCAGATCGCGGTTGCCGACGCGGACCTTGGTCTCAAGCTCTAGGCCTCCACGAATGAGCGTGACACTAACGGTCGAATCCGGCGGAGTCATCTCGGCAAGACGGAAGAGCGTCTTGTAGTCTTGAATCGGGATCCCGTTCCACTCACGGATCACGTCTGCCGATTGGAATCCGGCCAATGCGGCGGGCGAATCGGCCAACACGTGGACTAACTTGGCTCCGTTCAAATCGGGCAACGCCAGTCGCCTAGCGTCCGAGTTCGAAACCTCAACAGGCGTCACTCCAAGAAACCCGCGGGTCACTTTGCCATTGCTTTTCAATTGCTCGACCACGTATCGAGCCGTCGAACTGGGAACCGCGAACCCGATGCCTTGAAAGGTTTCGCCAAGAATCGCGGTATTGATTCCGATCACGTGACCTCGCGAATCAACCAACGGACCTCCACTGTTCCCTTTATTGATTGCGGCATCGGTCTGCAGCAGGGCCTGTTTAGCGTTCAGATCACCCGGCCGATCCTTGCCACTGATGATCCCGGACGTCACCGTCTGCTTCAGTTGATAAGGATTCCCAAACGCCCACACAATCGAACCCACATCCAACGCGTCGCTGTCTCCCCAACTGGCGGGCAGTAAGTCATTGCATTCGACCTTTAGCAGAGCCAGATCGCTAAGCTTGTCGACTCCAATCAACGCTGCGGAATAGCGGCGACGGTCATGCAGTTCAACAAAATACCGATATCCGCCGTCAAGCACGTGGGCGTTGGTCACAATGTATCCGTCGGTTGAAACAATGACTCCCGACCCCAATCCTTCTTCGCCCAACCCCGGAATTCCGACCGAAGAACGTTCGCGTTTGTAGGCCGTGATACTGACAACGCTTGGACGAACTTTTTGTGCAACCATTTGGTACGCGTAGGAAACCGAAGCAAGTGGATCAGATTCCAGCATCGCCGTCGCGTGCTCGTACTCAGCCCGAGCCTTCCCCGCCGTTGCCGCGTAATGGTACTCCTCGACCAGTCGAGGGCCCGCAACCCACAATCCAAACACCAGCACTACGGTGAACAGCAGCAACATCGCTCCGCCTAAGTCACCACCGGTCGAAGATTTTTCTCTTACCGCTTGTTTCCCGCGTCGCAGGGCTTCTCGCCGTTGCTGCCGGATCTCGCTGGCCGAGGGCGTTTCTGCTTCTGAAGAACTGCGTTGGGAAGAGCGACGGGCGGCGGGCGAATGGGCTTGATTCGACGAAGCAGTTACAGCAGTCTTGCCGAGCGAAGGATTCTGAGGAGGCCGAGCGGGCGATATGCCCTTGAGCGGTGGGCCATCCACCTGATCGGAACCGAACTCCAGCGAGTCAAACGGCAACGGATCGTCGATTGATGGCTTTGATTGAGATTTGTCGTTGGAGTTCTTCATATGCTCAATGCAATCTTTGAGGGCAATTGACAACCGATCTGAACCGACACCCCTCAGATTTCAACGCTGCGCGTCACGCCAATGACCAATAATAGCCGCTTGCCCGTCAAAATTCAAATTTTTCAAATTCGGGATCTATCTCCATCCGACAGATCATGAACTGGATTTAGGCTTCAGGGGAAGATCAATTTCGGGCTTCACGGCTGGCATAGGACGCTCAAATTGCCGGTTTAAACCGTCTAACTCGCTCTCGGGCGGTCCTAACATGAATCGCGCAAGATATCCCAGCCCGAACCCAATCGCCACCAATATGTAGGGGCGACCAAGCAGCGATCGAAAGGACTCATGGCGGTCGTCTAATGACATTTCTGACTCGAATGGACTGCGAAGTTGAATCATGAGTTTCACAGGTTTCGCCCGGTTGGGCAACCGTCACAGTTTCCTCCACAACGGAATCTCCCACCCGAAATCAATCTGGTACGAACATCCAAATCGGCCTCCAGCTGGCGTCGATTGGAAAAAACTCTGCTACAATCACATTCTGCTAGGCGTTAGACGGCAGGCGTTGGACGGTCGACCGTGATCTCACTCGCAGGAGTACTACCATGACCCAAGTAGATAATCCTCAATCCGACGACGATTCGGGTTTCGTCGATCGAAGCGAAGTCGAAGGAGCCATCTCGTGGAACGCGTCGGCGCTACCTCGGCCACCAGCGGACTTTTTTGCTCAGCTGGCCGACCGTCTTCCTATCTGCGTGGTTTGCAAGAGTGCCGACGGCGAACTGATCTACTTGAATCAATCGTTTGCCAAGATGCTGGGCAAGCCTGCGTCAGAACTTTATGGAAAAACGGATTTTGATCTGTTTCCCAAACAGCTTGCAGAAAAGTACCGTGCCGATGACCGGTACGTGATGGAAACGGGCAATACATTTCGTGACATCGAAGTCATCGAAACTGACCGATCATCGCGTGCCCCTCGCGATTCAGATCCGATTGAGGGGAAAACTTTCATCGAAATTCGCAAGTCGCCTTTACGTGACAAAAACGAAAAGATCGTGGGCATCAAAGCGGTCTTCTGGGACGCGACCCCACGCAAACGCGCCGAAGCAGCGGCGGCTCACGAAGGTTACCTGCTGCAATCTCTGATGGATCACTTGCCCGATTCCATCTACTTCAAAGATGTTGGTAGCCGGTTCATTCGTGGCAGTCGAGCCCAAGCAGTCAAGTTCGGATACAACTCGCCTGATGAAATCATGGGTAAAACGGACGCAGATATTTTCAGTCACGAGCACGCCCAGGCTGCTCGAAAAGACGAATTAGAAATCATGCGCACCGGTAAGCCGATCCATGGAAAAATCGAACGCGAAACATGGGACGATTCCCCCGACACATGGGCTTCAACCACCAAGATGCCGCTGCGTGACCAATCGGGAAACATCGTAGGGACCTTCGGCGTCTCGCGCAACGTCACCGCTCAAATTCGCGCCGAAGAGGCTCTCCGTAAGGCAAAAGAGGAAGCAGACCAAGCGAATCGGGCGAAAAGCGACTTCCTAGCAAACATGAGTCATGAAATCCGCACGCCTATGAATGCCGTGATCGGCATTTCCGAACTGTTGCTCGACAGTGACCTGACGGACTACCAACGAGAGTATCTGAACATGGTCCTGTCGTCCGGCGAAGCCCTGCTGGAATTGATCAACCATATTCTCGATTTTTCAAAGATTGAAGCCGGGAAATTGGAACTGGACCCGCAACCCTTTGATCTACGTGACCTAGTTGGGGACACCGTCCGTACGCTTTCGGTCAGAGCCCAGAACAAGAATCTCGAACTTCTGTTTTCAGTCGCCAACGATGTGCCCCATCGTCTTGTCGGAGATCGGGCTAGGCTGCGACAGGTTCTGGTCAACTTGCTCGGCAACGCGATCAAGTTTACCGCTGAAGGCGAAGTCGTGCTGGATGTGAGCAAGAAAAGCCGCTCCGAAGAATCGGTCACTCTCGAGTTTCAGGTACGTGATTCCGGGATCGGGATTGCTGAGGACAAACTGGACACGGTGTTCAACGATTTCGAACAAGCTGACTCGTCAACCACGCGTCAATACGGCGGCACCGGACTGGGACTGTCGATCTCACGGCAGTTGATCGAGCTGATGGACGGAACAATCCAACTGAAAAGCAAACTAGGGCAGGGCAGTACATTCATTTTCGATGCGACCATGCAGGTCGAAGAAGCGGATGCTCAACACCGTGCAATGCGAATCAACGCGTTAGCAGGAACGCGGGCGTTGATCGTAGACGACAATGACACCAACCGGCGCATTCTTTGTGACATGCTCAGTGGCTGGGGGATGCAGCCTAGCAGCATCAAGACGCCGGCCGAGGCGATTGCTAAACTGAAGGAATCGCAACAGGCGGGCGAGCCGCTGCCATTGGTCGTCACCGACTTTCAGATGCCACGCGTCAACGGGCTGGATTTCGTTCAACTGATTCGCGACGAACCAGAAATCGCCGGCGCGACTGTCATCATGCTGACCTCCGGGATGAAACCAAATCACGCCGCACGCATCAAGGAACTGGGGATCGTCGGCCGATTGACCAAGCCCGTCAAACAGGCGGAAGTCTTTGAAGCCGTGGTCGCCGCACTCAAGCTACCATCACCCGAGCAATCGACATCTGCTCCAACGGATCGAGTCGCCGCAAGCTCCAAATCGCTGAACTTGTTGCTGGCAGAAGACAATATCGTCAATCAAAAACTGGCCGTCGGCATTTTGGAGTCAATTGGCCACGCGGTCACGGTTGCCAACCACGGACGCGAGGCCTTGGAGCTGTGGCAGCAAGGGACGTTCGATGCCATTCTGATGGACGTTCAGATGCCGGAAATGGACGGACTCGAAGCGACTCGAGCCATTCGGAAAATCGAGTCCGAGCATGGCGACACGCAGCATACCGTCATTGTCGCCATGACGGCTCACGCACGTGACAGTGATCGGCGGGATTGCCTAGACGCAGGGATGGACAATTACATGTCCAAGCCGATCCGGATTGCCGAACTTCGCAATCTACTGGAAGAGTTAACCTCGGACCAAAGTCCGGCCACGCCCGAATCCAATCTTCAGGAGCCAACCAACATGGGCATCGACGAAACACCAAAAGAGATCATTGACTGGAATGTGGCAGCCCAAGCGGTCAACCACGATCAGGATTTGCTGAAAATTGTTGCAAAGACTTTAATCGAAGCGGGCCCCGATATGATCGATAACGTCAAACAGTGCATCGCAGACAATGATCCCGCGCGACTTCGCATTTCCGCTCATGCACTCAAAGGTTCGGTGCTGTTTCTGGGTATCGATCTCGTTCACAAACCCGCTTTGGAGCTAGAACGCATGGGTGAAGCTGGAACCATCCCCGAAGACGATATCGCGCTGCAACAACTGGACGCTGATTGGGAAATAGTCAGGAAGGAAGTAGAGGAGTTTGTGGGGGAAGAAGGTTGAAAGAAGGAAAAGTTGAAAGAGTACAGTTTACAGAAGTTTGGTTTTCGGTTTTCGGTGTGCGGTTTTCGGTGTGCGTGGATAAGGACATTTGCCCCTTGAGGGACGCCATCCATGGCCGTCGATTGGGTCTCGTCATTTACGACTTGATGCCACATTTTCAAGAATGGCTTCGACCTGATCGGTCAGCAACTGAGGTTCAAATTGCTTCTCGACAAACTGACGCCCCGCCTCCCCAAAGGCACGACACTTGGCTCGGTCGTTGGCCAGCTCAATAATGGCGTCGGCTAAACTCTCCGAATCACCGGGCTTCACAAGACGACCAAAGACTTGATCCTGAACGATCTCCGGCAAGCCTCCAGTTCGTGACGCGACGACGGGTGTCCCTGTCGCAAGAGATTCTAGAGCCACCAACCCTAATGGCTCTTCCAGTGATGGAGCGACGCTCAAGTCCGCCGCCGCAAAGTAATGTTGCAAGTCCCGGCGAAGCCCCATCCAGCGAATACGCCCGAACAACTTGTTCTGAATCTGAATCTTACGCAAATCTCGCACATATCGTTTCTTTCGGTTTGCGTTTCCCAGCACCCACAAACGAAACCCGGGCACCGATTCGATGATTCGCGGCAAGGCTTCGAAGAGAGTAAGCTGTCCCTTGCGTTCGGTCACCTCACCTGCCATCGTCACAAGAAAGTGATCGTGCGAGACATGGTATCTTTTTCGCAAACCGTCGGGAAAACTCGGATGGCGAGTTAAAAATCGCTCTAAGTCACTAAAACAATAGACTGTTTTGATCCGATCTGCCGGCACGCGATTAAACCGGCGATGAAACTCCATCGTCGCCTTTGAGTTGGCAATCACGAAGTCATTCCACCGCCAATGCAACTGCATCGAACAACTGTGGGCCGTCGCAACGACGGGCACTCCCGTCAACCCTTTGAGCAACACCCCAAACGTGTGGGCTCGCGTCATGTGGGTGTGGATCACATCAATCTTGTGATCCCGGACCCATTTTGCCATCCGAGCGACCTCGAATGGTGAACGACTCATCTCTGAGACCACCGTTTGCACCCCAGTGATCGGCTGAACTAGCAACCGCCCTTCATTTCGCAGCATCAGCGAAACATGATGGCCTCGGCCAGCCAATCGTTCTGCCAGATATTTGGAATACAGCACCGCACCGTTGACTGCGGTTCCAGATGTAATCTGAAGAATATTCAGCGAAATGGCTCCTAGG
>CAZLYM010000223.1:0-6576 GCA_964563475.1 uncultured Pirellulaceae bacterium
CAACATCACGACATGGGCCTCGCCCCGGCTTGATTGTGATTCGCAGTGGTTTGGCCAAGGCCAAGCCGCCAAAGCGCCAGATCGCCAAAGACCGCCGCGAACGATAGACTATCGCATCTCGTGAGCCGAGCCTGTTCCAGATCGAGAACTTCGACCACAACTTCTTCACGCACTCGCAAGCAGCACTGAAGCTCCAAGCCATGATTCAAATCGGCAGGACGTACCATTTAGAAGTGGTCAGAGAAACGGAGTTCGGACTCTATTTGGATGCCGAAAATCTGGGCGAGATCTTGCTGCCCTCAAAGCATGCCCCAAGTTGTACCAAGCCACTCCTAGTGCTTCCATGCATGGATTGAGGTGGTGCTGGTTTGTAGTGCTGGCTTGCACCGGCGAAATCCCTTTGACCGAATGAAGCTCTTCCTAGATTTAACCAAGTGAATCCCGCGACTCGAGCTTCCGGATGCTCCATTGCTTGATTACACGCTTCAATCGCTCGGCCATAGTCCCGTTGAGCATGTCGGATTCGGCCTAGAATGAAATGGCCAATCGCTTGGCAGGCTGAGATATCCAAATCTGCAAAAGTTGTCGCTGCCTCTTGCCATTTCTGTTGCCATCCGAGCAAGCTAACTTCGAGCAGCGACATTCCCAGTGGGAAATCATTGGATTCACAAAATGTCTTTCCAGCACGATGCGCAAGTCCCTCGCGGCTAGATTTTCTGCCCTTCGCCTCATGTTCTAGGTAGGCTTTCCAATAGAGCAGCTGGAATGACTCAGATACGCTCGACGAAGGCGTGTTGGATTTTCATGTAGGAAGAAATAAGTGGCTAGGAAGACGTGAGTGTTCTACTCCGGCCGTGTGATGCCGCCATGGAAAAACTGCGTGACACGGACCGTCTTGCTTTCCTCATCAACCCGATAGAGAAACGAACTAGTATCAACGATTAGCATCCGCACTGTGTGCTGCGAGAACTTGTCTTCTGGCGCGAGTGGGCAACGGTTGGGAAACAGCTCAAGTGTCTCGACCGCCGCCAGAGCCTTCTTCAACCAACGAGCGGCATTGATTGGCTCGCATTTGTTGACGGCAATGTACTGAATGTGGTCATTTAAAGCCTGCTTGGCTTCTGACGACAAAATGACATCGTAGGTCATTCGGAATCATTCAAATCGTACTGATCAGCGATCTCGCGAATGGCTTCTTTTATTTCTTGGCCACCGCCAGCATCAATTTCTGCTTCACCGCGTTCCATCGCTGCGACGTTTTCGCGTAACTGAGTGTCATCGAGATTTCCTCGCGGATCTTCAATCGGTTCGGCGGCAAAGGATGCGACGAAAGCCGAAACGTCTTGATATCCGGCCGCTTGAGCAACGACGACCAAACGCTGAAATTGGTCTTCGGGTAATTGGATGTTCTGCATGGTCCTAGCTTTCGTAGCGGATTGGCTGGTCGCCGTATTTTCGCACGAACTGCCCAATCTGTCAAAGAAACTTATCCTTGGGTTTAAGGGCCATTTGGACTGGCCATCTGGGCAACTAGAATCCCAGCTGAAATCACCCAAAACACTGAAACGCCCAACACCATGATTCAAATCGGCAGGACGTACCATTTAGAAGTGGTCAGAGAAACGGAGTTCGGACTCTATTTGGATGCCGAAAATCTGGGCGAGATCTTGCTGCCCTCAAAGCATGCCCCGAATAACTTGAGCATCGATGACTCGGTCCAAGTTTTTCTCTACTTGGACTCGGAAGATCGCCCGATCGCGACCACTCAGACTCCCAAAGCAGAAGTTGATGAATTCGCGTACTTGGAAGTAACCGACAATACTTCCATCGGTGCGTTCTTGGATTGGGGATTGGACAAAGACGTCTTGGTTCCGTTTGCGGAACAGCATCGACCGATGACCGTGGGCGAATCGTACATCGTGTTTCTGTATCTGGACAACCAAGATCGGATCACGGCAACATCAAGAATTGATCAAATCGTTTTGGACGACGACGAACACGATTTCTATCCGCAGCAGAGAGTCGATTTAATCATCGGAAACAGTACCGACCTGGGCTTCAAGGCGATTGTGAATCACAGCCATTGGGGCCTGCTGTACAAAGATGAAGTTGAGCAACGGCTCAGTTTTGGTCAAACCATTCAAGGCTATATCAAACGGATTCGCGAAGACGGTAAAATTGACTTGAGCCTGAAAAGTAGTCAGCAGATCCGTGACAACTACAGTCAAATCGTTCACGATTACCTACGCGATCACAACGGTTTTGCGCCCGTTCATGACAAGTCTTCTCCAGCCGAGATTTCCGACTTGTTAGGGATGAGCAAAAAGCAGTTCAAAAAAGCCGTTGGTGCCCTGTATAAGCAGAGGGTCATTACGATTGAACAAGACGGGATCCGGTTGGTTTGATCGAGGTATCAAACAATGAGTCCCTGTTGAACGCAGCTACTTTTGAACTTCAAGGTCGATTCCAACCCAGAAAGAATCGATTCAAAAAGAACCACGAATAAACACAAATAGACACGAATTCAAAAATCGGTTTTCATTCGTGTTTATTTGTGTCCATTCGTGGTAAAAAAATGCAGTGCTCAAAGAAACAGCCAAAACTTCACGTTCAACAAATGGAAAATCAACCTCTCTCAAGATACGGAATCTCTGCTGTCCAATACGACAGCCAGAACCATCGCATCACGAACGTTCAGGCATATCGACTTTCACCAGACGATAAATTGTCTGGGCTGGGTGTCTATTCGCGAGAGGCCGTGATCGACGCGATCGAAGAAAAAGGCTTAACGTTGGTAACGCTACCGACCGCGTTTGATGGCAAGTACACGGTTGGTTCGCCAATCATCGTGGTGGAAGTTCAACAAGAAAAGTTTCTCAAGCTCGCAGACGGCAGCAGCGACCTGGCCGCTGACGAGATTGGCTTATTGAGCAAGTTTTAGCAACCGCTTCGACAGCCACGCATCCAAGTTACTCTGTCGCAGGCTTCTCCGGCCGAGCGTCCGCCAACCATTGTTCAGTGCTTTGCGGATCGACGCTGCGGCACATGTCCTCCAACTGATTCGCGATGTCGGCCAAGTCGTCTCGCCAAACGTCGTGCTCAACATCCGGCGGACAAAGCTCGGCCATTTCATCCAACAGTAGCACCAATCGCAACAGATGCCGGAAGACAATGCCTTCCTGTTTTTGCAGTTTGTTGCTGGTAATGTACTTGTTGAAGTCAGTGCCGTACTGCAGCGCTTCACCCGCCACCCAAACCGGGGTCACTCGCACGTCATGCACGTCTGGAAAATCATGCTGAAACAATCGTTGTAACTTGTACGGCAGCGTCAGGATTGGAATCCAGTCGTCATCAAAGTAACTGCGATCTTCTTCCTCATCTTCGTCTTTGCCATACAACTCTTCCGCCGTTGCGAGCCCCAATTTCAGCAGTTGGGAATCGAGCCGCGTCGTCGCCAACGGGCCGGGCGGCAAGTACTCGGGCTGTGGAATGCGAATCGCTTTCCCCAAAGATCGCGACAGCTCCAAAATGCTCTCGAACGCCATCACGCGTTCGTTGCGATCGGCGATCCCCAAGTGCTTCATCAAAAAGACGGCGTACAGCGGATGAACGCCTCGCAACAGCAACAGGTCGTCCATCGCTTCGGTACACGTGGCAGTATTTGGTTTGTACTGAGGCTTCTCGTCCGCCAAATCGGGTTGCGCATTTTTCTTGCTGGAACCGGTCTTAGAGTCAGTCGCATCTTTTTTGGGCGGTAGCTTGTCTTCCTTTTTCTGCCCAAGATCCAACATGCCGCCACCAAAGGTTAGCGTAGGCGCGGCAGCCTCTTCCGCGGCGGGCTTCGGATCGGAGGTTTCTTCCGTAGTAGTTCCTTCCGCATTAATTTCGTTGGGTGACTCTTCGTCGGGCTCGCTTGCAGGCATCGCTCCAGCCAGTTCGATCGGCGGCTTTGGATCAAGCGTAATGTAGCCGCCTCGCCAGAGCGTGATCAGCTGCCGGTTGAGAATTTTCTGAGCCGATTCCTGATCCTTGGGCTTGAGCAAACGACCGGAAATCAGCTTGCGAATTCGCTCGACTTCGGGCGACGCATCCAGCATGTACACCAGCAAACGCCACGGCAAAGGTCCGCGGCTGGCCAAGTCCGCCGACGGAGCCGCCACCAACTGGTCGAACTGCTGTTGGCTCCAATACTGCTGGCCCTCACGACGTTTGGGCTGCTTCTTCTTAAGTGCTTTCTTTGCTTTCCGCAGACCGGGATCTTTGGTGTCTTCGGGGATCTGATCGTATTTTTCCTTCCACCGCAAAATTTTCACATCATCTTCATGAGGCAGTGCGAACACGTGCCCCTGATCATCAAACTGCGGCCGTCCGGCTCGACCGAACATCTGATGCGCTGAAGCGACGGGAATCGTTTTCATCTTCCCACGAGGCCCTTTGATCAAAGTGGGCAACACAACGCTTCGCGCAGGCAAGTTCAAACCGGCGGCCAGCGTTTCGGTACAGACGCACACGCTCAGTAATTTTTCAATGAATAGCTCTTCCACGATCTGACGATAACGAGGCAACACGCCCGCGTGATGAACACCAATGCCTCGAATCAGTATCTGTTTCAATTTTGGGCCGACGCCTTGAGACCAATCGTGCTCATCCAGACGAGCCGACAACAGTTTCTGCTGAGCGGAGTCGACGCACTTTTTGCCTTTGAGCATTTCCGCCATCGTCCAGCATTGTTCGCGGTTAAAACAAAACAACAGTGCGGGCGTGTAGCGGCTTTCCTCGGTGCCCTGCACCATCTTCTCGATTTGCTCGGGTAGCAATTCGTCTTCGACCCAATGATAGCTCAGCGGAACTTTACGTTCGGTACCTTCGACCAGTTTCAATCGCCGGTCGTGAACGCGCGTCAGCCATTGCACGAACTCCATGCTGTTGCCCACCGTGGCCGACAGCAACAGCGTTTTCACCTCCGGCGGCAGCAGGCCCAAGCTAAACTCCCACACGATGCCTCGTTCTGGATCGTTAAAACTGTGGAACTCGTCCATGACGACGGCCCAGACGTCGCGAAAATCAAACGCTTCAGTGTGCAACAATCGATTGAGTAGAATCTCGGCGACGACAACCAGAATTTTTGCCTGGGGGTTCACCTTTCGATTGCCGGTGACCAATCCCACATCGTCCGCACTGAACCCCCACTCAACGGCTTTCTCTTGCAGTTCACGAAACTTCTGATCCGTCAGCGCGATCAGGGGCGTGGTGTAGTAAGCCTGTTTGCCCAGCTTGAGCGCTTCATAAAGTGCGGCCTCGGCGATCAGTGTTTTCCCAGTTCCCGTCGGAGCACAAACCAACACACCCTGTTCGTTTTCAAACCATGCAAACAGCGCTTCTTCCTGAACCGGATACGGGTCGAACTTCAACAGATCAAAATACTGCTGAGCGATCTCGTCACGCCGTGATTGTAAATCTTCCAAAAGAGGTTCCGCCGTTGATGTCAAACTTTAAGGCTTACATGAATTGCGCATAGCATTTATCGACCAATGTACCGTCAGAGCGCTATGCTTGCATTCGGTTTTTCGCAAATTGGGGCTTTTTGGGTTCTAGGGTGGAACCTGGCATTGATGTTGCTCGTAGAGCAGTTCAGACAAACGCTCGGACACGAACAACAAAGGAGTGGATCATGTCACGAAAAAATCCCCGAAAGAATCGTAACGCAAAATCAACCAAAGCCAAAGCAGCACGGCGTCGGACTCGCCGCAAAAAGCAGTCGAAGCTGTTCGCCGCCATCGTGATCGAGTTGATCGCAGCGGTGGCGCTTTTTGGAGCCTATCGGTTTGCCCAAGACGTTCGCGCATCCCAACGATCCGGTCAACCTGAGCAAGCACAAATAGAACAAGCACAGCCGCCTGCTCCATGGGCTCAAATCGCTTCGGCTCCCGTATCAGTGAAACCTTTGAATCAAACGCCCGTATTTCGCGTACCAAGGCGATTCGGTTTCGCCCCTGAAGGCTCGTAAGCAACGTTCCGGTCGATTAAGATAATCTTTCGAAGGCCGCGCCGCCGGCCGTGATGGTTCGAGGTTTATCTTGCTTTTGTTTCTTGGAATAGAAGATGTCTGACTGCCCACGCTGCCAACTGCCCATGTCCGACGAACAGTACGAGGGCGAAACAATTCAGTTTTGCTCGAACTGCTGGGGACACTGGATCAATCCAACCTCGTTCAAGAAGATTCTCGATTCCGAAGTCTACGAGTTTACGAAATCGGACAAGGAATCGGTCATCAAACGGTGGTCTGGAAACAACAGCACGATGATGCGAACCTCGGCTGATATTCCATGCCCGGATTGCAGTCAGACATTGAGCCAAGTCCCGTTTGCTCGCGGGTGTGGCGTTGTGGTCGACCGTTGCGAGGAGCATGGCATCTGGCTGGACGGTGGTGAAATCAAACGCATCCAGATTTACATCGATGATCTGCGAGACGCCTAATGCACTGCGATACTCGCACGACGACAGAGCGATGGCGGACGATTTTGCATGCTGGCCAATAGCCGGTGATCGAGCACCACGACACTATCGGCAAGCGAA
>CAZLYM010000224.1:0-6572 GCA_964563475.1 uncultured Pirellulaceae bacterium
ATCTTGGCCGATCATGACCCACACGCCACAGCCTCGTCGAACTTCGGGCATCAGCAAGTCAGACAGTTCGGGTGAATCGTTCTCCGTCCCCACGACTACCATTGCGTCGAAGATCGAAAGATCTTCACCAGCCACTTCCGCTGCCGAAATGATAGTCGGAGCAAAAATCGAATGGTATTCATCGCTGGCCTCTTCTGCGTCGTACCCGAGCGCTGAAGTCAAAAATGTGATCGGCTGTGATCGAAGGTCGGCTTGGGCGGATTGAGATTGATTGTCGATGATTAAAATTGGAATCCGGTCGACAACATCCAACACACGTTTTGCGACCGAGTCCACTGGTAGGTCATCCGCGGAAGTTTGCTGTAGATGAGCTTCGATTGCGACCGGGCCAACTTTCTTGAATCGAGTCGACCAATAGACTTCGGTCGATTGACCGGGCTCAAGCTCCGAAACTTCGCTGTGACCGAGCGTTTTATCACCGATCTTCCACGCAACGCGGCACGACTTCGTATCGACCGTACCCGTGTTAGAAATCTCGGCGCTCAATCGGATCGACTCCTTCACACCCACGCGATCGGTCTGGGATTGGACCTGCAAGATTGACAGGTTTCGAAATGAGTAAGCTGGCGGTTCCACTTCCACGACCTGAATTTTGACCGGAAGTTTGCTCTGCTCGATGGTTGATTGCAGTTGTCGTAGCGTCATCGCGTCGGTCCCCGACCAAGCGGGCGTCATTCCATCGGTCACGATCACGATTCGCTGAGTCGGACGCGGTCGGACTGACGTTTCACGATCGTTCGCCGCACTCATCGCCTGTCGCACACATCGCATCAAGCTTCCGGTTCCTGTTGTCGGTTGCTGACTGGCCAGTTCAGTAAGTGCTAACTTGCCTGCGGATGAATTGGGAGTGCTGGGTTTATCGCCAATCCATCGACCGCCGCCGCTGGACAGCAGGATTTGAAACGGCAGGTTCGCGGGAGAATCCGCAATCACGTCTTCGGCCGCCGATCGAATCTGATTGAAGATTGGCTCGCCAGTGGTTTGCCGAGCGGTCGACAATGAGTCATCCACGATCACGATTAGTTCTTGATCTGCAATCGCACTACCGCCACCCCAATGAATCAACGGTCGAGCCAACGCGAAGACGAGCCCCGCGACCAGCAAGCATCGCGCCAACAGTAGGAGCAAAGATTCGGGGAGCCTCATGCGGCGACTCTCCGTCGTTGCTTCGTTCAAAAATCGCATCGCCCCCCACGCAACCACCTTTCGCTCGCGCCGCTTCAAAAAGTGCAGCAACAGCGGTACCGCAATCAGCGGCAGGGCCATTAGGAATAGACTATTGAGAAAGGTCATGGTGATTTAGGTGTTCGGTTTTCGGTGTGAGGTTTTCGGTTTCAAAGTTCAAGGTTCAAGGTTCAACATTCCGCATTCCGCATTCCGCATTCCGCATTCCGCATTCAAAAAACTCACTTCGCTTTTCCGTGCAACGATTGCCGACGCAATAGAAATTCCGCTAACACATCCGCCAACGGCTGATCCGTCGTCATCACGACGCGGTCACATCCTGCCATTCGAACTTCATCATCCAGTCGCTGCATGTGCCGCTGGAAACTCGCTTGATAGGCCGCTCGAACATTCGCCGCATCCACTTCCATCGACGGCATTGCTCGTTCAAGGTCGATAAACTCTCCATCGCCTCGAAGGTTGAAAGTCACTTCCTCCGGGGCCACAACTTGAAACAAAATGACGTCGTTACCTCTGGCACGTAAGTGCTTCAACCGCTTGACCAATGGATCGATTTCACCAAAGCAATCGGAAAACACCAACACCATGCCTCGTCGCTTGATCCGCTGGGACAGCGTTTCCAACGACGCTTCAACTCCTACCGCGCCGGCAGGCTGTGATTGCACCAACTGTTGCAGCACGGATTGAAAATGGCTGGACCGTGTTCTTGCCGGCAGGAAAACCGATCGCTCTGCCCCCTGCATGGACAGCCCAACCGAGTCACGCTGTTTCAACAACAGCCGAGCCAGACAAGCCGCCGCCGTGCGGGCATAGTCGAACTTCGAAATCGTCGACATACCAAATCGCATCGACCCACTGGAATCGATCACCAACCAAGCCTGCAAGTTCGTTTCATCGCGAAACTGCTTGACGTAGTAACGATCACGACGGGCAAACAGCCGCCAATCGATGTGTCGAAGTTCATCACCATTAACGTACGGCCGATGATCTTCGAACTCGCTGCAACCACCCTTGTGGCTAGAGCGATGGATACCCGACATCGTTCCATCAACCACCATCCGTGACACAAAATCCATTCCGCCGATGCTGGACAACACTTTCGAATCAAGCAATTCGTCAGCGGGTGAATCAACAACTTGAGCTAGCGCTACGTCATCGGCCTCCCCGGAGTTGCTACCCCATCGGCTCATCGATTTCACAAAATTTTGAACTCGGTCGCTCATGTTCTGCCTTTTATGTGCCCGGAACTTTCAAGTTCAAACAACGGAGGAAATCAGATCATCAATCATCTGCTCAACATCTACACCAGCAGCTTCTGCGTTAAATGTCGGCACAAGGCGATGTCGCAGAACCGGTGGAGCGATCGCGATCAGATCGTCGGTCGTCGCGTGAACTCGCTTGTTCAAAATCGCCCGAGCCTTGGCTGCCATCAGCAGCGCGATAGCGGCTCGTGGCCCGGCGCCATATTGGACCATGCCGTCCAAACTTTCGGGCAGACGCCCTTCGCCCGGTCGGGAACTGCGGACCAGATCAAGCGCCAGTTCATAAACGGGGTCGCCAATGATCACTTCACGAACAAGGGTTTGCATTTGAACAATCCGCGCCGCATTCATCACGGGCTGAGTCTCGATTCGCTGGCTGGAAACCTGCCGCCGGCAAATCTCCTTTTCGTCTTCGCGTGAAGGATAGTCGATGATGATCTTGAACAAGAAACGATCCAGCTGAGCCTCCGGCAGTGGGTACGTGCCTTCGACTTCGATTGGGTTTTGTGTCGCCAGAACACAAAACGGCGTTGCCATCGGATACGTTTCACCCGAAATCGTCACCTGCCGCTCTTCCATCGCTTCGAGCAACGCACTCTGGCTTTTGGGTGGCGTTCGATTGATCTCGTCAGCCAATAGTAGGTTGCAGAAAACTGGGCCTTTGATAAATCGAAGCTCACGTTTTCCGGTCGAACGATCTTCCTGTAGCACTTCACTACCGGTGATATCAGCTGGCATCAGATCAGGCGTAAACTGGATTCGATTGAAGCTCAGGTCCAGCAATTTCCCCATCTGTGAAATCAACAATGTCTTCGCCAATCCCGGCATACCTTGCAAGATGCAATGCCCGCGACAGATCATGGCAATGGTCAACTGTTCGATCACATCTTCCATACCAACAATCGTCTCGCCCAACTCGGCGCGAAATTTTTGATAGTCTGCGTGAATCTGGTCGACAGCCTGTTCGACTTCTTCTGGTGAAGAGTTTTCCGTAATGACGGAAGTTGAATGGTTCATCAATGCCTCGGAGTTTGAGTTAACACGCGGATGATGGTTCGTGTGTTGGTGATTTGATTTCTTCATGGTGTTCGTACGAGTTTAAAAAATATTATGATTCGTTTCTCAAAATGTGGGTATTCAAAAAGATTATTCTTCCTGAGAACTCAGCGCTTCTTCCACCGACACGCGTTGGTTTTCATCTTCGTCCAACCGATCAAACGCGTCACGACTGCCTAAAAATTCGGTTCGACTGAGTGTTCGATCTCCATCCTGATCCATGCTGGCGAACCATTCTGGAGGCGTCAGCTTTTCCTTTGAACCTTCGAGGCCGTCGGTCAACGGAGCAAACGCGATCGGTTCTTGCAGCGACCGATAAGCCACCTCGCCACGTGCCACACAGACTCGTAGAAGAATTGGCAGTTCGGACACACTGATCTGTTGGTCAGCGTTCTGATCAAGTTCAAAAATCCGATCGCGACCGTCACTCATCTCTGTTCGACTCAGGCTCCAACTACTGTCTTGATCCAGATGCCGAAACAGTGCATTGCCCTCCACTATAACTCCGATGGAAATCTGACCTGAAACCTTGGTCTCCTCCTCAGCGGTCAGCGCGACGGTGACTTTCGGATGCGACATCAACAAAGCTTGACCGAGCGGTTCTTGTCCACTAGGCCCCAGCATTTCTGCCGCTTGTTTTTCCCAAGGATCGGCCAGCGCACAATCGTCCAGCAGCAGTTTTGATTTGCCTGCCAATTCATTGAACACAATGTTGACGCTCAGGTCTTCCACATGTTCTGATCGATTAGCATCCCAAGGTTGCCAGTCGATCTTGATCGAGTCCGATTTTCGCCTAGCAGATCGTGGCTTGAGGCGTGAATGCAATTCCATCAAGTCGACGCGTTTGTCGGCATTTGTGTCACAGCGATCAAATACCGTGTCTATTGAGCCAGCTTCTTCTACCGAAATGGTCCCGTCCTCGTTCGTGTCAAGCAGAGCGAACAAGATATGAGTCTCCGCTCGGCCTGAGGCAAAATCTTTGGAACCCCACAGCAGCGAGGGGCCACCTGCCAGATCCGCGATGCGACGCCGCAGCTCATATCGAGTCGCCCGCTCGCCACGAAACTTTGCGTAGGCAACGATTCGAGCCCTGTCTTTGGGCATGTCATCGGATTCTGGTTCAAGCTTCTCTCCACGAGCGATCGTCAGTAGCTCGTCGATCGTTTCTTCTCGGTCAGCACGAAACGACTTTCCATCGATCAGGACATCGTATCGAATTCGAATCGGGCCCACGGGTGTGGTTAACTCAATTCCGAACACCGAATCTTCCGCGTCTACATCTCGCTCAACGTCCCACCGCCCCAAGCGGCTTCTTTGATACTGTGCCAGCGGGTCGACCACAGCACTGGAATTGACAAACCCGGGTACTGCGAACATCTCTTGATTTGGCTGCCCTGAGTTTAAAACACGCACCGGAATTCGTACTCGTTCAGCAGACCTTTCCGTCTGCCCCACCGCAACGTTACTCATTCCTAACCACGCGGCGGCGACCACAAGCTGGAGGCAAGGCCGCCAGCCGCAGTGGCAGAAAGAAATCGCAAATGATTTGTTGAATAGCGTGATCAAAATAGATGATTAGTAGCAAAAAAAGAAAAAAGAAAACCTCGGATGAGATATTTGCTGAGCCTTGCCCCCGCGTACTACGCCAGCAGTTCCTCGATCGGTTCATCGTCAACCAGTGCCACGGGCCTGCCGGTGTTCGTTTCGTGCTGCGACGACGGGTCGACTCCTAAAGCCGAACATAAGGTCGCCAACACATTACCGACGCCGCATTTGTTCTCTTCGACCTTTTGACCGTCCTTGCTGGTTTTGCCGTAAGCCTGACCGCCGGCGATACCGCCACCGCCCAGCACACAAGTCCACGCCTGAGGAAAATGATCTCTCCCCCCTTGGCTGTTGATCTTTGGCGTGCGACCAAATTCACCCATCCACAAAATCGTGGTGGACTCCAGCAAGCCGCGATCTTCTAGGTCTCGCATCAGCGTGGCCCAACCCCTGTCCAGTTCTTCGGAAAGGGATTTAACGGATTCGAAAATGTTCGAGTGCGTGTCCCAACCGACGCTGGCGGTGGTCGAGCTATCAAGATTCACCTCGACAAACGCGGCCCCATGTTCAATCAATCGCCTAGCCATCAAGCAACCTTGGCCGAAAACTCCTTCACCGTACTCGCGGCGAAGTTTTTCAGGCTCTTTAGACAAATCAAACGCGGCTGCCGAATCGCCATTCATCAACTGAACGGCTCCTTCGTATACCGTTTTGTGCGCCAAAGCGGCAGCCGATACATGCTGACCAATAAACGACTGCTGGTGCATTTCTAATAGCTCAAGCCGACGAGCCATTCGCTTAGCGTCGATTCCAGCGGGCGGTTTTAAACCCGGGATGTTCATGCTGGCAAAGTTCGCTGGGGCGTCTTCATTGGCGTCGTTTCCTGGACGTCGGAACTGCCCACCGGTACCGGTAACTCGCAACGGACTGTAGCGAGGCCCCAAGAATCCGGATCCCATCGAAGTATCAGAAAACAGCCTGCCTTGCCCAATGCTGATAAAGTTTGGCAAGGCATCGCTGGCAGCGCCCAATTCGCGAGCGAACACGGAACCCATCGAAGGATAGTTGATCGCTCCCATGGGAGGTTGGCCAGTCTGCATCAAATGCGTGCCACGCGTATGATCGCCCTCTTTGGTGCTAAGGCTCCGCACGATCGCCAACTTATCCGCATGCTTGGCCAATTGCGGCAAGTGTTCGCTGATTCGAATCCCGGGGACATTCGTCGCAATCTCTTTGAACTCGCCGCCGTTTTCGTGATCGGGCTTCAAGTCAAAAGTATCCAACTGACTTGGACCGCCACCCATCCACAACACAATGCAGTGACGACGTCGCTTCGGATCGTTGGCGACACGATTGGCCAACGCCGGCAACCATCCGCTGGCACTGACCGTGCAGACTCCGGCTGCCGCTGATTTTAACCATGTTCGTCGATGCATGTTTATTCTCGGTGTTCGGTGTTCGGTG
>CAZLYM010000225.1:0-6567 GCA_964563475.1 uncultured Pirellulaceae bacterium
CGCATTCCGCATTCCGCATTCCGCATTCCGCATTCCGCATTCCGCATTCCGCATTGAAACCCTTATTCAAATTTTTTGAATTGACTTCGATTGGCAAAATACCGAACAAGGTCCATGCCGATGCCGCCAATATTCGCCATCCCCATCACCAATGATGACTCGCCCGCCAGCTCAATAATGTTCTCAAAAATCTCTTCGACTCGGCGGTTTTCGGCAAACGACATCTTCGAAGGATCCAGCCCGGCACGTTCGGCGGCTCGACCAAAGATGTACGTCCCCGATCCAATCAACAAATAATGATCCGGCTGGGGCCATGACGCAATCACTCGCCCCAACTGATCAGATCGATCCGGCCGATCTGCTCGGCAATTGAACACCGCCACCCTGCGTTTGACATCCGGATAACGCTCCAACGCCATGCGCCAGATGCGTTCGGTTGACTCCGGGTCGTTGGCCGCAAAACCATTGACGAAATTGATCTCACGTCCAAAAAAGTCCATTTCAAATGCCGTCATCGCACCCGGATCCGGCTTGGCAGCGTGCATCCCAGCAATGGCCACACTTCGTTCAACGCCAACATCGGCACAGACACGCAATGCCAAGGCAATGTTCTCCGCGTGTTCAACATAGGAGAATCCGTCGAGATCTTCTGCCGAAATGGCGGCCACATCTTCTTCGGTGATCGCGATCAGTTCCGCGCCTCGGTCCTTCGCCACCTCCGAAAAAATCCCCAAGTGATCACGCTCGGCAGTGAACAGTTTTCCACCCACCGGCACCATCCCGCATAGCGCTTTGGCCACATCGATTTCGGCCGGCCCCATCACGTCCAAGTGATCCTCACGAGCATTCGTGATCACCCCATGAGTGGCTCGCACAAATTTGTTCTCGCTAAGCCATTGCAGGTACGGGATCAGTGCCATGCACTCAATCACCAAAGCTTCAGACTCCATTTCGACCGCCGTGTTCACGATCCGCAGTTGCTCGATCACATTCGCTCGTGACGGCCGGAAGACTGGATATTCGGCTCCGTCGGGCATAATCATTTTGGGCAAGGTACCGGTTGTTTTACAGCACGTTCGAATCTGGCCGGCTCGCATCCCCGACGCGATCAATCGAGCGACACTCGATTTACCGCGCGTACCGTTGACATGAATCCGAGTCGGAATCTTTGACAACCGAAAACGGTGCATCGCCGACTCAACCGCCCCTGCGGCAGTCAGCAGTCCCGCTGTCGTCAGCAAAGTCGCAAGCGTACTCATGAGTGTTGTGGTTCTGTTTCAAATTCGATGGAAAGGTCGCGATCCGTATCCGTATCAATATCATTCTGGCGAGCAACAGGCACAAGCCGCCTGCTCTGAAAAGATGGTTATTCCGAGCGTACGCCAAGTAACGACTGCCAAATGGCTCCCCCAATCTCTGGTTTACGGGAAGTATCCCAACAGCCCGACCTGTTGCCGAACCATGGAAAAGAATCTGACTACTACGCTTGCCCGAGCCAAATTGTTTGACAATATTATTCGAGCTAAGGATTGCCTAATTCATCTCATCGTGTCCAATTCAGACGCTAAGAATTTCCCCAAAAACAAATTGCCGCATTCAGCTTCAAATCGCTCGGGAAATACCGACGATACAACGCGTCCATTGAGTAACTTATTAGTCCGCAAGTCCTAACCCTTTCCTCTCTGCGAGCGTTCGAGTGCCAGCATCCTCAATTGACAACGTAGCTGCCAAACAAGGTAAGCCTTCTTCCAAAGCGCTTGAACGAACAGACACCCCCGCCGGTTCACATGCAAACGCGTGGTCCATCACCGAAGCTCGGGAAATGTACGGAGTTCGACGCTGGGGAAACGACTACTTTGACATCGATGAATCGGGCCGAGTCATCGTTAACGCACCAACGGCGCAGGAGGCATCAACAGCAAAGGGAGTTCAATCGGTCCCTTTGATGGACATTGTCCAAGGACTGCAAAAACGAGGGCTAGAAACGCCCGTTATGTTGCGATTAGAAAACTTAGTCGACGATCGAATTGTGCAACTGAACGAGGCCTTTGCCAGCGCGATCGCTCAATCCAACTACCAGTCCGACTATCGCAGCGTGTTTCCGATCAAGGTCAATCAACAGTGCCATGTCGTGGACTCAATCGCCGAAGCCGGTAAACCGTTCGGGCACGGGCTGGAGGCCGGCAGCAAAGCGGAGTTGTTGATCGCCATGTCCACGCTACCCTCGCATGACAGCCTGATTGTCTGCAATGGCTACAAGGACGAAGAATTTATCGATCTCGGATTCCAAGCGTTGCGACTGGGCTACAAGTGTTTCTTTGTCGCCGAATCCCTCGAAGAAATTGATTTAATTATCCGCCGATCTGCTCATTGGAGAGTGGAACCACTGATCGGAGTCCGGATCAAGCTGGCCACCCGAGTCGATGGACGATGGGCGGAGGATACCGGCGATCGCAGCCTGTTTGGGCTTAATGCGGTCGATCTGATCAAGGCCGTCGATCGGTTACGCGAATCCAACATGCTCAAATGCTTGCAAATGCTACACTTCCATCTTGGCAGTCAGATCCCCAATATTCGCAACGTTCGCGACGGCGTCAAAGAGGCCTGTCGCTACTACGTAGATCTGATTTCTGATGGCGCTCCGCTCGGCTACATGGATTTAGGTGGCGGCCTAGCGGTTGACTATGACGGGACCGTCAGCACCGAACCTCATAGTCGCAACTACGACCTGAATGAATACTGCGTCGACATCGTCGAAACGATCATGAATTCGCTCGACCGACACAACATCGCTCATCCTCGCTTGGTTTCTGAATCGGGGCGTTGGACCGTCGCCCCCATGTCCGTATTGCTGTTCAACGTACTAACGGTGACTCATTTCGAGCCGACCCCCATTCCGAACCCGTTTCCACAGGACGTCTGCCAACCCATTATGGATTTGCTGGATACGCTGGAACATCTTAAGCTTCGTCGGCTTCAGGAAAACTACAACGACGTGATCTACTACCGAGACCAACTGCGAGACCAATTTCGAACAGGATCCATCAGCTTGCGAGAGCGAGCGTTGGGCGAGAACGTTTGTCTGACGATTCTTAATCAGATCGCGAAGATGGTGCCTCAACTGCGTCGCATTCCGGCTGGATTGAGTAAACTTCGGGACTCCTTGTCGGATATCTACTACGGCAATTTCAGTGTCTTCCAATCCTTGCCCGACGCGTGGGCCATTGGCCAGATTTTTCCCGTGATGCCCATCCATCGACTCAACGAAAAACCCGATCGACAAGCCATTATTGCGGACTTGACTTGTGACTGCGATGGAAAGCTGGATCGGTTCACCGATCGTAATGGGGACGTCAGTCGAACGTTGCCACTGCACCAATTCCATCCCGACCAACCGTACTATCTGGGAGCGTTTCTAGTCGGCGCCTATCAGGAAACGCTGGGCGATCTCCACAATTTGTTTGGCGACACCCACGTCGCCAGCGTTCGTATCAGTGCAGAAGGCACCATTGAATTCGAAGACGAATTGCAGGGAGACACGATCTCGGATGTGCTGAGCTATGTCGAATATCAACCGAGCAAGATTCTTGAACGCTTTTTAGCCAAGGTCGAGCAGGGCGTTCGTGACGAAACGATCTCGGAAGACCAAAAGCAACAGATGATTAAACTGTTTGGTGACAGTTTACAAGGCTACACCTATTTTGAACGATGAACGTTCCCCAGCCAGTGCACGCACATATTGCGTTGCTCCAATGCCCTGCGTCACTCCAATGACAAATGAAGATTGACAAATAGCAAATGACAAATTGCCGAACGTTTCCCCTTGAGTCGTTTTTCAATCTGCGAAAGGTAGCAATGGCAGTTCAGCAATAAAGCAAGGCTGCTCCACTCGCCAATCCCGCGTTCGGCCAATCTCGTTACCGACTGGCTCATCCACCCGTACGTTCTTTCCAAAAAAGAGGCGACCCTTCTTCAATTTGGCGTAGGAGTGTGAAGAAGGGCCGCAGGGGGTGTATCGAGATTGAAAATTGAGAACGCTTGTCCGACTCATGGTCGGCAATTTGCCCAACATGGTTCAAACTGTTGGGCAAACAGCAAACGATTCTCATTCAAACGCACGACTCGGATTCAAATTCGCTTTCTTCGCCGGCGCCGTCCGCTTCAGCTTGGGTGGCGTTAGGATCGTAAACAACTTGAGCGTCAGCGATCTGGCGGTATCCCAGCTTGTTCAGCACTTCCAGAATTTCACTGCAAGTTGGGAACATGCGACCACTCAATTGTTTGTACTCATCCATGGCGTGCATGAATTGAATTTCCTGATCCGAATAGTCGCGTTCACAAGTCGTTGGATCAATCTGACGACGTCGACGAACAGACTTCCGTCGCTCAGTAACAACCGGTTCGCTTTTTTGACGACGATCGGAAACTTTACGGTTTCCGGTCTCGTTCAAAACCTCGACGGGCTCAGCGGCCTTCTTCTTCGACTTGGCAGCCGTCTTCTTTTTGGTCGTCACCTTTGATTTGGCTTTGGCTCTTGTCGACTTTGAAGTCGATGATTTTGCGGCTGCTTTTTTGGTTGCCGTTTTCTTTGTTGTTGTTTTTGCCATCGATCGACCTGCCTCGTTGGGGGTTGGGGGGAGTCTTGCTAGTGGATGTTTCCGCGACGATCGATGCGGGAACGAGGAAAAATACACCGCCTAGTAAATTTGCAGGGACAAAACGGAAATTTCTGTTCAGATAAGCAGATATGATTGCGTAAGCGGTCCGGTCAAACGGATTTTGACGTTCAAACAAGGAAAACCATCAACAGGTCGGTGGCAGACGTAAATGGATGAGGACCAACGCCGCACGTTTGAAGAAGATGTAACGCACTGTTCCGCCATATAACCAGCAAACCAGATTCACTTCGGAAGAGCGAAAACAGTTGCTGTGCGGCCGTCAAACTGAAGGGGGCAACACAGGTGTCGGACCAAATTTTGCGTTTGCGGAAGCTCGGCAGTACTGAAAAAGTCAGATTGAGAACCCCGTTAGCTCGTCCAAACCAACCAAAGCGTAGCCGACAAAAGTAAGCCAAATTGCGGCAAATCGAGCGTTTTATGGCTTGGGCGGAGTATTCTAGAGAACAAAACCAAGGGGGAGTAGCTTTCCCTAAACAGTTCCGTTGACAAATTGGCTGGTTGAAAAGTTGGATAGACGCTATCAAATCGTCGATTCGAAGGTATATTTACGGTGTTGGAAAGGATCCTCCACTTCTCATGGCATCACATCCACGCAGTGTGACCGTCCATCCTTTTCCCTCCGCTGACTGCGTAGAACAACTTTCATTATTACATTGATCGGAGAACATCTGATGTCCTACAGGCAAACAAGCCGCCGTACTGGATTTACCTTGGTAGAACTACTCGTCGTGATCGCGATCATCGGCATTCTGGTAGGGATGCTACTTCCTGCTGTTCAGCAGGTCCGCGAAGCGGCCCGCAACGCGAACTGTCAAAGCAATCTCAGGAACGTCTCTTTGGCGTGTTTGAACTTCGAATCAACAAAGCAGCGATTTCCTGCAGGGACGAGGTTTCTTGCGACTGAAATGGGCGCCACAAGAGCTGAAGGAGACCTCGGTTCCAGCATCCTGTTCGCGCTACTGCAGAACTTGGAGCAACAAGCTGAATTCGACAGGCTGACAGATCTGACAGCCAGGGCCGATGCAGACCTTACGGCAGACAACTTTGTAGTTGCTGCATCTGAAATTGAAATTTTCTACTGTCCTTCGGCAACTCAAGACGATCGGCTAGCCAATGACAGCCAGTACTCCGGTGCGACCACCCACTACTACGGTGTCGCCGGCCCTGGTGAAGACATTAGCGATGGGTCTCGTGCGCAAGACAATTACTACACCCTTCCTGAGGTTACTGGCAGCGGCACACCTATTCCTCGTAATAGGATTGCAATGGATGGAATTTTCTCTCCCTTCGCTACGACTCGACAGTCGGCAGCAGAGGGTCAGACAAATGTTCCTTATGTGTATGAAACTAGGCGTTCGAAGACTTCTACCGACTTACGAGACGGAACTTCCAACACGCTAATGTTTGGCGAAGTTTCCAGATCAGATTTTCAGCGAACCGACGGCAACGCTGAATTCAGGGGGCACCGTGTAAACTGGGCAATTGGCTCACGTGATCGTGAATCAGGAGGTACGTTTTCGCCCAGCATTCTTTACGGTATCAACACGGTCGTATTTCCGCTGAACGACAGAGACAGTGAGTTATTTGGGTTTGCAGACACGGACGACATGAACGATACAGCGACCACGTCCCAAGCCTTCAACAGTAATCACTCAGGTGGCGTGAACTTCGCATATGCTGATGGTCACATCAATCAGCTTGACGCGGAAATTTCAGTCGACTTGCTGAAGCGACTGTCCTCGATTGCTGGTGGCGAGACAGTTTCAGACGCTGGTTTCTAATCCATCAGATATAAGCTCAGGATGAGGCTCGAAGAGCAGGCTCCAACGTGGAGGCTGCTCTTTTTTTGTACCCACTCACGGCTTTGGCAAACTCAACCGAAAAACCT
>CAZLYM010000226.1:0-2266 GCA_964563475.1 uncultured Pirellulaceae bacterium
TTCTGCCAAGGATAGGCAGCTTGGCGACTGAGCACGGTTCGCTTGACGTACCGATCGATATACGCGAATACAGAACGTGATTTGGGCGAACTGATCAACTGCGAACCGGATTCATTGCGTCTAGGCACTGGGGCATCGATAAACGTTTTCATTGGATCAATCGGGGGCGGAGGCGGAGCAACCTTGGGCTCGTCTTCTTCCTGCTCAGCTTCATCTGGATCTTGCGGACCATCTTCCGGGTCCGGTTGCTCGGCTTGAATTTTACGCCATTGTTTGGCATATCGTGATCGACCTTTCTTGATCCCTTGGTAAATCTTGGTCGAGTCTTCCACCGAGTCGGAATGTGACTCCGCGTAAACGAACAACACCGGCAGCGGCTCGACAGCGCCGCCAATAAATAGCGGGTGCTTGAAGAACGGTTTGATGGAAATACCTTTAAATTTTTGGGTCGGTGCGATCAGGATTAGCGACTTCACATCCTGCCCTTGCTTGACTGATCCAACTGGAGTCCAACTCCAGTCAGTCACTGCCCATTGCATCGCAAGAATCGCAGTCTGGCCAACCGCAGCGACGTTTAACAGATCGATATTCACGACGCCCGCGTCGTTCTTTCTCATCAGGAACTTCTTGCAGGCTTCCAAATCGGCCAGTACAGACGGCATCTCTTTCTTGCGCATTCGCTCTCGATCGATAGGTCGGTCCGATCCCTCGACCGTCAAACTGCCACCATGACCACGAAGATCCGGAACGATCACCGCATGGCCCGCAACCTGTAGAAAACGGCCAAAAGAAAGTAAGTCCTCTCGGGATCGATCCCAATCATGCAACAGGATAAACGGAG
Source organism: uncultured Pirellulaceae bacterium (assembly GCA_964563475.1). Taxonomy (GTDB): domain Bacteria; phylum Planctomycetota; class Planctomycetia; order Pirellulales; family Pirellulaceae; genus Mariniblastus. Next base: position 842 of record CAZLYM010000226.1, read on the forward strand.
CGGTCTTCTTGCCCGCCGGCGGGGGTTGAACTTTTGTTTCCGCCGCGTTTTTGACAGGCTTGGCGGGAGGCCCGGCTCCTTCGGGAGCAAACCAAGTACAGGTCAGTTTCACGCCGTCCTTCGTCTCAAGCTCCACAATTTCGGGCGCAGGAAACTTACTCTTTTTTTTCGTACCAGACGTGCCCGGAGGTGTCTGCCGATTGGCTTGAGGTGGATCCGAATCGGGTTCCTGCCCGAACGACGCCGTACCGACAAAAGTCAGTGTCAGCGACGCTGCCAACAATAGAAAGACAAACGCGAATCGATCAAACGTGACAAATTTCATAACCGCACCTGTGGAACGAAAACGAGCCCCCAATTCCCGAGAGGCCTCTTCATAGAATGATTTTAGAGCGAATCGTCGGACAGTGCAGTGTCTTTTTTGATTTTTGATTGAATCGTCAGACATGGTGCACGGACATAGTGTCTGTCCCCGAACTTCATCGCCGGAAGCGTTGCCGAGAGAAATTCAACAATTCTCCGGTAGACGCTTCGAGTTGTGATTCGAATAAAGGTTTCCGCGGGCGCTGTCAGGACTTACGGGTACAGAGCGGGGTGCAATCGCCGAATTTGGCAATCACTGCCGGCATCGACTACAGGTGACTAAGCGAACTCGCATCACGAGCCACCTGATCGACTCGATCGTAGGGGCAGAACTGATTAGCGATATTTTCGGTTAGATTCGCCAGAAAGAACGCTTCAAACTTACGGTCGCTGGTCTGAATTGCCGGACGCCCATTCTCGGGAAAGGAGTATTCGGTCGGTCCGTACAGAAAATCGATGGCGCCATCTTTACTCATGTCATAAACCGTGACACTCAAATCCGTCCGGCCCTTGTAGAGTGTCGATCCTTCGTGAATCGAGTAAGCACCGATTTCAACCGCGACAACCTTTTCGGCTCCAACGCCTTCGCCCAGTTTGGCAAAATCGCGTTCATCCCATCCGTTTTGATCGATCCAGTCGTTGACCTTTGCTGCTGGGATTACATTGATTTCATTCCCCGTGTGCTGCATTTTGATGGCAACCGCCTGAGCAATCGTGGTGGTCAGTACATCAGGCCCGTACGCTGACGCGTCGGAAACGCAAACCACAGCAACGGTCGATTCTTCCAGACCTTTGTATGGGGGATCAACCATTGTCCCTCTGACAACGTAAATCAGTTGCGAAAGCGTACTAATACAACCGGTACTGGCTATCGCGGCAGTTATCAACAGGACCAAACTGGTCGCTGAGAAAAATCGCATCGTGGCAGTAGGCATCGTGGTCGTCCGTTTTTTCATGAAAATCAACCGAGAAACCGCGTGGATTTCGGCATAGATCGGGGGACGTTAGCGATCTGAAACGATGCTATCAAGACCAGAAAAGTGACAGCAATCAGGCTTCAGG